>JAJLKL010000250.1:0-42052 GCA_033838975.1 Hymenobacteraceae bacterium | reverse complement strand
GTCAGGTCGGACTTGACGGCCAGGTCCGGGCGGCCCACGTCGCCGATGAAGAGCGTGTCGCCGGTGAAGATGGCGTGGTCTTTCCCGTTCTCGTCTTTCAGCAGGTAGGTGGTGGACTCCATGGTGTGGCCCGGCGTGTGCAGCACCTGGATCGTCACCTCGCCTAGCTGCAGCTCCTCCCCATCCTGTGCTATGTGCGCGGCAAAAGATGGTTGCGCATTCGGCCCGAATACGATCTGCGCGCCGGTAGCCTTAGCCAAATCCACGTGCCCGGACACGAAGTCGGCGTGGAAGTGCGTCTCCAGCACGTACTTGACCTTTGCTCCGTCCTTCTCCGCCTTGTCCAGGTAGGGCTTGATCTCGCGGAGCGGGTCCACGATGGCGACCTCGCCCTTGCTCTCGATGTAGTAGGCCCCCTGCGCCAGGCAGCCGGTATAGATCTGTTCTACTTTCATGGTTATTGGGTTTTGGGTTATTTTATCTCCTTTTGTGTCACCTTAAGGTTTGATAACATGACAAAGTTCGGAAGATGCCTGTCCGGATTCAGTGACTTAGGTCACGCTGCGGCTCAGGAGAAGAAAATTTCTTTCAGGATGATGTAAATACCCATGATCAGTACAAACCAGCCGAAGGAGCTCTTCAGTTTATCGGCGTGTATTCTGGTGGAAAGGAAGGAGCCAATGAAGATGCCGACAATGGAGATGGCGGAGAAAATAGCCAGGAACAACCAGTTGATCTCGTAGTTGTAAATGTCGCCGATAAAGCCCAACAGCGATTTGGCGGCAATGATCAGGAGCGAGGTGCCCACGGCCATTTTCATGTCCAGCTTGCTGAACAGTACAAGCGCCGGAATGATCAGGAATCCCCCGCCGGCACCTACCAGCCCGGTAAGGGTACCTACCACAAGCCCTTCTGCCAAGATACCAACGTAGTTAAACTTAGGCTTTGGATGCTTTTCTTTCGGATCGGCATGCTCCACGTCCAGTTCTTTGTCAATGTTCTCGTCCACGGCTTTGGCTGGCTCTTTTTTCTTCTTGATCATGCTGATGGAGGCAAACACCATCAGTCCTGCAAAGAGCAGCATGAGCAGGACGCCTTTGGTAACCATAAAATCACCAACAGAGAAGATGTTCTCCGGTATGGCCGGCACAATGTAGCGCCGGGTGGCATACACTGCCACAATAGAAGGGATGCCAAAGACAATGGCCGTTTTCAGGCTCACCAGTCCTTTTTTATAGAACTTGTAGCTGCCCACCAGGCTGGTCAGGCCTACGATAAAAAGCGAGTATGCGGTAGAGATCACCGGGCTTAGCCCGATCAGGTACACCAGCACCGGCACGGTAAGTATGGAGCCGCCTCCGCCGATCAAACCAAGCGAAAGCCCGATGACCAGGGCCGCAAAGTATCCAAGTATTTCCATTTGTATGTTGTGTTTTTTAGATCTGCTACAAAGGTACAGGCTGTGTCAGCCGCATTCAGTGACTGATGTCACAGAGGGGGAGGAGCGTTGGCTGAGGGTTTCCGGGTTTTGCTGCGTAGCACGACCACGACATAAGTATCATGACGGCATAGCGGAAGAGCCCATACCACCGGTTAACGGAAGGCATTAGCCGGTTTCTCCCTGTGATCTTTATCTGCCTTTCCGCTCCCGTGCTGCCTGCTCCGTACTACACCTCTAATGGCGTCCACTCCTCACACCAGGTCCAGGTCGTGCACCTCGATGTAGTTGCGGTGGAGGGTAATAGCGCCAGTCTGCTCCAGCTTTTTCAGGAGCCTGGAGATCACTTCACGGGAGCTGTTCAGCTCGTCGGCTATCTGCTGGTGCGACAGCCTGACCTGTTTTCCGCTTACTTTGACATGGCGCTTGAGGTAAAACAGCAGGCGCTCATCCAGCCCCTTGAAGGCAATGCTGTCGAGTGTCTGCAAAAGTTCTTCAAAGCGCTCGCGATAGGAAGCGATCACGAAGTTGTGCCAGCTCTTATACTTACCCAGCCACAGCTCCGATAAGTGTGACGGGATGAGGATAACCTCGGAGGGCGCTACCGCCTTGGCCATGATCTGGCTTTGCTCGTTACGGGCTGTACACATCATGGAGAGGGCGCAGGCATCGCCTGGCTCCAGATAATACATCAGGAACTCGTTGCCTTCATCGTCTTCGCGGTATACCTTTAGCAGTCCGCTTAGCAGCAGTACCGTGGAGCGTATATACTGGCCTGTACGCAATACTTCTTCGCCTTCCTGCACTTGCCTGATGGTGCTCTGGCTTAAGATCTCCTCCAGCAGCGGCTGCTCAAACTGCGGGAACTGTTTTAGTATGTCGTCTTTTTGTAAGGTATCCATAGGATTGTTGCTGCTGTAAAGGTGTTTCGTTTGGGGTGGTGTAAGTTAGATGATGATCAAACACTGGCCTCGTCTCTTGAGGCTGTTTAAATATACGGATTCTGATAAAAAAGCCAGTACGGGCACTTGGTTAGTGCCCGTACTGGCTTCAGTTAGAGACTACTACTTATTCTGGCCGTTCTGGAACGTTTTGATGGCCTCGCTCAGGTCCAGCACCTTGGTCTCGGGCAGTGCGGCCTCTACGATGCTGCTTCCGGCTGCGGAGCGGTAGCCACCGGCACAATGCACCACAACGGGTTTGTCAGCCGGGATCTCCTGTACCCGCTCACGCAGCTCAGGCAAAGGTATGTTGATGGCGTGCTCAAAAATGCCCTGGCCTCTTACCTCGGAGGCATTGCGAATATCCAGCACGGTATACTGATCCGGGTGAGCACGGAAATCCTCCACGTCTATTTCCGGCGAAGATACCGATGGTTGCTCTTCCAGTACAAAGGCTCCTTTTATCAGCAGCTCGTAACCGATCTTGGCCGCTTTGGTGATGAGTTCCTCCAGCTCTTTTTCGCTGTCTGCGAGCAGGTAGAAGTTTTCTTTCGGGTCCACGATGCTTCCCAGCCAGGTCTCGAACTTACCTCCGTTCTGGATGTTGATCGCTCCCTTGTAGTGCCCCTTCTTAAAGACGCTCTCCCTGCGGGCATCCACGATCACGGCTCCGTCTTCCGGTCTGAAGTTCTTCTCCAGCCTTTTTACCTCCCTGAGGCTTGGCTCGTAAGCAGGGGCTCCCTGTTTATTTAGCCCCACATCGTATCCGAAGTATTTCGGAATAAAAGGTTGATCTTCCGTCAGGAGCTTCACAAAGTCATCTTCGCTCATTTTCTGCAGGGCGTAGTTCCCGGTTTTTTCCGCTCCGATGGTGCTGCTGTTGGCCTCACTCAACGCCTTTCCGCAAAGGGTGCCTGCTCCGTGGGCAGGGTACACCACCACTTCGTCATCAAGCTTCATCAGCTTTTCGCGGGTGCTGTGGTACATCTGGCGGGCCAGCTCCTCGCGCTTGGCCGTGATGTTGCCGGCACTTTCCCGGAGGTCCGGGCGGCCTACATCGCCGATGAACAGCGTATCGCCGGTAAACACGGCCCTGTCCTTCCCTTCGTGCTCCAGCACAATGCTGATGCCGTCAGGGGAGTGGCCCGGCGTGTGCAGCGACTTAAGCTTTACTTCCCCTATCTGCAGCTCTTCCCCCTCGTCAAAAGCTTTGTGCGGGTAATCGGCTCCTACCATGCTGTGCGCATAAAGCGTGGCGCCTGTTTTCTGGTGTATCTCCAGGTGGGAGCTTACAAAATCGGCATGCGGGTGCGTCTCGATCACGCCTACGATGGTGGCGTTGTTGGCCTTTGCAAAATCGTAGTAAGGCTGCGGGTCACGCGCCGGGTCTACCAGCACAACCTCGCCGGTTCTTTCGCTTAAAATGGCGTATCCGTACTGGGCTAGTCCTTTGTCTTCAAACTGTTGTATTTTCATCAGTCTTCTTTTTTATGGTTCCTTAAATCCTGTAAGTCAGGAGCGTCCTCCAAACTCATGTAAAAATAGCGTGTCCCGGGGTGCCGTTCAGTGACGTTTGTCACAGAGAAGTGCAGCTTAGATGCGGCCTTTCAGCATCAGGTGCCAGTACATCCAGGGCAGTGCGTATTTTTTCAGGAGCCACATGCTCCATTGCTCTTTGGTGGTGTCTACGAACGCGCTGATGAAGGGATCGCTGTCGCGGATATTGTCATACTTGAACTCGGCCAGCAGCATTTTGCCATAGCCTGTTACCAGGGGACAGGAGGAGTAGCCCTCATACTGCTCTTCTGGCTTGGCAGTGTGCCTGATCCGGGCCAGCAGTTGCTCGGCTACCACCGGAGCCTGTTTACGTATGGCGGCCCCTGTCTTGGCTGTCGGCAGTGCCGCCACATCTCCCAGGCCATAGATGTTCGGGTAGCGTTTGTGCTGCAGGGTGTGGATGTCCACATCCAGCCAGCCTTTGTTCGGCCCCTCCTGAACCGCCAGGGTGGAGTCGCGCACCAGGTCAGGCGCCACGTGGGGTGGGGCGATGTGCAGCATCTCATACGGCATCACGATGGTGTCGTCGCTGACGGCGTGCTCTTGTAGGGTGTTCCCCTCCGTGATCACACACTTGTTCTCGCCGGGTTTTACCCACTTGTAGTGGATCTCATTTTTCTGATAGTCAATTTTTACGGGGTTGTAAAAGGTCTTTAGGGTAATGTTCTTGCGCTCGATAACTTCCATGAGTGTTTCGGCAAATTCCTTCACCCCGAAGATGACGGAGCCTGGCGTGGCAAACACAATATTTGTTTTGTCTCGCACTCCCGTTTTGCGGAAGTGCTCATCGGCCAGGTACATGATCTTCTGCGGGGCGCCGCCACATTTGACAGGAGTGGAGGGCTGCGTGAAGACAGCGTTGCCACCCTCAAAGTTCAGGAGCACTCCCCAGGTTTTGCGGGGATCAATGTAGTTGCTGCAGACATTAGGCTGCTCCAGGGCCTCCCGTAGTCCTTCAATCCCATCCAGGTCATACTTTACCCCCGGCGCCACTACCAGGTAGTCGTAGGTAAAGTCGCCGCTGCGGGCAGTCTGCACCTTGTTTTCATCTGGAAGAATAGCGGTGGCATTGTCCTGTACCCAGGTAACGCCTTTGGGGATAACCTCGGCCTCATCCTTTCGGGTGTCCACGTAGTCGTATGTACCGCCCCCAACAAGTGTCCAGGCGGGTTGGTACCAATGGTCCTTGGAAGGCTCTATGATAGCGATGTGCAGAGACTTCTGCTCCCGCTTCAGCTTGGCCGCCAGCATGATGCCTGCTGTACCTCCGCCTATGATGAGTACTTGTTGGTGCGTATACATAACGGGTTTCTGTTTTAGCGATTTATTTCCAGTGTTATTCTTCCTGAAGAGCTTTCTTCCTTTTTGCCATCTGGGTATTGCAGATTACAGATCCTTTTTGGCCAGGTAGAAGTCCACCATTTCATAGTTGCTGCTCAGGCGTTCGTCCAGCACGTCCAGGGTTTTGGGTGGGGGTATGATTACCTTATCGCCGGGCTGCCAGTTCAGTGGCAGCGCCACCTGGTTTTCAGCGGCAGTTTGCAGGGCCACCAGCGCGCGTTTGATCTCCTCCATGTTACGTCCCACGTTCAGCGGGTAATACATGATCAGGCGGATGATTCCTTCCGGGTCTATGATAAAGACGGCACGCACGGCCGCTGTTTCACTCTCGCCAGGCTGCAGCATGCCGTAGAGCTTTGCCACTTTCATGTCGATGTCGGCAATGATCGGGAATTTAAAGTATACACCTGTCTTTTCGCGTACGTTCTGCACCCAGGCAATGTGGGAGTGGATGCTGTCGATGCTCAGGCCGATGAGCTTGGTGTTGTGCTGCGCAAAGAACTCATCCTGCTCCTGGGCAAAGCCGCTCAGCTCGGTGGTGCAGACAGGGGTAAAGTCGGCCGGGTGCGAAAACAGGACTACCCAGCTCCCCTGGTTGTATTCTGAGAATTTAAGTGGGCCAATGGTCGTGTTTGCTTCAAAATCGGGTGCCTTGTCGCCAATTCTGGGCATAGCGGTTGGTGCTTCTTCCATGTTTCAAAGGTTTTAAGTTTTTGAATTTAATATGTTGAATGCCTGGACTTTGTATAGAATTGGGTATACGGATTATTTTGAATTATATCTGCTTTTAATATGATGATATTGATCATGTTCAGGCCTTTTGCAGATGATATAAGTCAGTCAGACCATCGGCTTTCAGAAAGTGAGCTGTGTAACCAGGTTCAGGTGGTGAAAATTGGTGTTGTAGTACATCTCTCTTAGCGGGATGTCTTTGCCCGGCGACATTCTCCCTACGTAGAGCAGTCTGACGCTTAGCCCTTCCAGCACAGGCCTGGCAGGAATGTACTGTAGGTCTGCCACCCAACCCCAGTAGGAGACCGCGCCATACTTGTTGCGCCGGTATTCCTCCGGGGCGGGTAACCAGGATCTGGCCAGGGCTATCTCTGCGTAAAGCCTTTCTGACCAGCGTTTGCGGGCTTTCGCCACCAGCATGTCTGTATTTCCCGTACCCTCCAGCCTGCCTCTGGGCAATGTGACAAAGAATTGTTCACGGCCCCACTCCCTCGGGAACAACAAACGTCCCTTTGCTCCGATGCGGAGGTAGTTCATGGACAGGTGCCAGCTATCGGGCTCGTAGGCCAGCATGGTTCCGAGCAGCCACTGCCGCTGATCCGGGAAGTAGGCGAGGCTTTGCTCCGGGTTGCCACCGTTTCCCACCCGGAACTGGTAGAGGCCCTCAATGCCTATCTTTACATGGGGTGTTACTGCTGCCACCATACGGCTGTAGCTGGTACTGGAAATGTTCTCGATCCAGTACGTCCAGGCCTCGGTGCTAAGGCGCCTGCCGGGCTGCAGCTGCAGACCCGCCACGGCTACGCCCGCCGTGCTTAGGTGATGCGGATAGCCTGACGGGTTGCCGTCCGTATCCACGCCCGGCGAAAAGATACCGATCGCTTCATCGGCCCTAAACCAGGAGACAGTGCTGCGGGGGGAGAAATGGTCGAACCAGGCAAGCGTGAGTAGGTTCTGTTCCCGTAGGGGTACCTGCACACTGATTCCCTGGAAGGAATAGGGCTTCATACGCCCATCCTGTGGGTTTATGAGGGGAGAGGTGAAGCTGAAACGCCCTGCCCTGGCACGTAGCCGCGCAGAGCCATACTCCAGGTATAACTCATCCAGCCGGTCCAGGTCTGCCTTGTTATCGGGGTCCTCTATGTCAAACAGCTCCAGCTCCAGCTTCGGGTGCTTCTCGGCCACCGGGTCTCGTTTGCCTATATTAGAAGAGAACAGGTTGTAGGTAAACAGGCCGGCAAAGCCTGCCCGGAAGCCATGAAAAGAGGCTGTCCGAAACCCTATCTCAGCCCCAATGGCATTGGCGTAGTTATCCGACAGGCTGCGGTGGTTGACCGTAGCCATAAAAAAGTTGCGGACATGGCCATCTACTTCTCCTTTGGTAAACAGTTCTTTCATACTCCTGATCGCTGGAGTGTCGTTTGCTGCTATAGTCTGTACCTGCTGTTCCGGTCTGTGGTGGTCCTGTCCGGCAGCTGTACCCCACCACAGAAGCGTGATGAGAACCGCTGCCAGCTTTGTTCTGGTGCGCATGATTTCTGTATGTATAAAAGTGGTTTCGCCGGGGCTGCCCCTGATATGCCGGGTCTATGTTAGGTGATAAGTCAGAAGCGGCCGTATGCAGTGGTTAACCAGTGTCTCGGCAATGCTGCCGAAGAAAAGATGGCCTATTCCTTTGCGGGCGTGTGTTCCAATGACCACCAGGTCCATCTCGGCTTCCTGGTTAAAGTTTCTGACACCGGCTGGTACCTTATAGTCCCGGCGAAGGTGTAACGCATAATCCTGTAGTTGCAGATCGTCGGCAAAGCGCTGCATATTTTCCTTTATCCGTTGCGCCTTTGGTTCGTCTTCCTCCTCCAGGATCTGCAGCAGGTGTAACTTTGCCCCGAATAGCTGCTGTAGCTTCCTGATACTGGCGACTGCGTGCTCCGGCTGTTTTTGCGCCTCAAAATCCGCTACCCACAGGATGTTATGGATAGGGGTAATGGAGGCATGCTGGTGTATGGTGATAACCGGTACATCCGTGTGCCGTACCACGTGCTGTGCCTCAGATCCGGAGATCTTTTCCAGCCATCCTTCCGCACCCTCTGTTCCCATCACTACCAGGTCAGTATGGTGCTGAGAGGCATACCTGGCCAAGTCAGTGGTGAGGCTGCCATGGATGATGTCGCTTTTAAAAGCGAAGCCCTCCTGCTGTTGCAGCGCCTCAAACTGCCGTGCCGCCCACTGCTCCTCCGCTTTTATCTCGTGGGTGTCGATGGTGTCGGAGGCATCTGTAGTGCCAGCCCATTCGGCAGGATTCACCTGTACGATGTGCACCAGGTGTGCCTCTACCGCGGCCTTTTCCATGAGTAAGCCCAGGAATTCGATTGCCTTTAAGGAAACCGGCGTAAAATCTACCGGTACCATTACTTTTAACTTTTTTTCCATATCTGTTGTAGCTGTTCGGTTGTTTAATTGCCAGATCTTTAGGTAAGGATATGCTATGATGTTGAGGGCCTGCGTGCCACGAGTCTGGTCACGTAGCCTGCGCCCTTGTGATAGGGGCCTTCGTTAAGCCGGACCTCCTGCTCCTGAAGCAGTTCGATCCGCAGTTGCATGAAGTCGCCCTGTAGCATGCCAGCTGTGTAGAGCATCGCCTCTGCTTTGGGGCCACCGGAGGTATAAGCCAGTTGCCTGGGGTGGAAGGCCTCCAGTACGAGCACACCGCCGGGTTTTAGCCACTGAGTTACCTGCCCGTGGAGGCGTTGGCGCAGCGCGGGCGGAAAGTGAGCATAAATCAGTGCCACGGCATCGAACTGCGCAGGGGCGCTTTTATAGTGTTCCGCATCGGTCAGCTGGTAGTCGATCCTAACCTGCTGCTGTGCCGCCAGCTGTAGCGCTTTCTCGCGCCCCACCGCACTGTAGTCAAAGGCCTGTACCTGCCACCCCTGCTGCGCGGCGTACACTGCGTTTCGGCCTTCCCCTTCGGCGGGGAGCAACATAGAGCCGGGGCTCAACTGTTCGAGCTGCTGCCTGAAAAACTCATTGGGCTCTGCTCCGTAGATCATTTCCTTTTGATTGTACCGTTCGTTCCAGAATTCCTGCATATCCATTGGCTTTAGCATGGCCGCTGCATTTTCTAGTGCTATGCTGCAGGGGCCTCAGGTTCTACTTTGTTTTTCTGATACAAAGGTGGCAAGTCCTGCAGCCCTTTTCAGTGACATTGGTTACACAGGCTGCATTTAAGGGGAGGGTGGGAGAAGGGCATGGCGGAAGCTGTTGGCGACTCATTGGGGAAACCAGGCCCGGTCAGAAAAAGTGAGGATGGCAGGGGCAGAGGCTAGCCTGCTGCATGAACAGCTGCTTCAGAACAGTTCCACGGCTTGCTCAAAACCCGTACATGCTTAGGTTGCATCTCTATAGGGAAGCTGTTCCTTTGGTAAGGGGTGTACTGGGGAAAGGGTAAACGAAGAAAAAGAGATCGGTCTCACATCAGGCATGTGCCTCCCGCAGGGTAAGTAAGCGGATCCGGAAACTATTTAGTGTGACTAGCCCAAAGGTGGATGCACAGCCCAGGCCAATTTGACTTACAGTAACTCCATTGTCGAGCAGGAAGCCTATGACAACGGGAGCCAGAGCGGTACTAAGTACCATGATCATAGAAAAGAGGCTACGTACCTGGCCAACCCTGTCTGTACCGTACATTTCTGCAATCACAGCCGAGTTTACGATGCTGCCCATACCTGCTGAGACACCTGTTAGCAGGAGAAAAAGCAGAGCGGCGATTTTACCGGGTACAATTGCCAGCGAGATCAGCCCGAGCATCATGGGGATGAGGTAGTATGGGAACAGTTTACTTGCCGAGAGGCTGTCGGTGAGGATACCTCCGTAAAGCATAAACAGAAAGCGAATAATTGCATAACCAGAGAAGCACATGGCATACCATTCCAGAGGCCACCCCTTTTCCCCGGCGAGCACATACTGGAAGAAGAAGATCCCGGTAAACACAAAGCTGAAGGAGAACACCGGTGGTATGAGTATCCAGAAAGGCTTTTCGGTCACCAGTTGCTTAAAGTATGCCCGTTTTTCCTTGCCGGAAACCTCTTGCGTATCTGCGGGTACATCCATGGCCGTTAGGTCGAGTTTCCGGAGAGGCAGAAAGATGGTGAGCAGGAGAAGGGAGGTGGTTATCAGTGCCACCTGCCAGTTCCAGTAAGACAGGAGCAGGCCTGCCACAAGTGGAAAGACCATTTCGCCCATCGGATAACCCATAGAAGAAATACTCAGCGCCTTACCGCGGTCAGCCGAGAAGTAGCGGGACATAACACTCAGGCTGATGTGGCTCATAAAGCCCTGCCCGCCCAACCGCAGGCCGATGAGAGCCAGAAACACCATGGCTGGGTGCACGGCCAGTCCCAGCACAAGGCAGGATGCGAACAGCAGGAGCACTGTCTGTACAGTAATCGGCCTTATCGGACGGCTGTCTACCCGGTGCCCGAACTGTAAAAGAAAGAAGGAGGCAATAATGGTAGCAACGGCATAGTAGCCGCCAAAGAGTGACTTAGATAAGTTGAATTGCTCCAGGATAGCCGGCACATACAGTGAGATGTAGAAGGTCTGTCCGAAGCTTGAGAAGAAGGTAAGTAGCCACCCGAAAAATACAGAGCTAAAATTTTGTTTAAGGAAAAGGTAGTAAGTACGCATAGAGCGAAAATGTCATCAAGGTAGTGGCATACACAGAAGCCACGATAGTGCGTTTATATGAAGGAAAGGAGGCACAACTACTGCCTTTAGCTGCTTCTTCAGGCTAATCTTTACATCCACAGATCCATATCAAGCCGATCAGGTTAGTGGGAACCCACATCCCTTCTGGTGCGAAGATAACACCATCAGATGAAAGGGGCTTAGTACGTTTCATTTCAGTTTTTGGCTGTGCTGTAGGCAAAGGATGTCTAGAGTGGGTAAAGGAATAGATATACAGCCATTATTCGGAAACGGTGAAACTCTTAACTACATACAATTTGCACTGATTGCCTGTGCTTGCCGCTGCTATGTTCCTGTACTTTAAGAAGATATTCTGCTATATAGATAGATGCAATGCTTCTGATTTAAGGGCGGGGTATCGGGCTTAAACAGCTGTAATACAATTGGTAAGTGTGCTTGTTTTGTGTGTATAACCATTCTAAGATACCTCTTCCTGATCTCAAAAATTCCTTGGATTCTGCTAAAATGTTTTTACCTGTTTTGGTCACCTTCGTAGGCCGGTAAACGTAAAATTTACTAAGCCACGCATTCATGAACCTAAAATAGTCCAAAAATGGTAATCAACATCTACCATCTCACCCGCAAGGACAGCAAAGAGAAAAGGCGTTGGTCGATTCTGAAGTGGTCATTCCTGGGAATGCTGCTCCTGTTTGTAGGAGTCGCCATCGCTGTCTTAGTTTATGAGGTTCGTACCTCATCGTTTCAGGCACAAGAATTCTCGCGCTATGCAACAACTCTGACTTATACTCTCGAAGCCGGTCCAAGCGATCAGATAGTTTATCCAAAGTACGGGCCGTTCGACAAGCGTCTCGGATACGTACACATGCCACGCCTGCTGGAGCAGGTCCAGTCCCGCGGAATGGAAATTGAGCGTCAGACACGCTTTTCACCGGAGCTGATCAACTATACCTCCCACGGTTACTTTACGCCATACCGGGAAAAAATGCAGGCGGGCCTGAAGATCACGGATGCCCGGGGGGATTCCGTTTACCAGTTCCGTTACCCCAAGCGCGTTTACCCTAACTTTGAGTCTATTCCACCGCTAATCACACAATCGCTGCTGTTCATAGAAAACAGGGAGCTTTTAGATACTGCCAAGCACAACATGAACCCTGCTATAGACTGGGCAAGGTTTACCCGCGCCATCATGCATGAGGCGGCCAAGTCTGTCGGGCTGGAATACAGGACCATTGGGGGTAGCACGCTCTCCACTCAGATCGAGAAGTTCCGGCATTCGCCGGGGGGCAGAACAACCGGGGCAAATGAAAAGATCCGGCAGATGGTTTCTTCCAGCATTCGCACCTACCAGCAGGGCCCCGAAACCTATCCGGCACGTCGCGATATCGTGCTTTCCTACGTTAACTCCGTGCCGCTTTCTGCTGCCCCTGGCTTCGGGGAGGTACATGGGCTGGCCGATGGCCTTTGGGTGTGGTTTGGCAGGGACTACCGGGAAGTGAGCGAGCTGCTCAACGACCGGGACGCTACGGGCGAGAAACTTGTGGCACAGGGGCAGGTGCTGCGGGAAGTGCTTTCGCTGATGATCGCGCAGCGCAGGCCATCCTTTTACTTAGCCAAGGAGGGGCGCCCTGAGCTGAACGCCCTGACGGGAAGTTACCTGCGCCTGCTGGCCAATAACGGCTACATCAGCCCGGAGCTGCGCGATGCCGGCCTTGCCCAGGATGTGCCTTTCCGGGACTTCAAGGAAGACCCTGTCGTGGAGCCGCAGGAGACGAACAAGGGTACGCTGATGGTTCGCACGCACCTGTCGGCCATGCTGGGCAAATCGCTCTACGACCTGGACCGGATGGACCTTTCGGCTACCACTACTTTACAACGGGAGCTGCAGGAGCAGGTGAGTATGTATCTTAAAAAACTGAACGATCCTGAATTTGCCCGTACCGTGGGCGTGGTGGGGGAGCGTATGCTTTCACCGAACCGGACCGAGGAAGTGCAGTACAGTTTTACCCTGTTTGAGCGCAGCCCCCACGGCAACCTGGTTCGGGTGCAGACGGATAACACCGATCAACCCTTCGACATGAACGAGGGCAGCAAGCTGGAGCTGGGCTCTACAGCCAAGCTGCGGGTTCTGGTCACGTACCTGGAGGTGATCGCAGAGATCCATAGCCGTTATGCAGACCAGCCGGTGGCGGCCCTGAGAAGTGCCCTGAACGAGCCGCAGGACCACCTGACCCGTTGGGTGCTCCGGTACCTGATGAGTGCCAGAGACAAGAGCCTGCAGGCAACTCTTCACGCTGCGCTGGAACGCCGCTACTCAGCGAGTCCGCGGGAGGCGTTCTTCACTGGGGGAGGCGTACATTACTTCCACAACTTCCAGAACAAGGACAACGGCCGCAGACCCACTGTGCGGGAGGCCTTTCTCAAGTCGATCAACCTGCCTTTTGTCCGCCTGATGCGCGATATTGTGAGCTACACTACCTACCAGCAGGTAGACAACCCGACGAAGCTGATCCGCGACGGAAGTGACCCGCGAAGGCGGGCGTACCTGACTCGTTTTGCCAATAAAGAAGCCCAGGTGTACCTCTGGCGCTTCTGGCGCAAGTATAACGGAAAGTCACCGGATGAGCGTTTCGAGCTTCTGGTCAAGGGGCTGCGCCAGGACCCGGTCCGGCTGGGGGCCGTGCACCGCTACCTGTACCCTGAGAAAGACCTGGCCACCTTCGATACCTTTCTGCGAACCCGCCTCCCTAAAGAAAAACTCACGAACGACAGGGTAGTGGAGCTGTACGAGCGGTACGGCCCGGAGGCCTACAACCTGCCGGACCAGGGCTACATTGCCCGCACGCACCCGCTGGAGCTGTGGCTGCTCGGTTACATGCTCAAACACCCGGAGGCGCAATGGTACGATGTGGTAGACGACAGCAAGGAAGAACGGCAGGAGGTGTATAAGTGGTTGTTCCGCACCCGCTTCAAGAATGCGCGCGACTCCCGTATCCGCACCTTGCTCGAACAGGATGCTTTTGTAACTATACAGCAGCGATGGCAGAAGCTGGGCTATCCTTTCAAGGAGCTGGTACCGTCCTTGGCCACTGCATTAGGCTCATCAGGTGACAGACCAGAAGCCCTGGCGGAGCTGATGGGCATTATTATAAACAACGGCGTACGACAGCGAACCCTGCGCATCGAAGATCTGCAGTTTGCAACGCAGACACCATATGAAACGGCGCTTAAGTGGCAGACGAACAAAGGGGAGCAGGTGATGGTGCCCGAAGTGGCCTCTATCGTAGAGGAGGCCTTGCTGGAGGTGGTGGAAGTAGGTACGGCCCGCCGCCTGCGCGGAGGCTTCACCAAAGCGAACGGCAAGATCTACCGCATGGGCGGTAAAACAGGTACGGGAGACAACCAACTGGTAACCCTCAGTGCCAGGGGGCACCGCATTGCCTCGCGTGCCATTAACCGTACGGCTACCTTTGTGTTCGTGCTCGGCGACAGACACTTTGGTACGCTCACCGCGTTCGTGCCAGGCAGAGAATCGGCTGACTTTCATTTTACCTCGTCGCTGCCCGTACAGGTACTGAAGGGAATGGCCCCTATTCTGGAGCCTTACCTGGATCCTGATGCAAGCACTCCGGACGGCACTTTGCCAGGAATTCCGCAGCCAGCCGAGCAGAAGATCGCCGCTGAGGGCGAGGCTGAAACTCCGACAGCTGTTTCTGCGCCGGACAAGCCCACACCTGTTACAGCGGTACTTCATCAACAGTAGCAGATAAGGCTAGGGTTTATGCATGGCTGGAAGTTTACCGTGACCTCTGGAATTATTGGGCTATACTTGGTAGCCCCTTCCGCTCCTCAGCCTTATGGCCTAACGGGAAAGCCGGAAAGGATTCTACTTCCGATCCGCACTAAAATCCGCTAGAACACAGCTTAGAGCGGTTGATAGTCGGTGCCTTACATGCTTTGCACTTTCGGGGTTTACGGTATACTATGCCCAATGCCGTCCACTCAGGAAAAAGGCGAGAGCCCACTGACGCTGTCGTTGTCGCCCTTGCTATATGTTTTCACCAGCATTTGTTGGTCAGAAGACTCAACAAGGGCGAATGAGAACGCTTCAGTGGACGGCATTGGCACTACCCCTCACCCTGACCCTCTCCCAGTGGGAGAGGGAACTGGAGATATTGCTCTTTAGGACCTCCGGGGCCGAAAGCTTTCTGACGGCGACTTCTGAGTTCCCATAGCTTAACCTTCCCATTATACGGCCTAAGCAGGTAGGCCAGCGGACCGCTTTATGAATTTAGACGGCCATGGCCTTTGCCCTACAAAGCGGTTGTACTCAAGAAGCCTGTAGGCAAGGCAGCTGTCACAACGTGAAAATATTGTTGAAGCAGGGGTAAAGAATCAACTGTTATTCTGCTAATTTTGAAGTTTCTATGAATGTGATATGAGCATCTTCGTTACCGTCTTGCGCAACGCTTTTAGGGTAGGTAGCTTGTAGCCACGCAGGCTGCCTTCCTCGCCTTTGCTTTTTACGAGAGTTTTCCTTTTCCTCCTGATCCTCCTGCCTGCCACGCTGCGGGCACAAGATCAAATAGCGGACAGCCTGCTTCATGAGCTATCTAGCGTAAAAACAGATTCAGCCAAAGTTCTCCTGAACTGTGAGCTCAGTAGGTACTACCTTTTCACGGATGCCCGGAAAGCGAAAGGTTATGCCGCAAGTGCGGAGAAAATGGCAGCAGGTACAGGTTTCCGTAAAGGGCAGGTAAAAGCCCAGACGCTTCTGGGGAATGCACACCTGATGATGGGGGAGTACGACAAAGCCATGGACAGCCATTACAAGGCGTTAAAAGGCAGTGAGTTGGCGAAGGACACGGCAGATCTTACGACGGCGTACATCAACCTCGGCAATGTATACCTGAAAATTCAGGATAGGGAAAGAGCAGCCCAGCACTACCTTGCAGCCGCTGAACTGGCACAGCGCGCGCATGACACGCTGCGGCTGAGCAAGGTGTACAACAACCTGGGCAATGTATATGAAGAGCAGGGGGAGTACCAGCAGGCCCGTCGCTTCTATCAGCAAGCCGCCGGCATGCAGGAGCGACTCGGCGATAAAAGAGGCTGGGCGGTCAGCCTGCATAACATAGGAAGTCTACACCTGCTCACAGGTGATCCAGGGAAAGGCCTGCCCTTTCTGTTTCAGTCGGTCCGGCTGAATGAAGAGATTCAGAACGATATGATCAGGATGGCCTCCCTGGGAAAAATAGCCGAGATCTACCAGCGTTTGGGGAATACCGGTGAAGCCCTCCGGTATGCAGAGCAAAGCCTGGACATGGCCCTGAAAACGGAGTCCAGCAAAAAGATAGCCGAAGCCTCCAGACTGCTGCAGGCCATCCATGCCGCCGAGAAAAATTACGACCAAGCTTACCACTACCTGTCGCTTTTCACGGAGCATAATGCCGTGATTAACGACGAAAGCAGGACCAAAATGACAGCAGAGCTGACCGCCAGGTATGAGACAGAGCAGAAAGAGCTTGAAAACAGGCACCTCAAGGCCGAGAAGGAAAGGCAGACCGCAGAAATACGGTATCAGCGCAACCAGCTGATACTCGGCGGGGTGGCGGTAGTGCTGTTGCTGGTGCTGATCGTGGTGCTTTACGGTAGCAGGCGCCGGCTGCGCACAGCCCTTGCAAAGCTGCAGGAGGTACATCAGCTCATGCAGGTGCAGCAGGCGGAGATTATTCTACAGAAAAACGAGATCGCAGAGCAGGCTGCCGTCCTGCAGGACCAGAATGAGCAGCTGACCAGGCACAACAGCTTTAAAAACAAGGTCTTTTCAATCATCTCGCACGACCTGCGCAGCCCTTTCTACACGATCAGGAGCGTCTTGAACCTGGCAAACGTGAAGGCTATGGCTGAAGAGGAGGTAAAGCACATTTTCAAACTGCTGCGTAAGGACACGGAGGTCGCACTAGCCATGCTGGACAACATGCTTGTGTGGGCAAAGGCGCAGTTGGAGGAGTCGCGGGTGGAGCCGCAGACTATAGACCTGCAGCAGCTCGTGGCGGAAAACATTGCTCTTTCTGCCTCACTTGCCAATCAGAAAGGGGTGACACTTGTCAATGAGCTCGCGGAGGGCACGGTGGCCCTGGCCGACAGGGAAAGGTTGAGTTTTGTGCTGCGCAATCTTCTGGTAAATGCCATTAAGTTCTCCTATCCGGAAGGGGAGGTAAGGGTACAGGTGAGAGCGCAGGGTGCCTGCACCGCTTTACTGGTCAGCGACAAGGGCAAAGGCATCTCTGCTGAAAACGTCTTAAAACTGTTTAAGGACAGCCGCTTCACCACCCCGGGCACCTCTTCAGAGGAAGGTACAGGGTTAGGCCTGATGCTGTGTAAGGAGCTGGTGGAGAGTTTTGGGGGCAGGATCAGTGTGAGTAGTGTGGAGGGAAAGGGGAGCACCTTTTCTATAGCCCTGCCAGCAGCTATTACCCAGGCAGCTGCAGCGAAATGATGCAGGCGTAGCCTTAGGCCCCCGGGCTCAGCGCATGAGCTGCACCAGAATTTAGCCGGTCCGTTTACTCCAGCCTTCCTGCTGCCAATAGTTTGCTGTTCAGGTACATGCATGCCTCTGCGCTTACTACTCTGCCTTCACTCCTCTGCACGTAAGGGTGCCGGATGCTACAAAGGGGCAGCCATTTGCACGGATGCCTCGTACGTACTCTAGAACAGAAACCCTTTACAACCATGACATTTTCTTCAACAAGTGAGGAGCACCTGATTTTTGATGCAGCCCGGAAAGGCGACGTCGCGTATCTGAAGCAGAAAATTGCGGAGGGAGCCAACCTGCGTATTACCGATGACAGAGGCTTTACCCCTTTGATCATTGCCAGTTACGACGGACACCTGGAGGCAGCACGCCTACTGCTGGAGGCCGGCGCTGACCCCAATGAACGGGATGCCGGCGGCAACACCGCCCTAATGGGCGTGAGCTTTAAAGGCTATCCGGAAATAGCCCGGCTGCTGATCGACAAGGGAGCCGACCTCAACGCTCAGAACGGCAATGGGGGTACGGCGCTTATGTTCGCCACCCTTTTTGGCCGTAACGAGCTGGTAAAACTGATGCTGGAATATGGCGCTGATAAAACTGTTAAAGACGTGCGAGGCCTTACGGCAACTGACCTTGCTCATCAGCAGGGAAATGAAGAAGCCCTGAAGCTGCTGCAGGAGTAAAATATAGTACAAATCCGGCTGCCTGCTCTGCACCGTGAAGGCAGTATTCATGTGTAGGTAAAGGCACAGTGGCCTAATTTACTGTGCGGAAGCGCTGACGCCTGGCCGGTGGCAGCGGGTGTACTTCGTGCTGCAGGCACATTTCTGTACAGAAGAGCAGGAGCAGTAAAACTTTGTTCAAAAAAGAAAGGCGTTTGACGGTACAGCACTACCTGATAAACCGTACCTACTAAGGTATGTTTGGCGTAAATGATATCCCTAAGTTCTTCCTGGCCTTCTTTCTGGTGCTTCCCGTCATTTCTTTCCTGCACGAGGCAGGCCATGTCTTCTTCGCCTGGCTGATGGGGGGCAAAAACATCAAAGTGAGTATCGGTTCCGGTGATGTGCTCTTCCGGCTGGGTATGCTGGAGGTGCGAAAATATTACTTCTGGTACGGCTTCTGTACCTTTGATAACCTGGAGCGCCACCAGCGCTTTGCCAATGTGATCATCTTTCTGGGAGGTTCCCTGTTCAATGCCATCGCTGCTGTACTGGTTATTTTCCTGATCGAGGAGAACACGCTGGAACCGGGCCTGCTGACCTACCAGTTCACGTACTTTTCTTTGTACTACATCTTCTTCGCCTTACTCCCCATGCCGTACCCGGACGGGAACTACAGCGACGGGAAGGTGATCCTGGACCTGATCCGCCACAAGGAGCAGGTAAAAACCTACCGGGTGCAGTGGCATGAAGACGACAAGCAGTGGTGTGTGCTGGACCACGAGGGCAAGCTGGTGCAGGCCTTTGAGGAGGAAGAGCAGGCGTTGTCCAAGGCAAAAGAAGTGGCCCAGCGCAATCGCCCCAGCCGGCTGCTCAACAGCAGTAGCGGTAAGGAAGTAGAAGTTCAGAATTATCCGAAAATACCTTTATAAGCAACATGTTATACCTATGATAGCCGCAATTTTCAGTTTTCTGGTGATGCTCAATCCCTTTGCCCTTTTTCTATACCTGAAGCCTGTGATGAAGGACCTGTCCGATGCCGATTTCCGGTCTGTTTTCCTGAAGGCCTCCACGATCTCCTTCTCCATCTTCCTGGTCTTCCTGCTGCTGGGCGACCTTGTTTTCCAGCAGGTCTTCCGCATCAATTTCGAGTCGTTCCGGATCTTCGGGGGCATTGTGCTCTTCTCCTTTGCCTACATTTTTATTGTGCAGGGGAAAAAGGCGTTCATCCAAATCAAAGGCGATCTGCACGACCTGGCTTCAGAGATCGCGCTTCCTTTTATGGTGGGGGCGGGTACTATCTCCCTGACGGTGCTCATGTCGGAGCAGTTGCAGCTGTGGCAGGGCGTGGTGGCACTCTTCCTGATCATGCTGGTCAATTTTGTGGCGATCATGGGCCTGAAACAGGTCCGCAGCTCCATGCGCTCCAAACGGGTGCAGATCGCCTTCGATAAGAACATGGAGCTGCTGCTCCGGATCAACGGCTTTTTCCTGGGGGCCATCGGCGTGGACATGGTCGTGACGGGCATCACGAACTTGATCAGCGCGGTAGGGTAAGGCTGTGCACATTTGTACTGTCAGCCATTCTTGTCAGCATTCACTCACCCATTCATTCATTCATTCATTCATTCATGGGCGCTGCTTTTACCGGATCACCTCCTCGGAGTACACCAGCCAGATCGGTATGTTGATGTCCATGTTGTAGATCTCAGTGGGTACGCTGCCCAGGCTCAGGGAGGGGAGTGGGTTGCTGCCCTTCAGGCCAAGTACCAGCAGGTCGTGCTTCTCTTTCTGCAGCTGCAGGTAAATGCGCTCAGCCACGGTCTTTCCGGCGGCACGCACCAGGGTATAGGGAACTCCCTCTATCTCCGGG
Organism: Hymenobacteraceae bacterium; assembly: GCA_033838975.1. Classification (GTDB taxonomy): domain Bacteria; phylum Bacteroidota; class Bacteroidia; order Cytophagales; family Hymenobacteraceae; genus Pontibacter. The sequence continues at coordinate 22,266 of JAJLKL010000250.1, read as the reverse complement.
TGCCGTTTCTGCAGGTCGGCAAACTTCCCTTTCACAAGTTCTTCAGCCTTGCGGATAGCTTTCTCCTCCGAGATCAGGGGGAAGTACTGTGAGGGCAGCCTGTATACGTGCATGATCTTAAGGAGCAGCCCCAGCTGATCAGCCAGGCTTTTGCTTAGCCTTAACGCGTGTACCGAGGCATCCGAGAAGTCTACCGTCGTCAGCACACTGGTAATGTTAAAGCTGGCTGTTTCAGGGAGTATCAGCACACTGCAGGGGAGAATGCGCAGCAGCTTGGTGCCCTGGGCACTTGTACTTTTCTCGCTCATGCGTTTGCCCAGCAGCGTCAGCTTTACGTTATACCTTTTTACCAGGTCCGCCAGTATCACCTCAGTGTTGGGCTCCTCGCTCACCAGTATCTCGTAGTCGGTGGCGTTGGCAAACTGATCGGCTACAATGTCGGCAATGTTGCCTTCGATCTCTTTGCTTAGGTCTATGTCGCCAAACATTTCCCGGAAATCATCGCTGAGCTCTGAGGTCTTGATGTTATGGACAAAATATACCTTGTTCACCGGCAGGCGCTCGCAGATGGTGCGCGTATAAGCCACCAGTTTTTCGTCTATGTCGCTCAGGTCGAGGCAGACCATCATGGCGTCTATTGCAATCATAGCTTTGGGTTGTTAGTGGTGTTGTCTTTTCTCTCCTCCGGCTCTTTCGCCTCGTGCTTCATGGCGCGCCGGGCCAGTACCTCTGCTACCAGCTGCTGGTAGTCTTTGCGCTGCTGCGCCCTGCCCAGTTTGGATTCCTCTTCGGCTTCCTCGTCCAGCCCGCGGTACAGGCTGTAACACATCAGCAGCAGGATGATGGCACAAGGCAGCCCTGTAATGATCACCGCCGTTTTCATGGCCTGCAGGCCCCCACCCAGCAACAACACCGCCGCGATCGCCCCACCGGACAGCGCCCAGAAAACCCGTATCCCTACCGAGGGGTCCCGCTTGCCACCGGAGGTAAGGCTGACCACTACCAGAGAGCCCGAGTCGGCTGAGGTCACAAAAAAGCCGGTCACCAGGATCACGCCAATCACGGAAAGTACGGTTGAGAAGGGCAACTGCTCAAAGAAGACGAACAGGGCCGTGGACATGTCGGCGGCCACTGCCTCGGCAATGGTGGCGTCGCCGGCCAGCGTCTCGCGGAGCGCTGTGCTGCCGAAGGCGGTCATCCACAGAAAGGAGAGGAGCGAGGGGGCAATGAGCACTCCCAGTATAAACTCCTTCACAGTTCTTCCTTTGGATACACGCGCGATGAAGATACCCACAAATGGAGCCCAGGAAATCCACCAGGCCCAGTAGAAGACGGTCCAGGCGCCCTGCCAGTTTCGGGTGGAGTAGGCTTCATTCCAGAAGGAGAGCTGCAAAAAGTTGCCGATGTAAGAGCCGGTGTTCTGCACATAGGAGCCAAGTATAAACACCGTAGGGCCCAGCACCAGCACGGCCAGCAGGATGAACATGGCGATCCGGATGTTCCACTCGCTCAGGATGCGCACCCCCTTGTCGACACCGGTGACCACCGATATTGTGGCAATGCCCGTGATGATGGCTATGAGCAGAATCTGCGTGTAAACGTTGTTGGTAACGGCCGGGAAGACGTGGTTCAGGCCGGCGGCCACCTGCTGCACGCCCAGCCCCAGAGAAGTGGCCAGGCCAAATAGGGTGGCGATCACGGCCAGTATATCGATCACGTGGCCTGCAATGCCGTGGATGCGCTCACCCAGGAAGGGGTAAAATGCCGAGCGCACCGTGAGCGGCAGGTTTCTGTTATAGGTAAAGTAGGCCAGTGCCAGGGCTACCAGCGCGTAGATGGCCCAGGCGTGCAGGCCCCAGTGCAGGAAGGTATAATTCATGGCCTGCCGTGCGGCGGCAGGAGTGCCCGGTTCTCCCAGTGGAGGCGTCTGGAAGTGGTTGATCGGCTCTGCAATGCTCCAGAACAGCAGGCCTATCCCCATGCCGGCGCTGAACAGCATGGCAAACCAGGCGGAGGTGCTGAACTCCGGCTTCGCGTTTTTCCCGCCCAGCCTTATGCTGCCAAAGCGGCTGAAGGCCATGTACAGGCAAAACACCACAAAGATGTTCACGCTGAGTATGAACAGCCAGCCCATATTGGAGGTGACCGCCGCCTGGGCCGTGCTAAAGAACTCCTCTGCACTTTCCCTGTTGATCAGGACCAGCACGATCATGACCACCAGAAAAAAGATAGAGGACCAGAACACAGGGCCGTTCACATCTAACCCGAAGGATTTCTTTGTCTCGCTTTTTGCTACCTTACTCATGAGCTCGTAATGTTTTTAGATCAGAAATAATACCCCATGTTGATGTTGAAGCGCATGTGCCACCTCGTCTCACCCGGAGTGCCGGTGGTGAACGCGTTGGTCCACTCGGGGCCGAGCCAGGGCTGGTTATAGCCAAAGGCCGCGTCGGTGTAGATGTACATGGGGCCGGCCGTCCACAGGGCTCCCAGCACGTTCATGTGCGAGTTCTCATAGCCGCTCACCCGCTTGTTGTAATAGCCGTAGTTGTCATAAACGGTGATGCCCTGCAGCAGGCGGGTCTCCAGGGGGATATGGTAGGACACGCCTGCGGTATAAATCTCGCCTTTGTTGGCCACATTGTAGTTGGCCCCGTAGGCGCCCATCTCTACAAAGTTCAGGTCGTTGCCCGGGGCGTACTTAGGGTTGATGCGGTAGAGCATGGCCTGCAGCTTAATGTTCCAGGGGCTATGGTCCGTCTTGTACTCGTAGTGTATGGCGCCTGCGTAGCGGGTTCCATTCTCTCTTGTGTCGAGGTTATAGAGCAGCCCTCCCTGGGTGGAGATGCCCAGTTCATGCGCCAGGCTGTCCCCCAGCCGCCGTACCACCTTAAAGTCCAGTTGGTTGTTTTCCTTGTTGCGGCCGGTAATGTCGTAGGAGTAGCGGTTCGGGCTTGCCTCTGCCGAGCTGAAAACAAAATCCTCCGCACTTTTGTAGTAGGCTGCCTGCCACTGCCAGCGGCCTGAGTCGTGGATATACTTCACGCCCATGTCGTGGTCATCCTCAAAGCCCACGTAATAGGTCATGTTAAAGAACCAGTTGTTGGAGTTATACTGCTGAATACCAAATGGCACCTGGTTCAGCCCGACCTGCAGCTGCTGCCTTTCCGAGAAATTGTACTGCACCCAGCCCTGCTTCAGGAACGCGCCGCCAAACTCCGGTGCATAGTGGCGGAATTCCGCGTTCAGGATGAGCCCTTTGTAGGCGGCGTCCACGTTGATGCGAAAAATGTCATAGCCAAAGTCGCCGCCGCGCTCCAGCTGGTCCTCTTTCCAGGTAGACAGGTTATAGTTGAAACGCAAGGCTCCCCCCAACTTCAGGTATGGCTGATCATCAGGCTTGTCTTCGGGGAACTGAGCGAAACAAGGTATGCTGAAAAGTAAAACTGAAAAGAGTAGAAGTATTCTGAGCATAGTAATCTGTAGGGAGATACCACTTAATCATCTTAATAATAATTGGACGGAATTCAGTTGGAAACGTTGCTGTTTGCGGCTTCTTTCGCTGCCTGGGGTAAGGTAATTGTATGATACCCGGTGGGATGACGTCCGGCAAGTTCGATCGGTAAGGCAGTTTTTTTACCCTACCGCCGTGCATGGGTACAGGCCAGTGCCCCATGCCGTAAGGGCAGCAAGAACAGGCAACAGGTGCTTCGCCTGGCGGCAACACTCTGAAGGCACAACAAGGACAAAAAGAACGCTCCAGTGGACGGCATTGAGTGCCAGTTGCTTTCTGCCAGGTGCTGCCTGAAACTGCGTCACCGGGCCGCGGGAGTAGGGCCGCGCGGCGGCAGTTTTCTTCTAAAGTTATAACTTAGCGGGTGGGCCGTGGCCGCCTGTTGAGAATGTATCAGAAACCGACCAATCTTAAGCTTATGATCGAACGTCAGGTATACCGTATGCCCAAAGCAGGTTCCATCAATCACCTGAAGCTGCAAAAGGAAGCCTTGGGGCGCCCCAGGGCCGGCGAAGTGTGTGTGGAGGTAAAGGCCATCGGGCTCAATTTTGCCGATGTATTCGCCATGCAGGGGCTGTACAGCGCCACCCCGGAGGGTTCCTTTATACCCGGGCTGGAGTTTTCGGGTGAGGTGATAGCCGTGGGGGAGGAGGTGATGGAGTGGAAGGTAGGCGACCGGGTAATGGGCGCCACAAAGTTCGGGGGCTACGTGTCCCATCTCAACATACATCACCGCTACGTGATCCCACTTCCGGAGCAGTGGAGTTTTGAGGAGGGCGCTGGGTTCCTGGTGCAGGGGCTCACGGCTTTTTATGCCCTTACCGAACTGGGTAACCTGCAGCAGGGCATGACGGTGCTGATCCACAGTGCAGCGGGCGGGGTAGGCATTCTGGCCAACCGTATCTGCAAAAAGTATGGGGCCTATACCATCGGCACCGTGGGGCAGCCCGGTAAAGTAGACTTTCTGCGCGAAGAGGAAGCCTATGATGCGGTAATTCTTCGCGATAAAGATTTTTATGTTAAACTGAGGGAGGCTTTACAGGAGCGCCCGTTGCGCCTGATCATGGAGTGCATCGGCGGCAAAGTACTGGAGCAGGGGTGGAAGGCCATGGCTCCCATGGGCCGCATGGTGGTGTATGGCAACGCCAGCTTCTCCAGCCATGGGGCCAGGCCCAACTACCCCAGGCTTATCTGGCGTTACCTTTGGCGCCCCAGGATAGACCCGCTCCGGCTGCCTACCGAAAATAAATCGCTGATGGGCTTTAACCTGATCTACCTCTATGAGCAAACGGATATGATGCACGGTTTGCTCGGGAAACTACAGGCACTTAAGCTGGAGCCGCAGCATGTGGGGCATGTTTTCCCCTTTGATCAAATGCATGAGGCTATCCACCTGTTTCAGCGGGGGAAAACGGTTGGCAAGGTGGTTGTGAAGACTTCTTGAGAGCGGGCATGGGGCATTGGTATCAACGGAAGGAGGCAGCGCCTTCAAGAGGGCCTCACCCCTGTGTACGCTGTGTTTTGTAGCATTGAGCCAACGTACAGGTGCCTGTGCTCGTATTCATAATAGAGGAATATTATTTTTTAAGGGTATATTTGTGTAAAAGCGTAAGTGTAGGGTAAATGGCGGGGTTGTGCAGTGCAGCAGGCTTTTAAGATAACAAATAATGGTGAATAAAGTTATAAGGGTAATCATAGCAGAGGATCATGTAGTGCTGCGGCAGGGGCTTAAGTTGCTTTTGGAGCAGGACCCGGAAATCTGCATAGTAGGCGAGGCCAACAACGGGCAGGAGGTGCTCGATTTACTGTCTGAGCATCCTACGGATGTGGTCCTCATGGACGTGAACATGCCTGTGTTGGATGGGTATGAAACAGCCGACAGGATCCGCAGCTCCTATCCTGATACCAAGGTAATAGCCCTGACGATGCACAACAGCCTTCCTTTTGTGCAGAAGATGCTGGCCAGTGGCGCCTCAGGCTACCTGCTTAAGACGACCACAAAAGATGAACTTCGTGCCGCCGTTAAACTTGTGGCAGGGGGCACCAGATACATTTCCGGCGACCTGTCGATGAAGATGCTTGAGCGAGCCTCGGGCACGGATACATACCTGAACACATCCCAGGGCGAGGAGAAAGGTTTGTCTAAGCGTGAGGTAGAGGTGCTGACTCTGATAGCCGAGGGTTTCACGAATGCTGAGATCGCAGATAAGCTTTTCACCAGCAAACGTACGATCGAGACGCACCGGCAAAATATTCTGGAGAAGACACAGGCAAAGAATACCGCTAACCTGATCAAGTACGCAATCGAGAATCAGATCATTGGCACCAGTAAGGCCGAATAGCTTTAGCTTTCGTCCTTCATTCTTTTCAGGCACTCATGCGCGTTGATCAGGCTTTTGAGCGTGGTGTAGTCAAAGGAAAGGTATGCGATAGACTCCACGCCAGAGAAAAATATACCGAGTGTGGTGTGAAGCTCCTCAGGAAGCAGCAGCTCCTTTTCTCTGGTTTCCCCGTCCTGCTGAATGAGTAGGGAGCTGCCTTCCAGGCGGATGCTAAACGTTTGGAGATGCCCGTCCTTTACCAAATCCTCGTATTCCTGAAGGGTATCTAGTATGTGGCTGTTCATCAGAGTCTGTTCAGTTTCGCAGTACCCCTGCCTGATGGGGCCTGCTTGTAGTAGGACAAATCTCAGATGATTCTGCTGCTTTTGTGTCAGTACTAGTACTTAAATCCTGCTTTACGTATTCACCGCAATATTGCCATCTGGTTCTATGCCAGGCTACACAGGTTTGGGAACATGGCTAGGGCCCTCACTCGCCTCTGGCGCGCGTGTTTATCGGGTGGTGTACCGCCACGCGGTTCCACCAGTATAAAAGTATGATCTAAAGGAGTCTGGTCTGAGGCTGTGGCATGGCTCACCCTCGCCAGGCAAGGGCGAGGGTATCTTTGTAGAAGATAAAGCGCTGCCGTTGCAGCAGCCTTCCGGAGAGCGAAAGGTCCGGTTGCAGGATAGCACAGCTGGACCGCTGTCCGTTACTGCGTATTGTAGTGGCTGTGCCTAAACCGTGCAAGTGATTTCGAAGACGCAGCCCTTCCCCTCCGCGGACAAATTAGTCATCCTGCCACCCATCAGCTTTACCCGGTTCTCCACGCTTTTCAGGCCTCCTCCCGCTATACTGTCAGACATATCGTTGCAGGTTCCTATGCCATTGTCCTCTATGCGCACAAACAGTTTTTTGTCTTCAACCGTGATCTTTACCAAGGCTTTTGTCGCTTGTGAGTGCTTGACAATGTTATTAAGTAGCTCCTGCACAATGCGGTACAGGGACAAAGCTAAGTTATAGTCCAGCTGCGCTGCGGAGTTGCTTATCTCAGAGGTGATGCGCAGTTTATCGCTGGTCAGGAGGGAGATCATTTCCTCTACGGCTGTCTTCAGGCCGAAGGTTCTCAGCACAGATGGCATCAGCTCATGCGAAATGTCGCGGGTGATCTCGATGCTCTGTGAAAGGAGCTGGTTTACGCGTTCCACCAATACCTTTTGCTCAGCGCTTCCGGGTATCAGCTGGTCCAGGTGCAGTTTGGCAGCGTACAGCAGTTGCCCCAGGCCATTGTGCAGCGCCTCTGAGATACGGGCCCGTTCTGTTTCCTGCGTTTCCAGCACAGCATTCAGAATTTCACGCTGCTGCGAAAGGCGCAACTGTATGTTGGTCTCCTCTGCGTCCTTCTGGTCCTGTATGTCGGTGGCGGTGCCTATCCACAGCTCAATAGCACCCTCCTCGTTGCGCAACGGCACGTTCTTGATCAGGTGCCAGCGATGCTGCCCGTCTGATCGGCGCAGAATGCGCGCCTCCGCGTTGAGCACCTCCCCGGTCTCCAGGCACCGCAGGTAATGAGGCATGATCACCTTCAGGTCATCCGGCTGGAAGGCTTTTTCCCAGCCCCAACCCCTCGAGTCTTCCTGGCTCAGGCCGGTGTACTCGTACCAGAACTTGTTGAAGGTGTTGCTCTCTCCGTTCGGTTTGTTGGTCCAGGTAATGTGGGGCACGGCCTCCAGCATGGTGCGGAAGCGCTCTGCGTTTGCTTTGATTTCCTCCTGCTGCTCTTTCAGGGTATGCTCGTAAAGCTTCCGCTCCGTGATGTCCTGTAAAGTGAGCACCAGGCCATCGTCAAACTTGGCGCCCATCACATGCAGCCACTGCGGCGTGCCGGTCCCGGGTTGCAGCACCTCCACATCCAGGTAACCACCCGCTTCCGCTACCTGCACGAACTTCTCAAAAAGGCCTTCTTCCAGCAGGTGTGAATTTACCCTCGAAAGGGCCTTGCCGATCAGGTCCCTCTCCGCGTAGCCTAACAGCTCCTGCGCCTTGTGGTTTGTGACCCTGAGGGCGAAGTCTGTTATCTTGTTGGCCTGGTCGCGTATTGCCTTCAGGCCGAGTATGGCATTCGGGGAGCTGTCGAGGATGCCGGCGTGCAGCAGCTGCAGGTTCTTGAGCTCGTTGATCTGGACAAAGATGATGATGGCGCCGTCTATCTTGTGCTCCTGGGTAATGTAAGGCAGCACGCGCATCTGGTACCACTCGCCCTGCCGGTCCTGCACCTCCTTCTCAATGGTTCTGTTGCTGGCGATCACATGCCGCACGTCCTCCAGCAGTTGCTCGTAGCGCAGGTTATTGGAAATATGGTAGATAGAACGTCCGATGTCACTCTCGATCAGGTTGATCAGGCGTGTGGCGGCCGGGGTATACTTGCGGATAATGAGCTTGCGATCCACGAAGATCTGCCCGATGTCGGTGCTGCGGAAGTAGTTGTTCAGGTCATCGTCGAGCTCCATCAGGGCCCTGATCTTGTACTGGTGCTCCATGTTGATGGTATGCAGCTCCTCGTTCAGGGACTGTAGCTCCTCGTTGGTGCTCTGCAGCTCCTCGTTCGAAGACAGGAGTTCCTCGTTGGTGCTCTGCAGCTCCTCGTTAGAGGTCTCGAGCTCCTCTACCACCGTTTGCAGGTCTTCCTTAGTGTGCTGCAGCTCCGCTTCCAGCTCCTGCATACGGTCGTCGTAGTGGTCGTTCTGGTTCAGCGTTTCAGGGTCGATGTCGAGGGTTGTGCCGGGGCGGTCTTCGTTGAACACCACCAGTATAAGTCGCTGGTGGTGCTTTTTGTCCGACAGGTAGGGCTTTATTACAACGTTAATGTAGCGCAGTTTATCCCCGTCGCGCACCTGCAAACCCCGTACCGTAAGTTTTTCCCTGTCGCGCACGGCCTTTCGCAGCAGCGTGCTCAGGCTCGCAGAGAGATCGCTTGGAACCAGCTTGAGCAGGTTAAAGGTGAAGTTCTGCTCGGGCAGGTCCAGGTAATTTTTAAACCGCCCTTCACCGTGCAGCACATCGTAGTGCTCATCCACGAAAACGGCGGCATAGCCATACTCATCCAGTATTGTTTCGTTCAGCAGATCGGTAAAGGTCTGCTGTATGGCCTGCTTGCTGGTCAGGTCACGGCCTGTGCGTTGTACTGCCGTAAAGTTGCTCTTTCTGCCCAGGCTGCTGTTAATGATCGTGTCCAGGCCCAGGGCATGGGCCGGCTCCATGTTGCGGTAGATCTTCCACTTCTTGTTTACCTCTTTAAAGCTCTTGATGTCGCCGATACTCTCGCTGGTGCCCAGGAACAGGTACCCGCCGATCAGCAGCGCGTAGTGAAACTTGTCCAGCACCTTCTTTTGCAGTACCGGGTTGAGGTAGATAAGCATGTTGCGGCAGCTGACCAGGTCCATTTTACTGAAAGGCGGGTCGTTGATGACGTTATGCGGGGCGAAGATGACCATGCGGCGCACGCGCTGCCGGATCCTGTACTTGCCTTCCTCTTCCACAAAGAACTCCTTCAGGCGCTCCTCCGACACCTCCGAAAGGCTGCTTGGAGGGTACAGGCCCTTGCCGGCAAAGTCAAGCGCCTCGCGGTCTATGTCGGAGGCAAAAACCTTCACCTCCAGTTCCTTGCCCGCCTTGTCCAGGTACTCTCTGATGAGAATGGCAATGGAGTAGGCCTCTTCGCCAGTGGAGCAGCCGGCCACCCAAACGCGTAGTTGCTGGCCGGTTTTCTTGCCTTCGATGATGGCCGGAACCACCTCAGTGGCCAGCACCTCATAGGCGCCTTTGTCGCGGAAAAATTTTGTTACGCCGATCAGGAAGTCCCTGCTGAGGGCCTCCACCTCCTCCGGGTGCAGGTGCAGGTAATCCAGGTAGTCGATCAGGCCGACAATGTTGGTCAGGGCCATGCGGCGGCTGATGCGGCGGATGATCGTAGGGCGCTTATAGTTGCTGAAGTCTATACCTGTCCGCTCATGGATCATCTCCAGGATGAGCGTGAAAGACGACTCGGTTTCGCTGTTGACCAGTTCTGTTACCTTGTTGGTCAGCGGGAGTACCTTTACGATGTTGAAGATCTCCTGGGGCATCGCTTCCGGGGGCAGTATATAATCCACATAGCCGGTACTGATGGCGTTGCGTGGCATGCTGTCGAACTTGGCTGTCTGCGGGTCCTGCACCAGCACTACGCCGCCGGCTTTCTTGATGGCGATGATGCCCTCTGTGCCATCGGTGCCGGTGCCGGACATGATGATGCCGATGGACCGCTGTCCTTTGTCGGCGGCCAGCGACCTGAAAAAAGTATCGATCGTTCTGGCGCGGCCTACAACCGTTTTATCATGAAGCTGCAGATAGTTTTGCTTGATGGTAAGCTCTTTGTTATGCGGAATAACGTATACTTTGTTAACTTCCACGGGCATGTTGTGCTGTGCCTCCACCACCTCCAGCACCGACTGGCTGGCCACAATGTCCCGCAGGATGCTGCGGTGCTCGGATGAAAGGTGCTGCACGATCACGTAGGCCACACTATCGTTGGGCACACTGCTGAAGAGGGTACCCATGGCCTGTGTACCTCCTGCCGATGCGCCAATACCAACAACAAAAACTTCCTTAGCCGCTTTTGCCTGCTTAGCAGTCTCTTTGCTTTTTTTCTCTTGCCTGTTGCCTGCCTTTTTCATTTTTGCATCCTGTGTGGGCGGTAAAATTAAGCTACCCAAACCACTAATGTACGCTTTTTTAGGTGAATTGAGCATAATTCCCTTTGCTGGCGCTAGTCTCCGCTTATCTTAAGTATAAACACCTGCTACCTGTTTATACGTAGCGTGCAGCATTACTTAGCCGATTGCGCCGGCCGTTTTCCAACTATGCCCGGGCAGGTGCGTACAAAAATTCAACAGGGCGCTCTACAGGCATCTTATGCACAACAACCTCTAGGTATGGCAGAAACTAACAAAAAGATCATCGTGATAGGTGCTTCAGCTGGCGGAATGCAGGCGCTGACCCGGCTACTGGCGAAGCTGCCGGAAAGCCTGGAAGCCTCTGTTTTTATCGTGCTGCACCTGAGTTCAGACTCATCTTCGGCTTTCCTGGCAAAGCGCCTGGGGCAGTTTACAACGCTCTCCTGTAAGGTGGTGGAGCACCTGAAGCCTATCGAGCCGGGCACTGTATACATGGCCCAGGCCGACATGCAGCTGCTCCTGAAGGAGAACGTGATGCTGGTGACAAGAGGCCCGCGCGAAAATCAGTTCAGGCCCTCAATCGATACCCTGTTTCGCTCCGCCGCCGCTTACCACGGAGCCAACACCACAGGCGTTATCCTGACGGGCTTTATGACGGATGGGGTGGTGGGGATGGAGCACATTAAGCGCAGCGGCGGAATAACCGTAGTACAGTCGCCGGCGGATGCAGAGTTTCCTGTTCTGCCTCAGAATGTACTTCAAAAAGTGGAGGTAGACCATGTCGTTACTTTGGATGAGATGGGAGAGCTGCTGGCGGACCTAGTAAAGCGCGGCTCTTCCAGCGCCAGAGCTGTGCCCTCTGATATATGGCAGGAAGCCCAAATTGCAGAACGTATCATGACCAACAGTAACATGTCTAGCATAGAAGATCTGGAAAATGCCGGCCAGCGAACACAGTATACCTGCCCCGAGTGCGGGGGCAGCCTGTGGGAGATTTCACAGCCCGGCACTATGAAGCGCTACAGATGCCATTCCGGGCATGCCTTCAACCAAAGCTCGTTGCTGCACAGCATGAACGACGCATTGGAGGAGACGCTTTGGGTAGCGCTGCGCAACCTGGAGGAGCGAAGAAATATCATGCTGCACATCTCGCAGAGCGACTCTGACTCTGGCAGAAAACGCTGGGCCAGTATGCAGGAAGACCGGGCTGAGGAAATGAAGGTACACATCGAGCGGCTCCGGGAACTGCTGGCCAGAGTATCGCATGCAGATGATGACCCTATAGAAGAGGCTGGTTAAGAACTCTGTCTCGCCACAGCTTTCCCCTGCACCCTCTCCCCGAACAGGTTTCCCTCGGGGGCGGAATGGCAAAGCCCCGGATCTCCTCGCTACACCACCCACCCATCCGCAGCGGTAACAGGTGGTTGGATGTGAGGACCACCCTGTAAAGGGGATTTACACATGCAGGGAGCGCCTTTTCCGCTGCTCACGTGAGAGTTTTAGCCGAAGGTTATTTCTGTTCCTGCTTTTCCCGCGTAAACGGTACAAATACCACCGGAAGCAGGTCTTTGGTTACAGCCTTGCCATTCTTCTTTTGAATAAGTTTCAGCTGCTGTGTACGATAGGGAGAGCCTACCGGTATCACCATGCTGCCGCCCTCTTTTAGCTGTTGCAGCAGGGGAGGAGGAACAGATTGGGCACCAGCGGTTACAACTACAGCATCGTAGGGTGCATGCTCCTCCCAACCGGCATAGCCGTCCCCTACCTTTACCTGCACATTGTCGTAGCCCAGTTTTTTAAGCCGGGCGGCTGCTTCCCTGCCATGCTCCGGCACAATCTCGATCGTATATACTTCATCCACGATCTCAGCCAGCACGGCTGCCTGATAACCGGAACCTGTGCCAACCTCCAGTACCTTCATCTTTGGGGTTGGCCTGATCACCTCCGTCATGTAAGCAACGATGTAAGGCTGTGAGATGGTCTGGCCATGGCCAATAGGGAGAGGGCTGTCCTGATACGCCAGAGGCGCCTGATCCTTTGGCACAAAAAGGTGCCGCTTAACAGTGCGCATGGCGTCTAACACCGCTTTGTCTTTGATGCCTCTGTCTTTGATCTGCTTCTGCACCATTTCTTCGCGCCTTGCTTTGTAGGCATCTTCCTGCACAGGGTAGAGGCTCAGCAGGGTGAGTAGCAGTATAGGAACCGGCAGTAACATATTTGCTGCGTTAGAGTGAGGTGATCAGGAACGTGTCACTAGTGCCCGCTGCGAGCGTACAGGGTATCAGTAGGTTATACTGTTGCTATGGGAATAGGTTTATGCCCAGTACCGTCCACTGAAGCGTTCTCTTTTGTCCTTGTTGTGTCTTCTGAGCGTTGCCGCCAGGCGAAGCACCTGTTGCCTGTTCTTGCTGCCCTTACGGCTACTGCTCTTTCGGACCTCCGGGTCCGAAAGCTCTCGGCGTAGGGGGATGACAGACCCATGACCAAAGCAACAAAGCAACTTGCCCGGCACCCCGCAAGGGCGACCGCTCAAGCGTCCGTGGCCTTGCCCTTTTCTTCAGTGGACGGCATTGCGTTCAGGCCCCTGTCCCGGTTCTTTATGCTTATTGAGCTGCTGTGTGAGCGTTCTTCCCGCACTAATGCCAGCCTCTCTGATACCTGATCCAAATCCAGACTTAAACAACTTCCCTGCTCCGGTAGTTTGTCAGCTAAGCTAGCCGGCCTGCGTAGTGGAGATAGAGCGTTCCTGCTACAGTTCGCGGTTGGCAAGGGACCTGCCTTCCGGTGTATACTTATACCCGCTCGCAGTTCTTCCGTAGTGTTGTAACACTACTGGCTGTACGACATACCTGCATCTAGATGAGAAAAATTAAATTACTGGCCGTCCTGAATACGGTGTTCTTCCTGGTTCATCTGCTTCCGTCGCAACTGACCCAGCTGGAGCTGCTGAACAACCAAACCATTGGCGATGTATCGGAGAAATACCCGACCCTGTTTACACCCGCCGGCATAACCTTCTCTATCTGGGGACTTATTTACCTTGCCCTGGCAGCCTTTTGCGTTTACCACCTGGTCAAGGCCTTCAAGGCTGATGCAGCAGACGGGGCAAATAAAGATCTTCTGCGCTTAGGATACTTGTTTGTGCTGAACAACCTGGCTACTGGCGCCTGGGTCATCGCCTGGGTGTATGAGTGGCTGCTCATTTCGGCTGTGCTGATGCTCCTGCAGCTGCTAACGCTCCTGGTTATTCAGCTCCGGCTGGGAATTTACGACCCTTCCCGGACTGCAGCCTCCAGGTGGTTTACCCAGTTCCCGTTGAGTATCTATTTTGGCTGGATCTGCATTGCGACAATTGCCAACATCAGTGCTGTGCTGGTGGGGGTAGGCTGGGAAGGCTTTGGTGTAGCTCCCGAATTCTGGACAATGCTCGTGATTGGGGTAGCGGCCTTGCTTACGATTTTTGTGGTGCTCAACCGCCGGAATCCTTTTGTGGGACTGGTAACAGTTTGGGCTTTCTATGGTATTATCCGGAAACATCAGCAATTAGACCTTGCCGTTAGTCCTGAGATTATCATCTTTACCTGGTTAGGATTGGCGCTTGTGGTGTTAGCTATTGTATATCAGTTTTACAAAAATGCTGTTCTGTAGAGGATATTGGTCATGAAGTATTGAGAATTGACCGTAAGCCTAATAATGAACAGATAGAAAAGACACGATAGGGCTGAAACAGAATAAAAAAGCTCAGCCTCCTGAAGGAAGCTGAGCTTTTTACTACTTAGATTTTATTAGAGTTTATTAATATCTCAGTGGGCCCTCTTCACGAGCATCTTCGCTTGGCATAATTACATTATCAATCACATGAATTCTACCGTTAGACGCTTCAATGTCTCCTTTAACGATCTGGGCACCACCTACTAGTGTGACATTGCCAGCCATACGAGACTCGATAGGAATGTAGCTGTCATCAGTAACGCGAATGCGGGTATTATCCTCTAGCTGTAACGAGGTTACCTCAGATGTAAGTACATGTGCCTGCAGCATTCGGGAAAGCTGCGCCACGTTATCGCTCAGAAGTAACGACTCCAGCTTGTCTTTAGGCATTTTAGCAAAGGCCTCATTTGTTGGCGCAAACAGTGTCAATTCTTCCACACGCTGTAAATCATCCACCAGGTTAGCCTGTTCAATAAGTTTCACAAAAGTGGAGAGGTTAGGGTTTGTTCTGGCCAGCGTCAGCACATCGTACTGCTCCGTATCCCCCAGATCCTCAAACATATCATTCACCTCAACCGGGTTATTCATGGCCAGTGCGGTGATGTCTACTGTGGCAACCGGAACCATTACCTGTTCCTCTACCACCAGTACTTCCAGTTCATTCTGATCCATGGTATTACCTCCCATCGCAGCTGTTTCACTCATGGTAGTGCCGTCCATGGCAGTTGCGTTTGTTGTTTCATTCGAACTAGAACATCCATACATGGTAAAAGCGGCCAACATCATGACGGCTAAAGGTTTCTTTATTATCTTTTTCATAGCTTTCTAATCTTATTTTATTGTACAAAACTTAAGAAGCTAATATAGCCTCTTTGTGTTATTTTACTGATTTAAGCATAAGTTGTTTCAATAAAATGTATAATTTGAGCTTGTTCAGGCCTGTTCTTCTGTGAGTAGGGTAGGACTGAAACGGATTACCTATGGTTTTTTGGGTTGATGTACTTTTTGTATTTTGACGCCCTGATAGCCAGGCAGACACCCTATACGCGCTCTGCTGGCTTCAGGTCGGGGAGTAGCCTGCCCGTGAAGCGAGCGTAGTTTTCGTGATCCGGTTGCAGCATGAGAAGCACGCCGGACAGCCGGCCGGCAGAGGTGATTGTACCAGACAGATGACCCCGGCAACGAAGGCCTGTGAAACGATCCGGTGGCGAGCTCTCCTGTAAGCCCTTTGTCCATACTATGTGGGGCAGGGGGCAGAACTAAGGTACAGGAGTTGTCGTCTTAGAAAGTTAGTTCACTGTATAGTGTCGCCTGTATACAGCGGCCGTACGGTAGGTTTAAGCCTCTTAGCTGCTCTGACGACTGCAAATGAAATGAACATCCCGGATCCCGCTGACTATATTCCTTCTGTCTCACGCAAGTGGGTGAGGCGCTTTGCCCGAACAGGCCTGGCAGCCAAAGGTATTGTGTACAGCCTGATCGGCTTTCTGGCTATCAAAGCTGCCCTTGGCATAGGGAGCGAGGCGCATGACCCTGCCCGGAAGGGCGTGTTCCTTTTTATCGAGGACCTGTTCGTAGGCAGGGTGCTGCTGGGAGTTGTTGCAGCCGGCCTGGGGTGCTACAGCTTTTGGAGGTGGCTGCAGGCTTTGACAGACACAGAGGGGAAGGGAAGCAGTTTAGAGGGGGTGGCGTACCGCCTGCGCTATGCCGGTAGCGGCGTGCTCTATGGGGTTCTGGCTTTTGTTTCGGCAAACCTGGCCCTGGAAGAGGGTAGCGGGAGGGATCGGCAGGAGCTCATCCTGAGTGTTTTGCAAAAGCCTTTGGGGCACGTGCTGGTCTTTTCCGTTGCAGGGGGGCTTGCACTGGCCGGTGCCTATCAGGTATACCAGGCAGTTACAGAGCGTTACACCAGGAAGGTGAGAGAGCAAGGGCTGGATAAGCAGGTGGAAGACACCATGATTTTCACTGGAAAACTAGGGCACATCGCCCGGGGGCTTGTGTGGGGGATCGTCAGCTATCTTCTGGTGCGTGCCGCTATAGGGGTTAGAAAAGCGGAGGATAGTGGCAATGCTTTCGAGTTTATGCACGGGCTTTCCTACGGTTCCTTTCTAATGGGAGCCATGGCTATTGGCCTGCTTTGCTACAGCCTGTTTGTCTTCATAGAGGCTAAGTACCGGTACAGGAGCTACTAAGCTTCTGGGTGCAAAGTTCTTTCTTTCCGTCCCGTTTTCTCCTGTAAAAACGAAAGGTACACGCGCGATAAAGGATCATTCTGCCTGTAACTGCTCCTGCGTCTTCTACGGCTGCGTTCTGAGGGCACCTGATCTTCTGTAAGCTTGCAACCCGGGAACGTGTTCCTGGCGTCATGCTTGTGTAAACGAATGGTAGTTAGCTGCTTATCGCTAAAGGCCTAAACAGGCTTTCAGTTTCTAAAAAAGATTTAGCCCGGACAGGAGAAGTATAGTGAATACCCTATTATATTTGACGAGATCATCAAAAGTCATCAATGGGTTTACTCATTCTATACCTGCTTATTTCCCTGTTCTTTTCTTTCCTGTGCTCCCTGCTGGAAGCTTCCCTGCTGAGTATCACGCCTTCGCACGCCAGCGTGGTGAGCAAGGAGAACCCGACGCTGGGCAAAGACCTGCAGCATTTCAAAGATAACATTGATATGCCGCTGGCTGCCATCCTCACGCTCAATACCTTCGCGCATACCATAGGCGCGGCAGGGGTGGGTGCCCAGGCGCAGGCGATCTGGGGGGAGGAGTACCTGACGGTCGTGTCTGTGGTGCTGACCATCATTATCCTTATCCTGACCGAGATAATCCCTAAAACAATAGGTGCCAACTACTGGAAGTCGCTGACTCCCTTTACCGTCCGGACGCTGAAGGTCATGATCTACTCGCCGCTGTACCCGCTGATTCTCTTTTCGCAGTTCATCACCAAGCGACTGAAGCGCGACAAGGACAAGAGCGTGCTGAGTCGTGCCGATTTTACGGCTATGGCTGAGATCGGCACAAAGGAAGGGGTTCTGCACCAGGATGAGTCCAGGGTGATCAACAACGTGCTGCGCTTTAACGTGATCCTGGCCAGCCACATCATGACCCCACGCACCGTGATCAAGGCGGCACCCGAGAAACAGTATGTCCGGGAGTACTATGATAACTCCACCAACATGCGTTTTTCCAGAATTCCTGTCTTTGACGACTCGATCGACCATATCACGGGCTACGTGCTTAAGGACGAAGTGCTCCAACGGATCATCGAGGGAGACGGAGGATTGTCTTTGGCAGAAATAAAGCGGCCGATTCACGTGGTGCATGAGAGCACGCCTGTGCCGCAGCTGTTTACCCGCCTGATGGAGAAAAAAGAGCACATTGCCCTTGTGGTGGACGAGTACGGCGGTACGGCAGGGATCGTGACCATGGAAGACATCATCGAGACACTCCTGGGCCTCGAGATCACAGATGAGCTTGACGTGGTGGAGGACCTTCAGAAGTGGGCCCGGGAGAAATGGGAAAAGAGGGCCAGGAAGCTGGGCGGCTACGACAATAACGCGCAGCCGGGCTAAACTTAGCTGCCTTTCCTGCTCCGGATCCACTTTTCCAGGCCAATGACAGGAAGAATAGTAAAGGCAACGGCTGCAGATACAGCCCAGGCGTCTGCTTTCAAGGGTAAAGAGTAAAACCAGCGGTTCATGAACGGAAAGTAGACAAATGCCAGCTGTGTCAGTAGCACGGCGGCTATGCCCACGAAGACCATGGGGTTTGTGAGCAGCCCAATCTTAGTCACCGGATATTTAAGGGAGCGGCAGTCTATCAGGTAGAACGCCTGGAACAGCACCATGGTGGTTACGGCCATAGTCTGCGCCTCCGCCAAGGCGATTGCCGGTGGTATGTCCCTCGAGATCTCCGCATAATACTCACGCAGAAATAAGCCGAGTGTGCCTCCCGCCATCAGACTAGCCACCGCAACCATTCTAAAGACAATCCAGCCGCTAAAGATCGGGGCGTCAGGGTCTCGCGGTGGCCGGTGCATAGCATCGGGCTCCATTACCTCCAGGGCAAGGGGCAGCGAAAGGGCTACTGCCGTGATCAGGTTGATCCACAGCACCTGAACCGGCTGCATAGCCTGCAAGGGCACCCCGCCTTGTGAGGGGAAGAAGAGCACGGAGACAAATATCACCAGCCCGAGCCCAATGCTGGTCGGAAGAATGAACACAATGGATTTGATGAGGTTGTCGTATACGCGCCGTCCTTCCTCCACGGCCGCCTCTATGCTCTCAAAGTTGTCGTCGGTCAGGATCATGTCAGCCGCCTCTTTTGCTACGGCTGTGCCTGTTATACCCATGGCCACTCCAATATCGGCCCGTTTCAGAGCGGGAGCGTCATTCACACCGTCTCCGGTCATGGCCACAACTTCGCCGTTGGCCTGTAAGGCCATCACCAATCTGAGTTTGTGCTCTGGTGATACCCGGGCAAAAACGTTGGTGCGCTCCACCGCCCTCTGGTATTCCACTTCGTCCATTCCCTGGAGCTCGTGCCCGGTTATCACTGTTTGCCCCGGGGCCATTAGCCCGAGTTCCTGCGCAACAGCGGCAGCCGTGCCCGGGTGGTCTCCCGTGATCATTTTTACGATGACACCCGCCTGGTGACAGGTGTCGATCGCTTCTTTGACCTCTACCCGCGGCGGGTCTAGCATAGCTTGTAATCCCAGGAACCGGAAGCCGTCTTGCAGGATTTCCTCCGTTATGCCGTCCGTTGGAGGGGCATCCAGTTCTTTTGAGGCGAAAGCCAGCACACGCAGGCCGCTTGCCGCAAACTGTAACGCCTCCTCGCTTATTTCCCCTGGTGCTACACCTTGTGTACTGCCCAACATACGCAGAACGGCCTCCGGAGCCCCCTTCACATACACCACTTTGCCGCCATGGGGAGAGCTGTGGAGGGTAGCCATGATCTTGCGCTCTGAATCAAAGGGGTGCTCGTCCAGCCTGGGCCATTTCTCTCTTAGCTCGTCTTCGGCTATACCTAACTTTCTGCCAGCGGTCACGAGGGCAGTCTCCGTGGGGTCTCCTACGGCTTTCCAGGTTCCGTTCTCCTGTTCTTCCAGGCTGGCGTCGTTGCAGAGGACACCAGCACGTACCAGTTCTCCAATGTGGTTCTCCTGCGCCTCTTCCCCCGACGCGGCATGCAGGATCTCACCTTCCGGCTCAATGCCTATACCCGTTACGTCATAATAGTGCTTTCCATTCCACAGGGCTTTTACTGTCATTTCGTTACGGGTGAGTGTGCCGGTTTTGTCGGAGCATATCACGGTGGTACTCCCCAGGGTTTCTACGGCAGGCAGGTGCCTGATAACAGAGTTGCGCCTGGCCATGCGCCGCACCCCAATGGCCGAGGCTATGGTGATGACAGCGGGCAAGCCCTCCGGAATGGTGGCTACTGCCAGCGTAATGGCAGAGAAGGCCGCGCCAGTAAAGGTATAGCCGCGTGCCACTCCTATGCCTAACACAATAACTCCCACCACCAGTATGCTGATCGTGATCCATTTGGCTACTTTGGAGATGGAGCGCGTGAGTGGGGTTTCCGGTTCCTGGGCAGCCTCCAGCAGTTCCGAGATTTTCCCGATCTCGGTGTTGGAAGCGGTGGCAACCACAATTCCCTCACCGGTTCCGTGTGTCACAAATGTGCCGCTGTAGGCCATGCAGGTCCGGTCGCCTGGTACAGCCTCCTCCTCAACAGGCTCAGTGTCTTTCGCAACCGGCAGGGATTCTCCGGTGAGGGAGGCTTCATCGCACTGGAGGTTTTTAACGGATGTCAGTCTCAGGTCAGCCGAAATTCTGTCGCCAGCCTGCAGCAGCACATAATCCCCGGGTACCAGCTCTGGGGCGGCTACGTTGCGCTGTTCCCCCTCACGCATAACGGTCACTTGCGCCGGGGTCATGCGGAGGAGCTTCTGTATCGTCATTCCCGCCTGATATTCCTGAACAAACCCAATGATAGTGTTGATGACCACTACCGAGAAGATGACCATTGCGTCTGTGATCTTACCCATGCCCAACGCCAGCAGCGTGGCCGCTAAAAGCACATAGATCAATGGGTTTTGGATTTGGCGCAGCAATATCCGGATGATACTGATGTCGCGGTGCTTGCGCAGAACGTTGGGCCCTGTGGCCTTGAGCCTGTTTTGGGCTTCCGCCACGGTGAGACCGGAGGGGGAGGTGCTTAATTCGGTAAAAACATTATCCGTCGAAAGCGTGTGCCAGTTTTGTGAAAGAGTGGAGGCGTTTGGCCTGAACCCGTCGTTCACTTTTCCTGCATGTAGGTCGTTTACTGTCATCTATACAGCGTTATGGTGCCTCAATAACCTAAGTCAGCGAACCCTCCTGAGAATGTAGCGTCGCACTAATAGCCTGCCCTACAGAAGTGTCTTTAGGAGTATTTCTCCTGGGTTTCTGTCTTTTTTTCTGAAAAGGCAGCACACAGGCCGGTACATATTTAATACGCAGCAGCTCATTGTGTTGCTGTCGAAGGCTGATCTTTGGGGACTTCCGATAGAAGTGATGCTTTGTGCCAAAATCCGTAAAGCTACAGCAGTAATATTTCTGAAATAGAATTAATATTGCCACAGCGTTTTGGGAGGCTCTCCTGAGGGGCTACAAACCCTGAACAACATCATTGTTTGAAGGGTATACGTTGTTTTGGATGTTACACACTCAAGTCATAAATAATGGAATCACTAAAAAATAAAGTCGCGTTGGTGACGGGCGCTGGTAAAGGCATAGGTAAGGCGGTGGCCATCGCTCTTGCGAAGGAAGGTGCCCATGTGGGTTTGATAGCCCGTACAGAAAAAGATGTACAAGCCGTAGCCGACGAGGTAAAGGGCTTAGGGGTAAAAGCAGCTTTTGCCACGGCTGACGTTAGTAGGAGGGCTGAGGTGGAGGCGGCTGTTGCTAAGGTACAGGAAGAGTTGGGGCCCGTTGACATTCTGATCAACAATGCCGGGACGGCCACTTTCGGTAAGTTTCTGGAGCTAGAGCCTGAGGTTTGGGAGCAGCAACTGAAAGTAAACGTTTTTGGGGTCTATTACACAACGCGTGCTGTGTTGCCGCAGATGATCGAGCGTAAAGCAGGAGACATTGTGAATATTTCCTCAACTGCCGGCAAATCGGGTAGTCCGGTGACAAGTGCGTATAGTGCCTCTAAATTTGCGGTGTTCGGCCTGTCTGAGAGCCTGATGCAGGAAGTGCGCAAACACAACATTCGCGTAACTGCACTGGCGCCAAGCACCATCGTAACAGAGCTTGCGCATAGTGCCAACCTGATCACCGGTGATCCTGAGCGTGTGATGCACCCGGAGGACTTTGCCGAGCTCATCATAGCGCAGCTCAAGCTGAACAGAAGGGTTTTTGTGAAAGAAGCCAGTATCTTTTCAACAAACCCATAGCTCAGGGCCTGAACTTTCTTTTGCCTAAAACTGGCGGCCAGGTGCTGACGCGCAAAGGTTGGCCTGTAGGTGCTGTTGCTGTGGGAGGTTTGTAGTTTGATGTGTGCTCAGCTCTTTATGAAACTGTTGTTTTATGAAGAGTTGAGCAAGCTGGATGCATGCTATTCATAAGATGTTCGAGGAGTCTTATTTACCGTCTCGCATATTACAGCGAGGTTGCGTTTTTAAAGAAGAAAGAAGGTGTGTGCGGATAGTCAAAGATGTTGTAAAACAGAAAAATCAAGTAGGGGAGATCGTGCAGCAGAGACAGATTAAACTTTTCTATACCACTAAGGTGCGATTGAAATTTGGCCGATGACCTGGTGCTGGTCGTGCCGCTCAACAGCTTTCTATACCACTAAGGTGCGATTGAAATCGGTCTGTCCAATACAGGAGCTGGCTTAGGATTACCCCTTTCTATACCACTAAGGTGCGATTGAAATTCATCAGGGGCTTGAGGTGTTCTAATACCTTGTCGCCTTTCTATACCACTAAGGTGCGATTGAAATGGGCAGAGCGAATG
>JAJLKL010000249.1:0-2416 GCA_033838975.1 Hymenobacteraceae bacterium | reverse complement strand
ATGCAACTTCTGCTTCCACTAAGGTAACAGCAGGCTCCCCTCCTTCGACAAGGCTACCATTAGGACAGAACTTTAATTTCTGTACCGCTCTTTCGGATCTGCGATCCGATTCTATACGTTGCCAGTAGCTACGCTGCAGCTAAGAGCTAAAAGTCGGATGGCAAATCCTTATAGTAGGAGCTTCGGGATTACAAATCCCGAAGAGCAACTCTCGTTTTATACTTGTGTCTTAAATAACGCTCGTAGGTATAGGTCGCGACCTGTCCGAATCGTGCACAGAACACCTTTGCCCTTGTTATGTCTTCTGAGCAACAAATGCTGGTGAAAACACACCGCAAGAGCGACAGCTAGAGCGTCAGTGACCTCAACTTAAGAAACGCTCTTCCGGACATCCTTGTCCGGAAGCTTCCTGCCGGGGACATCCTTGTCCCCGTATTGCTGTAGAACGCAAACAAAGAAGTCCGCAGCAGCATTAACTGCATCTCATGTGTGTCCTCCCTATGTGTTCCCAACAAATGCCATGGCAGAAGACTCTGCAAAGGCAAGAGCTGTGGCAGACGCAACCAAGCCACGGCACTACCGCTACTTCCGGAGCTTAAGCGCATCCCGACGCTTGGAAGTCAGGGTGACAAAAAGGAGAAAAAGGGACAGCCTAAAATTCTCTGCGAAAGCTGAGACAAAAGTAGCCTGCCACGTATACTTTATTTATAATGCAGATGAGTAGTTATAGATTTTGTCTATAACCTGATAGATTTTTCGAATAGATAAAATTAGCTTAAAGGACTTTAAAAAAGTATATTTAATGTAACTAAAGCAATGGCAATCAGTTCATAATCATTCCTAAATATTTAAGCTAAACTATGGAACACAAGAAAGACAGACACGTAGCCCCCAAATCCCCGGTGTGGGATACCAATGAGTCCAGAAGGTGCCCTTTTCTGGGTGGTGCCGTTCACTACACGGCAGGCAGCGGCAGGTCTAACCGCGACTGGTGGCCGGAGATGCTGAACCTCCGGATCCTGCACCAGCATTCCGCCAAATCTAACCCCATGGGGGAGGAGTTTAATTACGCCGAGGAGTTCAAGACCCTCGACCTGCAGGCGGTGAAGCAGGACCTCTTTAACCTGATGACGGACTCCCAGGAGTGGTGGCCGGCAGACTACGGGCACTATGGTCCTCTGTTCATCCGCATGGCCTGGCACAGTGCGGGTACCTACCGCATTACCGACGGACGGGGGGGAGCCAGCTCCGGCTCGCAGCGCTTTGCCCCGCTCAACAGCTGGCCCGACAATGCCAACCTCGACAAGGCACGCCTGCTGCTTTGGCCCATCAAGCAGAAGTACGGCAGAAAAATCTCCTGGGCCGACCTCATGGTCCTGGCCGGTAACTGTGCTCTTGAGTCGATGGGCTTTAAAACCTTTGGCTTTGGTGGTGGCAGAGAGGATGTCTGGGAGCCGGAGGAGGATATCTACTGGGGCTCAGAGGGCGAATGGCTGGGCAACAAAGAGCGCCATGAGGGCGGCGTGCTGGAAAGTCCGCTGGCGGCCTCGCATATGGGCCTGATCTATGTGAACCCGGAAGGCCATAACGGAAACCCTGACCCGGTGGAGGCGGCCCATCACATCCGCGAGACCTTCGGCCGCATGGCAATGGATGATTATGAGACCGTGGCCCTGATCGCTGGCGGCCATACCTTTGGTAAAACCCACGGTGCCGCCGACCCGCGGGAGTACGTTGGCGTAGAGCCTGCAGGAGCCAGCATCGAGGAGATGGGACTTGGCTGGAGAAATACCCTGGGCAAAGGCCACTCGGAGCATACCATCACCAGCGGCCTGGAAGGCGCCTGGACGACCACGCCTACCAAGTGGAGCAACAACTATTTCGAGAACCTGTTCGAGTACGAGTGGGAACTCACCACGAGCCCGGCGGGTGCCTACCAGTTCAAGCCGAAAGGTGACGCCGGTGCTGGTACCGTGCCCGATGCCCACGATCCGGAGAAGAAGCATGCGCCTTTCATGCTTGTCACCGACATCTCCTTAAAAGTGGACCCTTCGTACGGAAAGATCTCCAGACACTTCTATGAAAACCCGGAGGAGTTTGCCGATGCCTTTTCCCGTGCCTGGTACAAGCTGACGCACCGCGACATGGGACCACTGTCACGCTACCTGGGCCCTGAGGTGCCGGAGGAAGAGATGCTCTGGCAGGATCCCATACCTGCCGTGACGCATGAGCTGATCAATGAGCAGGATATAGATGCGCTGAAAAATAAGATACTGGCTTCAGGGCTTTCTATACCCCAGCTGGTGACTACTGCCTGGGCCTCGGCCTCTACGTTCCGCAACTCCGACAAGAGAGGAGGCGCAAACGGCGCACGCATCCGCCTTGCCCCACAGAAGAACTGGGAAGTGAATCATCC
>JAJLKL010000248.1:0-29868 GCA_033838975.1 Hymenobacteraceae bacterium | reverse complement strand
CTTTACACACGACTTTCTTTCAGGTCAAAGCCAATGTCGCGGCGGTAGTAACGGTCCTGCCAGGTGATCGTTTCTGCAGTGGCATTGGCTTTTGCCAAAGCTGCTTCCATTGTATCCCCCAGCGCCGTCACGGCAAATACGCGGCCTCCGTTATTCACCAGCTTATCGTGCACCAGCTTGGTACCGGCGTGGAACACCAGCACATCAGCAGGCACCATATCCAGACCGGTGATCTCTTTGCCTTTCTCGAAGCCTTCCGGATATCCTCCTGAGGCTAGTATCACCGTGGTGGCGGTACGCGGATCTACCTCCAGCTTGTACTCTCCCAGCTTATGGTCATGCAGCGCCTTGAACATCTCGAACAGATCGGACTTGATACGCGGCAGGATGGCCTCCGTCTCCGGGTCTCCCAGGCGAACATTATACTCGATCACATAGGGGTCGCCGTTCACATTCATCAGCCCGATGAACAGAAAGCCGGAGTAATCCAGTTTATCGGCCTGCATGCCCAGCAGTGTTGGTTCAATCACACGCTCCCTCACTTTCTGCATGAAAGCCTCATCCACAAAAGGCACCGGCGAGATGGCTCCCATACCTCCTGTGTTCAGACCCGTGTCGCCCTCACCAATGCGCTTGTAATCCTTCGCCTCCGGCAGCAGCACGTACTCTTTCCCATCCGTCAGGATAAAGACAGAAACCTCAATACCTTGCAGGTACTCCTCAATCACCACCTTACTGCTCGCATTGCCGAATCGCTTGTTGCGCAGCATAGCTTCCAGTGCATCAAAAGCCTCCTCGTAATCCTGCGCGATGATCACGCCCTTACCGGCTGCCAAACCATCAGCTTTGATAACAGCCGGGTAACTATGGTTGCGCAGGTACTCCACGGCATCTTTGAACGTGGTCTCGGTAAAGGTCTGGTAACGCGCCGTCGGAATGTTGTACCGGCGTAAAAAATCTTTACAGAAGTCTTTGCTGCCTTCCAGCATTGCGCCTGCTCTCTTCGGTCCGATCACCAGGATGTGCTTCAGGTACTCCTTCTCCTGAAAGAAGTCATGTATCCCCTCTACTAAGGCGTTCTCCTGCCCCACCACAACCATCATAATATTGAAATCAGTAGCAAACTTCGCCACCTCGTTAAAGTCGTGGATGTCGATGCTGGCGGTAGTGTGAAACTCTGAGGTGCCCGCGTTTCCCGGCGCCACAAAAATCTGCTCACAGTATTCGCTTTGGCTAAGTTTCCAGGCAATGGCATGCTCCCTGGCCCCTGATCCGATGATTAGTACGTTCATATTGTCAGTTATTATCTCTGATGGTTGCGTTGCTGCGAAGTTATCATTTTATACTTGCTCTAGCAGCACAAAACCGCTTTAACTTTCCGCAAAGAAAAAAGACCGCTACACAAACGGCAACGGTCCTTTTATACTTTTATTACCCAGAATCGGTATGTTAGCTTAGTTGGCGTACTCCGACAGGAACTTGATACGCATCAGGCGCAGATCCTCCTCTGAGAAATCATCCGTGCCTAACTCCTTCAGTGCCTCCCCAATGTTGTCGGTGCTGGCGTTCATGAAGTAGTCGTAGATGTCCTCCTGACGCTCCTGATCCAAGATGCTGTTGATGTAGTAGTTCAGATTCAGCTTGGTGCCTGAGTAACAGATGTGCTCGATCTCCTCGATCAGCTCCTGCATCGTCAGGTCCTTGGAAGAGGCTATTTCCTCCAGGTCCACTTTCTTGTCTATCTGCTGGATGATGTAGATCTTGATCTTCGACTTGTTTACTGTCGACTTCACCACCACATCGGCGGCCGTCACAATATCGTTCTCCTCTACATACTTTGTGATCAGGTCGAGGAAGGGCTTTCCGAACTTCTGCACCTTGCCCATACCCACGCCGGCAATATGCGCCAGGTCCTCGCGGGTAGTCGGGTAAACGGTTGCCATCTCTTTCAGAGACGGGTCCTGGAACAGCACGTAAGGCGGCAGGCCTTTCTCTTTGGCCAGCTTCTTGCGCAGGTTCTTCAGCAGGTCAAACAGTACCTCATCGTGGCCGGCTGACGCCTGAGACTCCTCCTTCTCCTCGTCCTCCTTCACTTCCTGCTCGTAATTATGGTCTTTTGTCAGTTGTATCTCGTGCGGGTGCTGGATAAAGTTCTCGCCTTTCTGCGTCAGCTTGATAACGCCGAAGTTCTCGATATCCTTCTCCAGGAACTCCGACAGCAGCACCTGGCGCAGCACGGAGCTCCAGAACTGGGCATCCTGCTCTTTTCCGGCTCCGAACACGTCTAGTTTATCGTGGTCGTAACTGGTCACGTACTGGTTGCGCAGCCCCGTAAGCACAGCTGTGATGTGGTCGATGCCGAAACGCTGCCCAGTCTGCTGTACCGCCTTCAGAGCCAGCTGTACTTCTTTCTGTGCCTCGAAACGCTCTTTCGGATGCAAACAGTTATCGCAGAAGCCGCAGTCCTTCTCGTAGGCCTCCCCGAAGTAGTGCAGCAGTTGCTTCCGGCGACATACCGCTGAGTCGGCATAGGCAGCCATCTCCTGCAGCAGCAGTTTGGAGTTGTCACGCTCTGTTACGGGCTTATCTTTATTGAACTTCTCCAGCTTCACGATATCATCGTAGCTGTAGAACATCACGCAGTTTCCTTCCAAACCGTCACGTCCGGCACGACCTGTCTCCTGGTAATATCCTTCAATGGATTTTGGTGTATCGTAGTGAATTACAAAGCGCACGTCCGGCTTATCGATACCCATACCGAAGGCAATGGTAGCCACAATAACGTCTACCTCCTCGTTCAGAAAGGCATCCTGATTGGCCATACGTACGCTGGCATCCAGTCCGGCATGGTAAGGCAACGCTTTCACGTCGTTCACACGCAGGAGTTCTGCGATCTCCTCTACCTTCTTGCGGCTCAGGCAGTACACAACGCCGCTCTTTCCTTTGTTCTTCTTAACGTACTGGATGAGCTGCTTTTTGGTGTTGTGCTTCGGGCGTACCTCGTAGTAAAGGTTTGTGCGGTTAAAAGAGGATTTGAAGACCGAGGCCTCGTCCATCTGCAGGTTGCGCTGGATATCGAGCTGCACCTTTGGCGTAGCCGTAGCCGTCAGCGCAATGATCGGCAGGTTCCCGATCTGGTCGATGATACCGCGGATGCGACGGTACTCCGGACGGAAGTCATGGCCCCATTCTGAGATACAGTGTGCCTCATCGATGGCCACGAAAGAGATGTTGGAGTTGCGCAGGAACTCGATCGTCTCCTCTTTTGTGAGCGACTCCGGCGCCACATACAGCAGCTTCACCTCCCCGGCCAGCGTCTCCTTCTTCACTCTGTTGATTTCTGATTTAGAAAGCGTTGAGTTCAGAAAGTGAGCGTTCACACCGAAGGCATTCAGCTGGTCCACCTGGTTCTTCATCAGGGCGATCAGCGGCGAGATAACGATCGCCGTACCTGGCAGGGAAAGAGCAGGGAGTTGGTAACGCAACGACTTGCCCGCGCCTGTTGGCATAATCACAAAGGTGTTCTTCCCGTTGATAATGTTGTTAATTATCAGCTCCTGATTTCCCCTGAATTGATTATACCCAAAAACTTCCTTTAATTTGTTCTTGAGATTTACCTCTTGTTTAACTGACATGAAAATCTTGCAAAAAATTTAATCTTGTTGCAACATACTCCAAAAGAGTACACTAACACAAATTTAACTTGAATCTCGTTAATAATATAACCCTTACCGCAAAAAAAGTACTGCAGGACGAAGCCCAGGCAATCGCCAGACTTGCAGATTTTATCGACGAAGACTTTGAAAGATGCGTCGAAACCCTTTTGACTCTTAAAGGCCGTGTGGTGGTAACGGGCATTGGCAAAAGCGCCAACATCGCCGCAAAGATAGTAGCCACGCTTAACTCTACAGGTACCCCGGCGCTTTTTATGCACGCCGCCGACGCCATCCATGGCGACCTGGGGATGATTCAGCCCGAAGACTTTGTGATCTGCATCTCCAAGAGCGGTAACACGCCCGAGATAAAGGTATTGGTACCCCTGCTCAAACGCAAAGGTTCCAAACTGGCGGCACTGGTCTCCAGCACTGACTCTTACTTAGCCAAGTGCGCAGACTTTGTACTGAACGCCAACGTGGAGCGCGAGGCCTGCCCGCATAACCTGGCCCCTACCACCAGCACCACGGCAGCCCTTGCGCTGGGCGATGCCCTGGCGGTCAGCCTGCTTGAGGCCAGGGGTTTCAGCAGCTCAGACTTTGCACGCCTGCACCCGGGCGGTTCCCTGGGCAAGCGCCTGTACCTGAAAGTGGACGATATCTACTCCCAGAACCAGGCGCCTAACGTAAAGCAGAACGCCTCGCTCAAGGAGATTATTATAGAGATATCCTCTAAGCGACTGGGAGCCACCGCGGTAGTAAAAGACGGCTCGATGGAACTGGTGGGCATCATAACCGACGGCGACCTGCGACGTATGTTGAACAAATTTGACTCTGTGGAAGGCATACAAGCCAGCGACATTATGACGCCCTCACCGTTGACCATAGAGCCAGAGCAGTATGCGGCAGAAGCGCTCGCAATCATGCAACAAAAAAGCATCACACAACTTATTGTCACAAAATCCGGTAAATTCGAGGGCTTCGTGCACCTACACGATTTACTTAAAGAAGGACTCGTATAACAAAATGGATAACAACACTTATGTGGTGATAATGGCAGGCGGCATCGGAAGCCGCTTTTGGCCATTTAGCCGTACAAACTACCCGAAGCAGTTTCATGATGTGCTGGGTATAGGCGAAAGTATGCTGCAGATGACAGCAAAACGTTTTCAGGATATTTGCCCGCCCGAAAATGTGTTCGTGGTCACGAACAAAGACTACGAGGACCTGGTCAAGCAACAGCTGCCCCATTTAAGTGACAACCAGATTCTACTGGAGCCGATCGGCCGCAACACGGCCCCGTGCATTGCCTACGCCTCCTATAAAATTGCCCAGCTCAACCCTGAGGCCAACCTGGTGGTTACCCCGTCTGACCACGTCGTACTGAAGCAGGAGGTTTTCACCAGCGTCATCAAGGAGGCGGTGTACGCAGCCTCTCAGGATGACGTGCTCATCACTCTGGGCATCACCCCGAGCCGCCCCGACACCGGCTACGGCTACATCCAGTACATCAACGATGAGTCGCAGCATATCAAGAAGGTGAAGACTTTTACGGAGAAGCCGAACCTGGAACTGGCGCAGATGTTCCTCGACAGCGGGGACTTTGTGTGGAACTCCGGCATCTTTATCTGGAGTGCCCAAAGTATCCTGAAGGCCTTCCACCAGCACCTGCCGGAAATCACCGAGATCTTTGACGAGGGTGTTGAGAAGTATAACACCCCACAGGAGCAGGACTTTATCACCAGGGCCTACTCGCATTGCCGCAACGTCTCCATCGACTACGGCATTATGGAGAAGGTGGATAATGTGTACGTGCTACTGGCCGATATCGGCTGGTCTGACCTGGGCACCTGGAACTCGCTTTATACCATCAACGAGAAGGATGAGAACGGCAACGTGGTGGACGGCGAGGTCATGCTGTATGACACGAAAGACTGCATCGTAAAAACGCCTAAAGAGCGCCTGGTGGTACTGCAAGGACTGGAGGACTACATTGTGGCCGAGTACGATAACGTACTGATGATCTGCAAGAAGAGCGAAGAGCAGAAGGTGAAGGAGTTTATGGCCGATGCCAAGTCAAGGAAAGGCGTTGATTACATTTAGTTTCTGAACTTTAGAAAACATAGGCAAAGTAAGAGGCCGGTTAGCTGTAAAAAGCCAACCGGCCTCTTTTTTTAGCAGGCAGGTATAAATTTAACCGGCTATACCTGAGTAGTTCGACACACTAAAGCCATATAGCTGCACTCTACACGCGTAGTCCCCAAACAGCAAGAGGCGCAACTGGTAAGCTGCGCCTCTTGCCCTGTGTTGGTAAATAAATCTATCTCGGCTCGAAAGTCCCCAAGTTAGAATAGCCGCTTTCGCGCAGGCGGTGTCTCATGGCCTCGTACAGAATGATGCCGGTTGCCACCGACACATTCAGGGAGCCAATTTGCCCTATCAGCGGAATGCGCAGACGGGCATCTGCCCGCTTCAGGTACTCCGGCGAAATGCCGTCTTCCTCGCTTCCCATGATGATGGCTGTCGGGCCCACGAAATCCACGGTGTTGTCGGTCAGGTTATGCTCTGTTTTTTCAGTACAGGCAACGATCTGCACACCGTAGTCCTTCAGGTAATCGATGGTGTCCTTCAGGTTTGGCTCGCGGCAAACAGGTACAAGGTTCAACGCCCCCGCAGAGGTCTTCATGGCATCGGCGTTGATCTGCGCTCCGCCCCGGCTAGGGATCACGATGGCATCTACCCCCATACACTCTGCGTTGCGGGCAATGGATCCAAAATTTCGCACGTCCGTAATTCTGTCCAGGATCAACAGCAGCGGACTCTTACCCTGCTCAAAAAGAGAGGTGACAATCTCATCCAGTGGCGAGTACGTGATCGGGGAAATAAAGGCGACAGCTCCCTGGTGGTTCTTGCGCGTAAGCTTATTCAGCTTCTCAATAGGCACAGATGCCACAGGCACATCATGCCTTCTGGCTTCTGCCATTATTTCTTCAGTAGTAGGGTTCTTGGCCCCTCTCTGCAAAAAGATCTTTTCCAGTGTCTTTCCTGCATGCATCGCCTCCAATATGGGGCGCGAGCCGAAAATCATTTCCGTTTTATCTTCTCTTGGTGTTCTGGGGCTACCGTAGCGGCTGCCTACATTTCTGTTATTCCTGCTCTCCATTTTGCAACTGTGCTGTACCAGCTGTCCTCGTAGTCGCGGTGCCGTACCAGCTCATAGTGATTTTCGGTAAAGTTATTTTCTTTTTTGTTAAAAACGAACTTAACGTAGGGCGATACCTCTGACTCGCGGTAGATCCATGTTTCGCTGTTTCCGCTGTAGCTGATGTTGCTGGGCCTGCCAAAGATCACGTAAATCATGCCGCGGTCTGTGCTCCACCCTGGCTTATGGGAGGTAAAAAGCCGGTTTGCCGTCTCTACTCTGCCGTAATAGTCCCGGATAAGCTCCCGGGCCGTGGCCTTGTCACCTGCCACTTTCAGCCAGAAGCCATCCACCGCCTCCTTTGTATCCGGTGCCCGGAAAAGAGCCTCCCGCTCTGTGGAGGTGGTCAGGTAGATGAGCGGATGCAGCAGCTCCTCGGCCATGGTCACCTGGGGGTACGCCCACTTCTGCACCAGGATTCCCTTGGCAAACCGGCTCTCCGGTGCAAACAGGTACAGCCCCGGCTTCTCTAGCCTGATGGTATCCTCTGGCGCAAACACTAACGTATCTGCAACGGAAGTTCCCTGCTGCGGTACCGGCTCCTGGCGCGAAGACATAGGAGGCAACGCGGGCATAAACTCGGCTTCGTAATACTGCACTTGCATCGAGTCCGGCTCCCGGCCATAATGCCGGACAAGCAACCTGTCGGAGGTGTTGATGTAACTATGGAAAAGGGGCTTGGCGGTGCCCACCTGCATGACCAGGTAATCCTTCTGCATCATTTCGGCCTTCAGCGGGATGTGGTACCTGGACGCCATGCGCTCCTGCCCTACCAGCGCCTGCCATAGCCTCACATGCAGGGTGTTCGGTTCCTTCACTACCCGTTGCGGCAGGGATATGCGCATATACAACTGCCCCTCAATGTCCGTTATCTTACGGCTGGACTTCACCAGCGAGTCGCCCAGAAGCACCTGGTCCTTCAGGGTTGGGCCTGATGTGACCGCGTACTCCATGGCCGTGGCTGACTGTAGCACGTCCATCACCCCCTGCACATCTTCGAACTTGAGCAAGAAGTGTAAACTGTCGTTAGCCGCATAAAAGCTGTGTTGCATGGTGACCTCCGGCAGCACCGGCCTGACCGTGACGGGCTGAAGCCTTGAGACACCGGGTGTTCCACAGGAGGCGAGCCACAGAAGCAGCACAACAGAGAGACAAGCTAATCGCGACATGTACAAGATTGCATTTTAGTAAGCTCCACAAAACAGAAAGCCGAGTCGGCGTAAACTGACTCGGCTTTTTTTACTGCATAACGATCTTTTTTGTTTAACGGCGCATGCGCTGCAGGTACTGCATGAACTGCTGCTGCAGCTGAGCCGCACGCTCCTGCATGCCTAGCTCTTCGGCAGTTCCGATCAGCTGCTGCAGAATTACCATGTTCGTCTGTATTTCCATATCAAACAGGGCACCTTTCGAGAAGTAGTAGTCCAGTGCCTTAGTTGAGCTTTGCGCCATATCCTCCAGGATCTGCTTGGCCTGCTGCTCCTCGCCTACCGCCACCAGCATCGGGATGAACTGTGGCGTGTAGTAATCGTAAGGCACAGCCGGATGAGGCAACACGGTAAAGCAGTAATCGATAATCTCCTTGGCACGAGCCGAGTTACCTTCTTCCAGGTAAGCCGCCGCCAGCTGTGCAAATTTATCGCGGGCGTTGGCCGTGAAACGGTAGTAGTTCTCATCGTAGAAGATGTCCGGGTTATCCAGGTTGCGGAACCTGAACTTCTTCATCATGTTCTCATACATCACCTCTTTGTTCACGTACCCCTGGCTCTCTTCGCTGGAGGTTCTAACCGGCACTACACGGTAGGCCAGGCCCTCCAACTGGAAGAACTCCGACAGCCCTATGTAATCGGCACTGTTCACCGTAGAGGAGAAGTAGATCGGGCGCTCCCAGTTGTTGGTGGCCAGCAGATCGAGCATTACCAGGTGCTTCTTCTCCAGCAACGACTTGTTGATCGTCCACTGCATGCGGTCAACGATCTCACCTTGTCTCTCGGCAGGCACAAAGCTCATTTGCTGCACTTTCGCCTTATCCACATTCAGGGAGAAGTTCTTCGTAGGGAAGGTCATCAGAGTGGTTCCCGAGCCATACTGTACCTGCAAAGCCGGGTGATTCTGCTTCACTAAACTGATGAACTGGCTCAGGTCTATGCCTGCGGCTACCTGGCTGCGCTCCACGTACGGAAGGAAATCATTGGTCCCCTGGCGGTAGTTTGGATTCTCCAGGCTTAACGGCCACGGATCCGACTCATAAGCCTGACGCTTCATCTGGTCAATGTACCAGTCGGTGTTCAGGTAGCTCAGTACGGCTACCCGCACGTCTGTACGGTACCCTTCCACCTCCTGCACATACCATAGCGGGAAAGTGTCGTTGTCGCCGTTTGTAAACAGGATGGCGTTCGGTGCGCAGGAGTCCAGCAGGTTTCTGGCGGAGTCGACAGAGTGATAGCGGTTCGAACGATCGTGGTCATCCCAGCCTTCGGCAGCCATCATGCCCGGCACCGCCAGGCCCACCACCGTGGCTACCACAGCGCGGGTACTGGCGCTCTTAACAGCCCTACGAAGCAGATCGGCCACTCCCATCACGCCCAGGCCTATCCAGATGCTGAAGGCGTAAAAGGACCCTGCAAAGGTATAATCTCGCTCACGGGGCTCCACAGGCGGCTGGTTCAGGTACAGCGCAATGGCCATGCCCGTAAAGAAGAAGAGCAGCCCCACAATAAAGGCATCTTTCTCATCCTTACGCACATGGTAGATCAGGCCAAGTATACCGATAAGTAAAGGAATCAGGTAGAAACAGTTTCTGGCTTCGCTCTCCAGCACGCGGCCCGGGGCATTCGGGTCACTCTTCCCGAACCAGAGCACGCCGGCGTTCTGCACATCACTTTCGCGGCCGGCAAAGTTCCACAGGAAATAGCGCCAGTACATGTGCCCCAGCTGATAGCGCAGCAGGAAGCTCAGGTTCTGGCCAAAGGTTGGGGCCTGCCCCTCACGCAGGTCTACCCACTTTTTATACTCCTGCACATGCTGCGGATTATCGCTGTAGATACGCGGCAGCAGCGTCTTATCCTTGCTGTCATACACCGGCTCTACTTTATTTCCTGTTTTGATGTAGTTGCTCTCCCCCTTCACATAACGGGCGGCACCTTGCTCCTGATCAACTGGCTGGGCGTTGTACTGCGGGCCGTACAGCAACGGACGATCTCCGTACTGCTCACGCTTCAGGTAGGCCACAAAGGACAGGATGTCATCCGGGTCGTTCTCGTCGATGGTTGGGTTATAAGAAGAGCGGATCGGAATCATCATGTAGGAGGAGTAGCCGATCAGGATAAAGATAAAGCTAAGGATGGCCGTGTTGAGCACACGGTTGTTGTGCTTGATGGAGTAGCGCAGGCCAAAAACGATGGCCAGGATCAACAGCAGCAGGAAGGCGATGATCCCGGAACTGAACGGAAGGCCAAGCGAGTTCACAAAGAACACTTCAAATCTGCCGGCCACCGACGGCAGGCCAGGTATAACCCCCCACAGAATGGCAACCACAATAACCGCACTCACCAGGAAGGCGGCTACCCCACCCCAAAAGGTTGGCTTGTACAGACGGAAATAGTATACGAAGGCAAGCGCCGGGATAGTTACCAGGTTCAGCAGGTGTGCGCCAATGGAAAGGCCCACCAGATAGGCAATCAGAATAAGCCATTTATCAGAGTAAGCCTCCCCAACTTTCTGCTCCCAGCGGAGGATGGCCCAGAACACAATAGCCGTGAAGAAGGAGGACATGGCATATACCTCGGCCTCTACGGCAGAGAACCAGGCTGAATCGGAGAAGGTGTAGGCAAGAGCCCCCACCGCGCCGCTGCCCATGATCAGCAGAATATTTCCCTGCGTTGGCTCAGCCCCCTCCTTGATCAGCAGCTTCTTGGCCAGGATGGTGATGGTCCAGAAGAGGAACAGTACCGTGAACGAGCTGCAAAGGGCCGAGAGCAGGTTTACCCACCAGGCCACCTGCGAAGGATCGCCGGCGAACATCGAGAAAATACGGCCCACCAGTAGGTAGAAAGGCGCCCCCGGAGGGTGTGGCACCAGAAGCTTATAGGAACAGGCAATAAACTCTCCTGCATCCCAGTAACTGGCTGTTGGCTCCAGCGTCAGCACATACACTGTGGTCGCGATCAAGAACACGACCCAGCCCACGAGGTTATTTATTTTCCGATAATCCGTCATAGTAGTCAAATGATTCAGCCCCGAAAATAATAAATTATGTTTAGTGACTGTGCAATTTTAGAAGTTTAAATAAAAAAGCCGGCCAATGGGATGGGCCGGCTTTCAGATGATGTATGGTACTGCTGTTACTTTTGAAGCACCAGTCGCTTTGTTTCTACAGTTTTGTCGTTCACCAGTAGGCTGTAAAAGTAGATACCTGCAGGCAGGCTGCTCATATCGAACTCATATACATTCGTGGCGCCGGAGGCCGGCAACTCGGCGCTCTTCACCACCTTGCCGATCGTGTTCGAGATGCGGATCTTGTAGCTGTCATGCTCGCTCTGGCTCAGCATAAAGCGGGTTAAGCCCCTTGATGGGTTGGGGTAGGCGCTGATAGACGGCAGCTGCTTCAGCTCGCGGCCCGGGGCAAACGACGCCAGGGTGATAGCGGCATACGTGCTCTTATCCACCTTTGTCTCCACCAAATGGAACACCTTGCTTACAGCCGCGGCATAGATCTTGGAGCAGGTATGGTTATCCTCTTTCGCAACAAAGGCAGGACGGGCATTCTGAGCGGATACAATCAGCTGGGACTGCTGCTTCTCCGGCATCAGCTTCCAGACGGTAGCCCCTCCTTTATAAGTTGGCACCACCCCTTCTCTGGCATCGGCCGCATAAGCCAACATGTGGGAACTGATAAGGGCAGCTATAAAAAAAAGTTTAGTAAAATTCTTCATAAGGCGCGTCTCGGTTTAATTATTTCACTTTGACTTCAAGAATCAAAGATAGTTCAAAAAGCAATAAGTGTAAATATAATTTGTAAAATATTTGTAAATGAAGTAGATAAGCCACAAAAGCTCCCTCCCGCATTCTCCTGAAGGGTTAGCAAAAACAGTGCCTATTATATTAATTTAGGGCTATATTATGCTCGCCCTCTCCGCTGCCGCCGAGGAACCAGCCACTTCATTATGGCACTGCCCTGCCCCGGCTCTCCTATCGGCACTAAAACCCCGCCCTCTGATAGTACAAACTATATATTTGCAAAATACAAAGAAGCAAACACAGGCATGCTATACCCTAGCCCCCGCACCCAGCCTTCCAGTAGCCTGCACCGCAATAACACCAACAAATAGTTAAACTATATCAAGAAACGAATTGCACATACCTGAAAACATATTGGAATTATGCAACTACACAAACCTAGCGCCGTTTATATTCCTACATAAGACTATTGCATTATTGAATCACAGAAAAACGAAACATGAAACAATATATACTATTACTGGCACTCATATTTTTTTCATCACACTGGCTGCAGGCCCAGGGCACAGAAGCGCCAGGCGGCTGTGTTCAGGAAGACGGCTGCCTTAGATTCAAC
Source organism: Hymenobacteraceae bacterium (assembly GCA_033838975.1). Classification (GTDB taxonomy): domain Bacteria; phylum Bacteroidota; class Bacteroidia; order Cytophagales; family Hymenobacteraceae; genus Pontibacter. Next base: position 17,438 of record JAJLKL010000248.1, on the reverse strand, counting down.
TACCTGGGAGCAACAGAAAGCCAGCGGGGGAACAGCACGCTCTATAGCCTGACCTATACCTTGCAGGTAAACTGCGAAACTGCACTGGATTATGTTGCCTTTGAACTACCGGAAGGTAGCAGAGCTGCCTCTCCCGCCAATGACATGCAGCAGAACAGGAACTACGTGGTACGCAACGGCAGGAGAAACGGGAACAGCCAAAACGCCATCAGCACGCCTTATAACGCGGTGCAATTCAACGCTAAAAACAACTATACCCTGAACGGCGGCGCCATCGACACTTTCCGGTTTCACCTGTCCGCCGAGGATTATGCCAACATGAGCAGTATGCGCGTACAGGCAAAGGCAGGCGGATCGGTTGGCAATGCCCTCTTTAACCTTAGCGCCGCCTGCAACATTGTCCCAACGGACCCACAGCGTGAATGCTTCATCGACTTGGGGGACGCAAGCTTTGCCTTTCTGGGCGCTGTAGATGATGGTAGCGGCAATACCGCCGTTGCTTTTCAGATCCAGAATAACCTGGCGGCTGATGTGGAGGAAGTGACGATTGAGGTGCCGGCAGCCGCCCAACCCATTACGGTTATACGCAATAACGCCGGCGCATCCTACACCGCTAACTTTAAATACAAAGTAACCGTGGGGGCGGAAAGCAACATCATCACCTTTTCCGCGCAAAATACCAAAGGCTATGCCAACGGCCAGACAGATGTGTTTGCCTTTGCCTTACCAACCGATGCCTACAACGAAGAGCCGTACTTCCAGTTAACGGTGACGGCCGGAGGCACAACAACTAACACCGGCTTCAACACCATCACCTGCAGGGACCAGCCCATCGATCCGCTTCCGGTAGAATTAATTTCCTTTGAGGGCAAGCCCACGCCAAGCGGCATAGAACTGACATGGGCCACGGCCTCTGAAACTGACAACGACAGGTTTGAGGTGGAGCGCAGCCAGAACGGGAAGAGCTTTACTGCTATCGGAGCCGTGGAGGGAGCCGGCTCTTCCTCCACCAGAATCAACTATACCTTCACCGACGCCTCTGCCAAAGCGGGGCTGCACTACTACAGAATCAAACAGGTTGACTTTGACGGAACATCCGAGACAAGCAAAGTAATCGCCGTTGAAAACGAAAGAGCAGCAGCAACTGCTGATAACCTGTCGGTTTACCCTAACCCGGTAACGGGCAAGGTTGTGCACGTGGCGCTTGAGCCTAACACAGGAACCATGCTACAGATAAGAGACCTGAACGGCAGAACGGTATACAGTCAGGCGATAGAGGCGGGCCAGCGAAGGCTGGAGCTTTCAATCGCTGAGCTCCAGCTAAAGAAAGGCATGTACCTGGTCATCTTACAAAACGGGCAAACCCAGGAGACCCGGAAGCTTTTTATCCGGTAAGCTTATAAAATCAGATACTAAGCGGGAGGAAATCACCTCCCGCTTATTTCTTTATACAGGCCGCAACAATACATCCCCCTGAGAGTTAAATAATAATAGCTCCTCCTCACAACCATGAAGACAATTTACCTACTGATAATGATCCTGCTGGGCTACAGCCACCTTACCCTGGCACAGCAAGCGGTGTATAGAGGAACCGGGCAGATCAGTTTTTCGGCCACCGCCCCCCTGGACCTGATCAGGGGAACCTCTACAGAGATCACCGGCTTTATTGACATGCAGACGGGCAAGCTTTCCTTTTCGGTTCCGGTTAGCTCTTTCCAGTTCGCAAACTCGCTGATGCAGGAGCACTTTAACCAGAAATACATGGAGAGCGGCCGTTTCCCGAAAGCCACCTTCACGGGAAAGGTAAAGAGCTTTCAGCAGAAAAGCGTGCAGGAGGTAACTGCCCACGGTACCCTGACCATACATGGGGTTGAGCAGCGCCGCCAGGTGAAAGGCACCTTAACACAGCAAGGCGACAGGCTTTACCTCAAAGCCTCCTTCGTTGTCCGCACCGGTGACCACAACATCAAATCGCCTGGCTTGGTTGACGATAGCATGGCTGAGCGCATAGACACGCAGCTCGAGATGCTTTTGCTGCCCACGCAAAACAGGCAGGGCATTATCAGCCTAAACCAGAAGAAAAGGGTTAAATAACATAGGCGATCTCCTTAAAGGAAAAGTAACGCAGCTCCCCCCCGATCTCGACGGCCAGGTGGCCGCTTTCGCCCACCCCCACGATCTGCCCGCGCACCTCGCGATTGTCTACAATAAAAGTGTGCTCCTCCTGGTAACGGAACAGCGCCTGCAGGTACTCATACTTTAGCTTGGCGGTTTTCCCGTTCCGCAACTCCAGGTAGCGCTTCTCCAGCAGCTCCAGCAGCCGCACGGTCACTTGCTCCAGGTTTACGCTTCGCTGTAGCACCCTGGCCAGGGAGGTGGCCGTTGCATAACCGAAGGCTAGTTGGTTCACGTTTAAACCAATCCCGATGATGCTGTGTTGTAAAGTCAGGCTGTTGATGGTATTTTCTATTAAAATCCCGCCAAGTTTCTTATCTTCAAAATATAAATCGTTTGGCCACTTTACCTGCGCCTGGGCAAGCCCCTGCTCGCGCAGCAAGTCAAGAACGCCCAGCGACACAGCCATGTTGAGGTAAAACTGCTGATTGACAGTTAAAAACTTGGGTGACAGAATAACAGAAAGTGTTATATTTTTACCGGGCTCAGCTTCCCAGGAGTTGCCGCGTTGCCCGCGGCCTTTATTTTGTTGGGCTGTGACGACGGTGCAGCCCTCTGTGGCTTCATTTTTGATAAGAAGCTGTTGGGCCTCTGAGTTGGTAGATTCACAAACCGGCAGAAAATACAGCTGCTGGCCCATAAACAGCGTATTAGGCAACATACTTTTAAACCAGAATTTATACTTTTGTACATCAAATTTAAGTAGCGCAAATGAAAGAAACCAAGGTTGAGGCTAATTCAGACATATTGGCAGAGCTTGTAGTGAAAGGCATGCAGGAGAAGAAAGCCACCGATATTGTTGTGATAAACCTCAAATCACTTAAAAACGCCGTATCCGATTACTTCGTTATAGCATCCGCAAATTCCGACACACAACTGGAGGCCATCGCCACTTCTGTGGAAGAAGAGGTGTACAAGGCTGTGCACCAAAACCCTTGGCAGAGCGAAGGGCGTGTGAACAAGGAGTGGGTCCTGCTGGATTACGTGGATGTGGTAGCACATATTTTTTTGAAAGACAAGCGTGAGTTCTATGCATTGGAGGAGCTTTGGGGCGATGCCAAAATAGAGCACGTTGCGTCTGTTTAACATTACAGGCCGTACAAAACTTTTAATACCCGGCCAATGTTTCTCATACAACTGTAACTAAACATCAATGGCAGATAAAAATAATAAAGGCAATAACAGGAAGAAAAAGCCGATGATCCCGAACACACCACCGCGCCCTACCATGCAGCTGTGGATGCTGGCCGTGCTCATTCTGCTTATCTTCGGGTTAACCTATCTTAACAAGAGCAACTCCTCTATCGAAACCACACAGCAGGAGTTTGAGGAGATGCTGCTAAGCGGTGACGTCAACCGATTGACGGTCGTGAACGGCAAAACGGTAGAGGTGTTCCTGAAAGAGGAGGCCCTACAGAACGACAAGTACAAAGCGGAACTGAACAACCGTGGCGTTTTATCCATGGAGCAGGGCCCGCACTACCACTTCCAGGTTATCTCCGCTGAGATCTTCAAAGAAGACCTGGACCAGCTTCAGGAGAACCTGCCGCGCGAGCAGCGGGTGCCGGTAAAGCCGGAGCAACGCACGGGCTTTGCTGACTTCTTCCTGCAATGGGGCTTCCTGATCCTGCTGCTGTTCGGTTTCTGGTTCCTGATGCGCCGCGTAACTTCCGGTGGCACAGGAGGGCAGATCTTTAACATCGGCAAGTCTAAGGCGGCTCTTTTTGACGCGGAGAACAAGGTAAAGATCACGTTCAAGGACGTGGCTGGCCTGGAGGAGGCGAAGGAAGAGGTACAGGAGATTGTGGAGTTCCTGAAGAACCCATCCAAGTTCACCATACTGGGTGGTAAGATCCCGAAAGGCGCTTTGCTTGTAGGCCCTCCGGGAACAGGTAAAACTTTGCTTGCCAAGGCCGTAGCCGGCGAGGCGGATGTACCATTCTTCTCCCTGTCCGGTTCTGACTTTGTGGAGATGTTTGTGGGGGTGGGAGCCGCACGTGTGCGTGACCTGTTCAAGCAGGCAAAAGCCAAGGCCCCGTGTATCATCTTTATTGACGAGATTGACGCTATTGGCCGCCACCGTAGCCGTGGGGCCACACCAGGCGGTAACGACGAGCGCGAGAATACGCTGAATTCCCTGCTGGTGGAAATGGACGGTTTCGCCACAGACTCAGGCGTGATCATTCTTGCCGCTACCAACCGCCCAGACACGCTGGACTCCGCCCTGCTGCGCCCTGGCCGCTTCGACCGCCAGATCAGTATCGACAAGCCAGATATCAACGGCCGCACCGAGATCTTTAAGGTACACCTGAAGCCGCTTACGCTGGCGCCGGACGTGGACGCTAAGAAGCTGGCGGCCCAGACACCGGGTTTTGCCGGTGCCGAGATCGCCAACGTGTGTAACGAGGCGGCACTGATTGCCGCCCGCCGCAACAAGAAGGCGGTAGATCAGCAGGACTTCAATGACGCCGTGGACCGTGTGATCGGTGGTCTGGAGAAGAAAAACAAGATCATCTCTCCGGAAGAGAAAAAGATCGTGGCGTATCACGAGGCTGGCCACGCGATTGCGGGCTGGTTCCTGGAGCACGCCGATCCGTTGGTGAAAGTAAGTATCGTGCCGCGCGGGGTGGCTGCCTTGGGTTATGCGCAGTACCTGCCGAAAGAGCAGTTCCTGTACACCACTGAGCAGCTGATCGACGAAATGTGTATGGCCCTGGGTGGCCGTGCCGCTGAAGAGCTGGTATTCGGCAAGATTTCCACAGGTGCCCTGAGCGACCTGGAGCGTATCACTAAAATGGCTTACAGCATCGTGACGATGTACGGCATGAACTCGAAGATCGGCAACGTTTCGTTCTATGACTCCAAGCAGAACTCTGACTACTCGTTCAGCAAGCCGTACTCTGAGGCTACCGCCGAGACGATTGACGAGGAGGTTCGTAGCATCATTAACGCAGCCTACGAGCGTACCAAGCAATTGCTGAGAGACAAGGGCCGTGAGCTGGAGATCGTAGCGCAGGAGCTGCTCGAGAAAGAGATCCTGTTCCAGAACGACCTAGAGCGTCTGGTAGGTAAGCGTCCGTTCGACACCCTGACCACGTACCAGGCCCACACTTCCGGCACGGACCGCAGCCAAACCAAGAGCGAAGTGGAGCAGCAGCACCCGCAGGAGCGTGGACTAACGGAGCACCCGGTGCAAAAGGAAGGCGGCGTGCCAGGCACTCCACTCAATAACGGGAATGGCAGTGTGACGGAACCCGATAACGTGAATTCGAAAACAGCTTGATCTAAACAGGCATGTACGAAGCAAAATCCAAAGAAATAGTTTTAAGAAGAGTAAGAGAGGCGCTGGCTAAGTCGGCGCCTTTTCTGCCTCCTACCCCCGACTTCACCTCTTCCCTGCACCAGGCAGTGCCCGCCGAGGACATGTCCATCGTGTTTGCCGAGAACTTCATCCGGAACGCCGGCGTGTTTGTGTACTGCGAGAATGAGGAGGATTTTTTTGACCAGCTCTACATTTATAAAAAAGAGCAGAACCTGCAGCACCTTTATGTATGGGAGCCGAACCTGCAGAATGCCCTCTACCATGCCGGCATAGAATTTAGAGCAGACCAGGAAACCTTTACCCGTGACGCCGAGGCCGGACTTACTACCTGTGAGGCATTGATTACCCGCACCGGCAGCGTAATGGTGAGTTCTGCCAATGCCGGAGGCCGCCGGCTGAGCATCTTTCCTGCCACACACCTGGTGGTGGCCAAGGCAAGCCAGCTGGTGCCGGATATCAAGGATGCCCTTCAGCTCGTTAGAAACAAGTATAAAGAGAACTTCCCATCTATGGTTTCGATGGTGAGTGGCCCAAGCCGTACAGCCGACATTGAGAAGACGCTGGTAATGGGTGCCCACGGACCGAAACAGCTAGTACTTTTCCTGATTGATGACCTTCCGCATTAACGAGTTAGAGCCGGGTAAGAAAGTATACTTCGCCTCCGATTTTCACCTGGGAGTACCTGACGCTAAGACCAGCAAGGCAAGAGAGAAGAAGATTGTGCGCTGGCTGGAAATGGCGCGGCAGGATGCGGCAGCGATCCTCCTGCTGGGTGATATCTTCGACTTCTGGTTTGAGTACAAGCACGCTATACCGAAAGGCTTTGTACGCCTGCAGGGCAAGCTGGCCGAGCTGACCGATGCCGGCATACCGGTACTTTTTTTCACGGGGAACCACGACATGTGGATGTTTGACTACTTCCCAAAGGAGCTGAACATTCCCATCCTGCGCCACCCGATCTCCACCACCATCAATGGCCGTAGTTTTTACATTGGCCACGGCGACGGACTTGGCCCCGGCGACCATACCTACAAGGTGCTGAAGCGGGTGTTCAACAACAGGGCCTGCCAGTGGCTGTTTGCCCGTATCCACCCGAATACGGGTATTGGCATCGCCAACATGTGGTCGCGGAAGAGCCGCATCAGCAACATTAAAAAAGACGAGCAGTTTTTGGGTGAGGATGAGTGGCTGGTACAGTACTGCAAGGAGGTGGAAAGCCAGCAGCACCATGACTTCTACGTTTTCGGCCATCGTCACCTGCCCCTCGACCTACCCATTGGCGACAGAAGCCGCTATGTGAACCTGGGAGAGTGGGTCAATTTTTGCACCTATGGCGTATATGACGGAGTACAACTGGAACTGAGATCGTTTGAAGACTAACCTGCCGATACTGTTTTTGTGGCTGGCACTGCTGTGGGTGCCTGCGAATGCTTTTGCCCAGGAGGTGCCGGCTTTAAGGTACAGGAGCAGCGTTCCCCTTAGCTCCCCCACCACCATTTCGCAGGATCGCAGCGGAAATGTGTACCTGTTGGGCAAGAACCGGAACCTGGTCCGGCTGGATTCGCTGGGCAGGCCGCTTGGCACCTTCTCTCCTCCCACCCGGGGCCGCATTGCAGGTATAGACGCCTGGAACCCGATGAAGGTATTGCTCTTTTACGAAGACCGCCAGGAACTCATGCTGCTGGACAGATTCCTTCGCCCTATAACCAACGCCAGCCTAATGGACCTGAACTACGAAGGCACCGCCCATGTGGCTGCCCTGGCCGCTGATGACGGTTTCTGGCTTTTCGATGAGACAAACCTGACACTGAGCAAGCTGGATATCCGCCTGCGTCAAACCACTGCTGAGACGCCGCTCAACCTGATCCTGGACCGGGAGCGTTTCGATGTTCGGCAGCTGCGGGAGCACCAGAATATGGTGTACCTGCTCGATTACACCAGCGGGATCTATGTGTTTGATAACCTGGGCAACTACAAACAAAAGCTTCCCTTTACCGGTTTGCAGCACATAGGCTTCCTGCATAACGAGTTGTACTTTGTGCAGGACGGGCAACTTCATTTCTTCGACCTCTATACCCAGGAAAGGCGAAGCATCGCCCTACCGGCCAATAAGCCCTATGTAGCCGCGCTGGTAGCCGGAGAAACCGTTTACCTGTTTACGGCTAAGGCTGCAGACCTGTACAACCTGCAGTAGTTACTCCTGGGCCCCGGAGAAGACCTTCAGCCCGATAACCCCGGTGATAATGAGCAGGATGCAGAAGATACGGATGGCGTCGCGTGGCTCGTTGAGAAAGACAATGCCCAGTATGGCCGTTCCTGCAGCTCCGATCCCGGTCCAGATGGCGTAGGCGGTGCCCAAAGGCAGGTGTCGCATGGCCTGCGACAGCAGCACAAAGCTCAGGATCATCACAAAAACCGTCACTGCACTCACTCCCAGTTTAGTAAACCCTTCGCTGTACTTCAGCCCAAAGGCCCAGCCGATCTCACAGATACCGGCCAGTATAAGGTATATCCAAGCAACATTCATAGGTCAAAAGCATTTTACTCAGGGCAAAGGTACGCAATCCTGTGCGCAGGTTTAAGGACTTTGTGCATTCGGTAAAGTGGCAGCCTTTACCCTCAGCACCTCCCGGTTGAATTTTTCCGGTGCGGCCATGAAAGGAGTATGGGCCGCGTGCTCAAAGACGACCAGGCGCTTGCCTCCCGGAGCCTCCAGCGTACGATAGTATTCACGAAGTACCGCTACAGGTGTGTTGTAGTCGTTCTCTCCCATGAAGAAATATACCGGAACCTGTACTTTGGGCACCTCCTTAGCAAGGTCATAGGTTTTAGTCTCATCCCACATTGGTCCGCTGCCCCGTATGGCACCTTCTACCCAAGCAGGATAGTCGGCCAGTCTGTACTCGGGCGCACGTAAAGCGATAAACGCTAATTGGGTCACTCCCACATCCATGCCACCCCCATAGTCGTCCACTAACCCCATGAAGCGCACATACTGGTCATGCTCCGGGTAGGGTGGTTTGCCCAGCTTTTGCAGTTTGTTCAGGTCATGGGTAGCCTGCCGGGCCTCAAGTTGCTGCAGTAGCCACGAATAGGCTACCTCGCCCGCTTTGCAACTGTTCACCACCTGGCTCACGCCTAGATAAGCATGGTAGTCCTCGGGGTACTGCTGCGCCAGCTTTATACCCAGGTAGGAGCCCCAGGAGTGGCCGAGCAAAAAGATCTTCCGTTTGTCGAATCGCTTTTTGAGATGCTGCGTCAGCTCATGCGCATCGGCCAGGAACCTGCCGAAAGTCATGGTTTTCTCGTCAAAATGGCGCGAGTTAGACTTACCGGCACCGCGCTGATCCCAGTGCACCACCACAAATTCCTCCTCCAACACCCCGTTGAAATAACGCGCCACTGGCATTTGGGCAGCCCCCGGACCGCCGTGCAGCCACAACAACACCGGGTTAGTGGTATCGCTCCCCCGCATCAGAACCCACTGCTCCAGCCCGCCCAGCTCTACTTTCTCAAGCGAGGCAACACTAGCCGTACCTTCTATGGGCGTTGTGGCAGGGGAAACAAGTACTTTCCAGGCCAGGAAAGACAGTAGGAGCAGAAAAAGCGTTAAGCCAACCAATCCAATCGCCTTTCTCATGTGCCTCCTTCTTCTAACGCCGGTGTACTTAGCCCCGTTAAACAAATGTTCTCAGCATCTCATACTGCCTCAGGATCCGGACAAAGTGGCGCCGCTCCAGGTAAGACAGGAAGTCCGCTCCGGCCGTGTCGATGTTAATCAGCATCAGGTACGGGCTTTCCGTTGCCTTGGCCGCCTCGCGCAGCAGCATGGTGCCGATGCCCTTCCCACGGCTGCTCCTGTCTACAGCCAACTGCGCGATAGCACCGTTCTTCGTGAAGAAAGCAATATAGCCGAGCAGTTCATTCTCCTGACCCCGTGCCTCCAGTACCACCTTATCGTCGGGGCTATGCGAGAGGGCAGCTGAAGTATTCTGCCAGGTAGGCTCCACATCCCAGAAATGGCGGTATACCTTCCAGTCCGGCCGCTTAGTGGCCGAAACAACCACATCGCCTGGCTCCTCCGCGGTTAGCAACAGCTCCTGCTTAGGCGACCTGAAACAGTCTAATGTCCGGGTAACACTAAACCTTACATCCTTATATATCTTAAGGGCTGGTTGGTTTTCCTTTATCACCTCCAACAGGCACTGCTCAACGCCCGCTTGCTGCAGCTTGGGCAGCATAAACTCATAGAGCCATTTCGTCAACCCATGGCCCCGGTATTGCGGCACCACTCCTGTACCCGCGTTGTAAGCAGTGGGCCTGCCCTGCCACTCCCCCAGGCCCGTCAGTATAAAACCTGCCATCTCCCCTCCTGCATAGGCCGCCACACAGAAAGCAGGATCTATACCCTCCCGCTTGAGCTTGGCCGTAAACTGCGGCCAGTCCAGCTGAATAGGCACAAGGTAATCTGAAAAGGCCTTGAGAAAGGTTTGGTGCAAAACAGGGAGGTCCTTTTCTGTAAGAAAGGTAAAGCGGAATTCTTTCATAGTCTATTCAATTACATCGGTGGCTGATTGCCCTGCAGGTACAGGCGAGGTTATGTATACGTAAGGCTGCCAACTGTTTCCTTCGCTCATAACTACTTCACTCTAAAGCAAGTATATTCTTTTTAGATAACAGGCAGGAATTTTCCCTGCAGAGCAACCATAAACACAAAGCTATGAGAGCATTAGTATTTCACAAAATCAACGACGTAAGTGTTGAGAATGTAGAGGACCCCAGGATAGAAGATAGCCGCGATGCCATTGTGCGCGTTACCTCCACTGCCATCTGCGGTTCGGATCTGCACATACTGGATGGCTTCGTGCCACAGATGAAGGACATGGTGTTAGGCCACGAGTTCATGGGCATTGTAGAGGAAGTGGGCCCGGGGGTTAAGAACCTGAAAAAGGGAGACCGCGTGGTGGTACCTTTCCCGATCGCCTGTGGCCAGTGCTACTTCTGTACTCACCAATGGCCTACCCAGTGCGAGAACTCCAATCCAAATTACGGCCCCGACGGCGGCTTCATGACAGACAAGGGAGCTGCCTTGTTCGGGTACACCGACCTGTACGGCGGCTACCAGGGAGGCCAGGCAGAGTACGCACGGGTACCCTTTGCAGATTACGGCCCCCGCGTTGTACCGGACGGCCTTACCGACGAGCAGGTGCTTTTCCTCACCGACATCTTCCCTACCGGATGGGCCGCAACAGACTGGGGCCGGGTAGGCGGCGGCGAGACGGTCGCGATTTTTGGCGCCGGACCGGTGGGAATCATGGCGGCTAAGTCGGCCTGGCTCAGAGGGGCCGCCAGAGTTGTCAACATCGACCTGCAGCCGTACCGGCTGGAAATGGCCAAAAGATCCGCCAGCTCAGAGACTATCCTTTGGCAGGACCAGGATCAGGTAGTGGAAATGATCCGCGACATGACCGACGGCCGCGGTGCCGACGTCTGCATCGATGCGGTAGGCATGGAGGCTGACCGCAGTATACTGGAGAAAGCAAAAGCAGTGATCAATGTGGAGAAAGGTACGCCCAAAGTGATAGAGACCTGCCTGAGAGCGGTGCGCCGGGGAGGTATCGTGAGTGTAGTGGGGGTCTACGGCTCCAGCTATGATAACTTCCCGATCTACCGCTGGTTTGACAAGGGCGTGACGCTGATGGGTACCCAGGCTCCTGTGCAGATATACATCGATCACCTGATGAACCTGGTGCAGGAGGGCAAGGTGGTTCTTGATGATATCATCACCCACACACTGCCACTAGACCAGGCCCCCCCACGGCTACGATATCTTTAAGAAGAAAGAGGATAACTGTGTGAAGGTGGTGCTAAAGCCATAACGGCACTTCTAGATCCTGTAGCCTGGGCGTAACGTACAGTACCACAGTCTACAGGAACTTTACTCTTTTCTTGAATACGGCAGGGAGTGAATCAATTCTACTCTGGTAACCTCTGTCCATATCACCCACAAAGTTCGCAAATGAATAAACCGCTCTCCCACACAGAGCTGCATAAAGCCCTACTGAACTGAGGAACACGTAGAACTTCGCTGTACAATCCTTATTTCCGGCAACACGTTCTAGCAAGGAATGCGGAGGAAGTTCATTTACCTCTACCCTCCCCCGATTTTTTGCAATGATAGTCCTGATGTTTAGCAGGAACGCATTATGAGCATACTGCTCCGGATGAAACTTTACCCAGATGCGCTTTACCTCACACTCCTCAAAGAACGAGAACATTTTACTGATGGCGGCCTCATAGGCATCTTTTGTAACAGCGCCATACTCCAGCAAAGCATCTAGCACCAGGATGTGCCCATCTATTGAGTGGGCAGGGTCATCATTTTGAAATGGGTTGCCCAGTACAGTCCGGTTTCTAAAGCCTGGGAACGAGTCATCGCTTACTCCATAGGCAGCCTGATAACCTTCTGCAAAGAAGAACGGCTGCTGCGACAGCCTGCCCTTAAAATTCAGGTACTGCAGTAGTTTGTAGAAATAGGTAGCACTGCCACCAGGACATATCTCAGTGTTTACTTTTTCTGCGATGTAGTAAGAGTACAAGCCCTCCTCCAGAAAGCTAAATCCTGCACATGATTTATGAGAAAGCAGCAGCCTGATAAAATCTATACCCGTTTGGTTAGTATACACATGAAACTCGCCTCCTTTTGTCACCTCGTCCACAAAGGCATCAAAAGCTTGCAACTTTCTCCAGCTTTTCCAGAATTGCCTTTCTACAGCAAAGGAGTTAATGGGATGGTGCGTATACGGCAAAGGTACAAGAGCAATGCCAGCCTCTGGAGTTGAGGGATAAAAGTTCCTGCCCAGTAGAAAGCAGCACTGCGACCTGTCGAGCCTGTTAAACCTGACAACCTCCAGAGCTACCAGGTAAGTAATGGCGCTATGTATGTAGAAGAGATGTCTCAAGTGCCTGCAACTTTGGTTGTGTTTTCGTTGATCACATAAATAGCGGCAGCCCCCAACATACTTACAAAAGCCGTAGCCACAACCTTCACCTCCAGCGAAACCTCCGCCAGCAAGTACACGACCAGCAAGGCCAGTACCGTCAGGGTCAGCCACAGCCAAGGATAGTAGTTCACCTGCGTTACTTGCTTATACTCCTTGAGCTGGTATCCCGAGTAGCCCATGTACATTAAGGCCGCAAATGTGGTGAAGGCCGCCGCCTCAATGCCGTAAATAGGAATAAGTATAATATTGAGCACCAGGTTTCCTACCCCCGCCACGGCAGACACCTTCCACATCACCCGCGTGTGCTCCCGATACACCAACTGATTCGCTGCGCCCAGGTACATCGGCCTGAAATTATACCCCATCAGGATAATGATAGCTAGCGGGTAAGCTGCCTGCAGGGCCTCATTCCTGATGAGCATGATAAACAGTTCCTTCATCCAAAGCCCGAGCAGAAAAGTGACTGTCAGAAAGAGTGCCTGTAGCATAAACGTCATGCTACGCGCTTTCAGAGCAGAGCCTTTGTCTTTTGCCTGGGCATAGTAACGCATGTAAAAAGGTGCGGACGCCTGTACAATAGCGCTAGAGGCAGCCATAAAGTAAATGCCAAAGCTGGAGGCCAGATTATAGAAGCCGATGCGTGGCACAGGTACCCGCAGCAGGTCCATCACCAGCTTGTCTGAGGTATCGAGCAGGAAAAAAGAAAAGTTGTGGGGCACCATTGGCAGCGATGTCCGCAGTGACGCCTTGATCCTGTGCCATTTAAAATTAAAGATCGGCCATAACTTTTCGCGGCTATAAAGGAGATAACCGTACAGGAGAGACCCGACGGTGACGCCTGCAAAGTTCGAGTAGAACCAACCCATGTAGCCCATCCGCAGCACAGCAATGGTATAGATGTTTAGCAGAACAACCAGCACCCCTACCACAAAGGACTTAAGGGCAACGGGCAACGGCCGCTGCGACATCTGAAAGAAAAGCCCGGCCTGCAGCTCTGTGCCGGAAAACAGCGCCACCGGCAACACATTCAGCAGCACCAGCTCCCACTTATTTTCAGCGGCCTCGGCTGGTATGCCCCACCACAGCACAAGCCCAAGCAGCAGACTGTACACCACCGACCAGACAGACAAGAACCCCTGCAGCTGCCGCCATACCCATTTATAACGTGTGGGGTAGCGGGCAAAGCTGTTCACCATCACCACCGACAGCCCCAGCGAGTGCACCATGTTCAGGGCCGTCACATAGGCTGTTACCACACCCGCCACCCCATAATCGGTGGTGGTAAGGTACTGGGTGATAATCGGTAACGTGAGTACTCCGGCCAGTCGGGGCACCTGTGCCGCTAACCCATAAATTGCCGCATGTGACAGTAACTTCCGAAGCATCGCCTAAAATTATACTTAAAATCTTAGCCTACCTCGTATACAGGTCATTTTAACCGTTTAAGCTGATGCCTTACATTTTATGGGGCAAAGCTGCACCAAAAATACGTGACTCTTGTTGCCGGTTTGTTGCACTTTTTCAGGCCGCAAAGCAAAAGCCTAAAAAATTAGTATATTTGTTAATTAACAGAATCAGAAAACAAGAATAGCCTAGCTATATAAGGAGATATAAAAGTGGGATGTAATTCATGTTCTAGTGGCGGCTGCGGCACCAAACCGGGTGGCTGCAAAAGCAACGGCGGGTGCAGCACAGGAGGCTGTAACCGTTTAAACGTATTCGACTGGCTCAGCGACATGGACATACCAACGTCGTTTGAGGAGTTCGACATCATTGAAATCAGATTTAAGGGAGGCCGTAAAGACTTCTTCCGCAATACGAACAGACTGGACCTGACCACTGGCGACGCCGTGGTGGTAGACGTACCCAATGGCCATCATATCGGCTTTGTGTCGTTGAAGGGTGAGCTCGTGCGCCTGCAAATGCTTAAGAAGAAGGTGGATAACAACGAGGAGATCCGCAGTATCTACCGCATTGCCAATGAGCGCGACATGGAGAAGTTCCAGGAAGTGCGCGATCTGGAGGCTACCACCATGTACCGCAGCCGCGAGATCATTCAGATGCTGGGGCTGAAGATGAAGCTTTCGGACGTGGAGTACCAGGCCGATAAATCCAAGGCTACTTTCTACTACTCAGCCGATGACCGGGTGGACTTCCGCGACCTGATCAAGAAGCTGGCAGAGGAGTTTAAGGTACGTATTGAGATGCGCCAGATCAGCCTGCGCCATGAGGCCGGGCGTTTGGGCGGCATCGGTTCCTGTGGCCGTGAGCTTTGCTGCTCTACCTGGCTCACCGACTTTAAGAGCGTGTCTACCACGGCGGCGCGTTACCAGAACCTGTCGCTCAACCCAAGTAAGCTGTCAGGCCAGTGCGGTCGCCTCAAGTGCTGCCTCAACTATGAACTGGAGACCTACATGGAGGCGCTGAAGGATATCCCAACCGTAAACCGGCCACTGCAAACAAAGCAGGGGGACGCCATGCTGCAGAAGACCGACATCTTTAAAAAGATGATGTGGTTTGGCTACAGAGGCGACAATAACTGGTATCCGGTTCCGGTTGAGCGTGTGCATGAAATCCTGGAGCTTAACTCCAAGGGTATAGCCGTTGAGACCTTGCTGGTAGAGCCGCAGGAAGAGCCGAAGCAAAACGAGTTTGTGGCGCAGGTGGAGGGTAGCCTGGAGCGCCTTGACGATAAGTTCAAGAGCAAGAAGAAGAAAAAGAAGAAAAAGAAGAAACCAGCCGGTGCCGCAGCTCAGCCTGAGCAGGCGAAAGCTGACACCGCCCCTCCGGTAAAGCGGGAGCGACCAGAAAGAGCGGAAAGGGGTGCGGAGCAGCAAGGTGATCAGGAGCAAAAGCCGCGCCGACAGCGTCCGCCGAGAAACAAGAACCGCAACAAAGAGGGGGCTGCCAGAGAAGGCCGTGAGCCACGTGAGCACAGAGAGCCTAAAGGCGGCAGACAGGAGGGCAAGGAAAACCGTGCCCCCAAGCCTGCCAGACCAGAGGCACAGGCCAGCACACCGGATGGTAAGCCAGGCGATCAAAAGCCTAAGAAATCACGCTCACGCAAGCCTTTTAAAGGAAAGAAGCCTGACCAGGCTAATAAACCACCCCGCACAGATGCATAGAAGTATTGTTTCATGGGCAGCAGCTTTGCTGCTGCCCCTTTTTACCGCCTGCGATCCGGCCCGTGTGTATGAGCAGAACGTAGACTTGCCTGAGCGCAACTGGGCCATTGACAATGCCCCGGAGTTTGAGTTTCAGATACAGGACACCACGCAGGCTTACGATATATTTTTTAATGTTCGCTACAACCTGCAGTACGACTTCTACAACCTGTACATCCGCCATCAGCTCATCGGGCCGGATGGCAGTATAGTTTCTGCGTCTCTTCATGAGCTCCTGCTGATGGATGCCAAAACAGGGAAGCCCATCGGTAAGGGCTCCAGCGATGTTTTCGACCTGCAGGCGCTCGTGCTTGACGATGTGAAGTTCTCCCAAGCAGGTACGTACAAGCTCAAGCTAACCCAGTACATGCGCCGCGACCCCCTGCCTCATATCCTGGCAGTGGGCGTTAGAGTTGCACAAAACGAATAAATTATAAAGTATTACGACCAGTAAAAGAGCTCCCTGGGGTCATAACCCCAGGGAGCTCTTTTATTATGCTGATGCCTCACCGGTATAAGTTTGGGCGCCGTATAGTATAAGAAGAAACAAAACGGGTGTCACCCTAGTATGAAATAGCACATTACCGATGAATAAACGTACCAGACACACTTTAGCACCATCTTTTACATGAAAGACGCCCTCATAATATTAGGGTTCATTTTCACCCTTTTCTCTTTTCTGCCCCTCATCCGGACTCCCCTGTGGTGGATAAGAGTCTTAGACTTTCCGCGCTTCCATGTAGCGTTTTTGCTCACGATCGTTCTGTGCGCTTTTCTTGTACTGTATGGAGCACAGGGGCCGCTGGAGATTGCCATGGTAGCCGTATGGGTACTGGCCATATTGAATGAGGTTCGTTACATCTTCAACTTCACACCACTTGTAAAACCAGAGGCCTTACGCTCCAAGCAGCGCACCCCACAAAACGCGTTTACACTGATGATCTCCAACGTGCGTATGGTTAACAAGGAATACCAGAAGTTCCTGGACCTGGTGCTAAAGGAGAACCCGGACATGCTCATCATGAACGAGCCGGATGAAGAGTGGCATGAGAGGGTCAGGAAGGAGTTTGACAGGCGTTACCCCTACTCCATCAAAAAACCTCTCAGCAATACCTACGGGATGCTCTTCTGGAGCAAGTTTGAGCTGGAGAGCACCGAGATCAGGTACCTGGTAGAGGAGGACATCCCCTCTTTTTACATGGTGGTAAAGTTACCGAGCGGCAAAAGGTTTGATTTGTTTACCGTGCACCCACAGCCGCCACGCATCATGCAGAACACAGAGGAACGGGAGGCAGAGTTGCTCATTGTAGCGAAGCAGGCCAAGAAAACACCTTACGCAAGTGTGGTGGCAGGTGACCTGAACGACGTGGCCTGGTCCAGGACCACACGGCTGTTCAAGAAGATCAGCGGCATGATCGACCCCCGGGTGGGCAGGGGCTTCTACAATACCTACAACGCGCACATCCCACTCTTCCGCTATCCCCTGGACCACGTGTTTTACGACCCGGACTTCCGGCTGCTTAGCCTGAGGCGCCTGTCCAAATTTGGCTCCGACCACTTTCCGATAACCATCAGCCTTAACTATGAACCACAGCGGCAGGAAGCACAGGAACAGCCTGCGCCAGAGCCAGAGGAAAAACAAGAAGCCAATGAATTAATTCAGGAGGGCCTGGAGAAAAGCGAGGAGAAGAACAACGGGAACCAGGAGACCAAAAAGCAATAAAAAACCCGCTCAGAGTTACTGAGCGGGTTAAAATAGATGAATGAAGCCTT
>JAJLKL010000247.1:0-7875 GCA_033838975.1 Hymenobacteraceae bacterium | reverse complement strand
GGCGGGAGGCGGGATGCCTTTGCCGAGCCTCCAGTTTAGCATGGCATGATCAGCCTTGTCGAAAACAGCTACTTTCGCATTATCATAGCGGCCGAAGTTGGTCAGCGTCTCCGTGTAAGGGTATGACTCATTTTCCTTCCCAACCAGCACTAAGATGTCGGTGTCGGTTTTGCTTAGGTACCTGTGCGGGTCAAAGTACATCACCTTGTTCCACCAAGGGTAGTAGTACACTTCAGCAGGAAACTCCTCAGTAGCGGAGAACCAGGGCTCATGCTGAACTTGGCCTATCTCAGCCTTAAGCTTTACTTTCTGCGCAGAGTCGTTTTCGAAGGTGAGAATGTCTCTGTACAGCTCTGATGCTCTTCGGATAGCCTCTGGAGCAAAGCCTTTTCTGCTAAGGCGGTAAGTCAGTTCCCGGTGTGTTTGATCAAGAGGGGACGTGCCAGCAGCAGAAATCATCACAATGAAGTCTATGTTAGTGAGTGCATCAACCAGTAAACTGACCCATTCCCCTTCGCTTACAGCAAAAAGCCCAACCTGCTCAAAACCTTTCATGTCTTGCAATTTTTGGATGGCTGCTACCGCATCCTGAGCATAGCCTTTGTAGCCGACTGCATAGGTATCTCCTTCAGACTCGCCACTTCCTCTTTTGTCATAGGCAAAACCAGCTATTCCATTACGGGCCAACTGTCGGGCATGAAAGGCATATTCCTTCCGTTCCTGTTGCCCTGAACCATGAATAAAAACCACAAGGCAGCTCGAAGTGCTTTGCCTGGGGGTGTAGAGAGTGCCGTATAAGGTATTACCATCCTGCTTAAATGTTATTTCCTCCTGTTTATACCTGAGGAAGTATTCATGTATGGCAAAAATAAAAAGTAGTAGCGAGAGGGTGCCTAAGATGTAAAGGAAAGGCCTTCTGCCTCTCATGATGCTGAGCAGGGACAGGCCCAGTGCCAAAATGGAGAGCAGGACTACGAGTAAGCGTGTGTCTATCACCGCTCCCATGGCTGTAAAATTGGAGTAGTACAGCAGAAAAAGCAGTACGAAGAGCAAGAGAAGTGCAGCTTTTCTCATGGGATGGTATATACCTGGTCTGCTAAATATGAAGACTTATTATTAACTGTATGTTAACGTTTTTCTTGCTGTTTTGTCACCCAATATGCTGCTATGTCACCTCATAGGAAATACTGGTGATTACAACCTCCTCCTGTGCCCGCCCCAGCTGTAGGATGGCAGTGTCACCTGCTTGTTTACCTGTTACCGCTCTTGCAATAGGGGCTATAAAGGCAATTTTGCCTTCCTGTACGGAGGCCTCGTCCACCCCTACGATCGTAAAGGTGCGTACAGTACCTGCCTTACCGCCACGAAGGGTACGCAGTGTAACCGTTGCGCCAAAACGTACCTCATCGGCAGGCTGCTCACGTGGGTCAATCACCCTCGCGCTGGCCAGCCTTTGTGTAAGCGCGCTGATCTTCCCCTTTATGATCGTGATCCGGAGCGTGCGTTCTGCTGCGTCGTCACGGTTGGCTTCCGCTTTTGTTCTTTCGGTTTCCAGTTCCTCCAGCTCCTCGCGTAACTGCTGCAGGCCACGGGGGGTAACGTAGTTCGGCACACCCGGAGGCAAGGCCGCCCGTGGTGGAATGATGGGCGCCTGCAGGGAGTCATCTTCTTTTGTAAAGGCTCTGCTCATAGTTGATCTTAACGCAACCTTAATTTACGGGTTTTCAGGTAGCTCACACATCGGCCAATTTGGCATGCCGGGCAGCTTTGGCTTTTTGTTTGAAGAAACCGTAGCTTTACTGATAGCAACTCTTGCCAAATGGGAGAGATGCTTTTGTCTCATATTAAACCACAGATGATACATGGCTAAAATAAGATCAACCACTGTAGTAGGTATTTATCATAACGGAGAAGTGGCCCTGGGTGCCGACGGACAGGCGACCATGGACAAGCACATCGCCAAGAGCAATGTGAAGAAGATCCGCAAGCTGCTCGACGGCAAGATTGTCACAGGCTTTGCCGGCTCCACCGCCGATGCCTTTACCCTGCTGGAGCGCTTTGAGGAGAAGCTGAACGCCTACCAGAGCAACATGAAGCGTGCGGCCATTGAGCTGGCCAAGGATTGGCGCAAAGACCAGTACCTGCGTAAGCTGGAGGCTATGATGGTGGTGGCCAACAAGGAGGAACTCCTGATCATCTCAGGCACGGGGGACGTGCTGGAGCCAGACAACCAGATCGCAGCCATTGGCTCGGGAAGTATGTATGCCCATGCTGCCGCTTTGGCACTTAAAAAGCACGCGCCGCAACTGTCGGCAGAGGAGATGGTGCGGGAGGCGCTGAACATTGCGGCCGATATCTGCATCTACACCAACCATAACCTGATTATTGAGCAGCCGGCAAAGTAGGCGCAAAAGGCAGCGGGTGAGTTAATTGAGCCTTACAGCACCGCTAATGGGGCGTTTAGAACAATAGCCTCCGAAATTAGTATAAACTCGAATAATAAATAGCGAACAACGAATAGCGAAATTGTCTTAACTTGCCGCTCCTTAGCCTAAAAAGCGCTAAGCTGGCTTTAAGCTACATATTATGAACGTATCGAATTTCTTAAAGACACACTACAAACATTTTAACGCAGCTTCTCTGATCGACGCTGCCGAGGGATATAAGGCACACCTGAACAACGGTGGCAAAATGCTGATCACACTGGCAGGTGCTATGTCTACTGCCGAGCTGGGCATCATCCTTGCCGAGATGATCCGTCAGGATAAGGTGCACGCGATTTCCTGTACAGGTGCTAACCTGGAAGAGGATATCTTTAACCTGGTGGCGCACGACTTCTATGAGCGCGTGCCAAACTACCGTGAGCTGTCCGCGGCTGATGAGGAGGCGCTGCTGAGCCGCCACCTGAACCGTGTAACGGACACCTGTATTCCGGAAGAGGAGGCGATGCGCCGTCTGGAGCATGTGGTGCTGAAGTACTGGGAGAAAGCTGACCAGGCGGGTGAGGCTTACTTTCCGCATGAGTTCTTTTACCAGATCCTGCTAAGCGGAGAGCTGGAGCAGTACTACCAGATCGACCCTAAGAACAGCTGGATGCTAGAGGCGGCCAAAAAGAACCTTCCGATCATCTGCCCAGGTTGGGAAGACTCTACGCTGGGTAACATTTATGCGGGCCATGTGATCAGTGGTGACATCAAGAATGTGCACACTGTAAAAACTGGTATCCAGTACATGATGGAGCTTGCGGGTTGGTATACAGAAACAGCTAAAGAAGAATCTACCATTGGTTTCTTCCAGATTGGCGGTGGTATTGCCGGCGACTTCCCGATCTGCGTGGTACCGATGCTGCACCAGGACCTGCAGCGTGAGGGTGTTCCGCTTTGGGGCTACTTCGCACAGATATCTGACTCAACAACAAGCTACGGTTCTTACTCAGGTGCCGTGCCGAACGAGAAGATCACATGGGGTAAACTGGGCAAAGACACGCCTAAGTACATGATCGAGTCGGATGCGACTATCGTAGCACCACTGATTTTTGCCATGGTGCTGGATATGTAATACATATCATTCCTGATAAAACAAAAGAGGGTGTCCTTGCTGGGCACCCTCTTTTGTTTGCTTTATGTCAGTAGCTTAGGCCGGCACCATCATTTTCTCATCACGGTTCCAGTGCCTGTGCTTCTTGATCGCATCCATGAAACTCTCGGCAAACTCTTCTGCCTCCGCATCGTTACCGGCGGTTACCACCCCTTTATCGGAGACCACATTACGGGAGCTTTCGCCTGCGAACTCTACCCCGGGTATACCAGCTTTCTGCAGCAGGCCTATACCGTTACCGGAGGTGGCGATGGCCTTACCGTGCTTAAAGGCTTCGCTAATGAAGTGGATCGCATCACCTTCCTTCATCATGGCTTCGATGCTCTTCTCGCCGTCGGGGATGTAGATGGCATCGTACATGATGGAGCCGGTTGCCACGTGGTGCTTGTCAGTTTTCACCTCTTCACCGTTCATGGACTTCTTCATGCCCAGGAACTTGGAAACCACCTTTGTGTGCGCACCCGCATTTTCCAGGGCCTGCTTTACCTGCATCACCTCGTTGTAGTCAAATCCATCCTCCAGCAGTATGGCAATCTTCCTGGATTTCACGGTTTCGACCTTATCTCGACGCTCCATGCTTACAAAGACGGTTTCTTTTACAGACTTGCCGCTTTTCATCTTCTTGCTGGCATCGTTGTTCTCGTAATTGCCCGTAGACTCCTGGTCAAAGTTTTTCGGAACCTCCACTCCAATGCCTTTGGCAACCCGCTCGGCCAGGTCCATGGAAATCTTGGAGAAGTGACCCACCATGCGCTCTTTGATCGCTTTTGTCTCTACCTTGCCAAGCTCGAAGTGAGCGGCGTTCACGATATGCTGTTTCTCTGAGTCCGTCATTGAGTTCCAGAAAAGGGTAGCCTGGCTGTAGTGGTCATTAAAGCTCTCGCTTCGCGCCCGTATCTTATGCCCTTCCACCTTTTCCATGTAATGCACATAGCCGCCCATGTTTTCCGGCGCCATCATCGGGCAGCCGCCACCCAGGGAGTTCGGCCAATAGTTTACCTTGCCTTTGTCAATGGTATGGCGCATAAAGCCGGCGCCCTGGTTGTTATGCACTGGTACCACAGGGCGATTAATGGGCAGCTCAGTGAAGTTGGCGCTGTTAAAGCGGTTCAGTTGCGTGTCGATGTAGGAGAAGAGGCGGCCCTGCAGCAGCGGGTCGTTGGTTACATCGATGCCGGGTACCAGGTTGCCCGGGTGGAAAGCCACCTGCTCTGTTTCGGCAAAGAAGTTGTCTGGGTTGCGGTTCAGGGTCATCAGTCCTACCGGTCGCAGCGGAACCAGCTCCTCTGGTATGATCTTGGTGGCATCCAGCAGGTCAAAGTCATACTTAAACTCGTCTTCTTCCGGCACCAGCTGCACGTTCAGTTCAAACTCCGGGTAGTCTCCCATTTCAATGGCTTCCCACAGGTCGCGGCGCAGCCAGTCCGGGTCTTTGCCTGCTAACTTTTGCGCCTCATCCCATACCAGCGAGTGAACCCCCAGCTTAGGCTTCCAGTGGAACTTCACGAAAGTGCCTTTTCCCTGCTCGTTTATGAAACGGAAAGTGTGGACCCCGAAACCATCCATCATGCGGAAACTGCGCGGTATACCCCGATCAGAAAGCAGCCACATGATCATGTGGTTGATCTCCGGCATGAGCGAGGCGAAATCCCAGAAGGTGTCATGCGCGGCTGAGGCCTGAGGGATTTCATTGTCGGGCATCGGTTTGATGGCATGGACCAGATCAGCGAACTTATTGGCGTCCTGAATGAAGAAGACAGGGATGTTGTTGCCTACCAGGTCATAGTTGCCGTCTTCCGTAAAGAACTTCGTTGCGAAGCCCCTTACGTCGCGCACGGTGTCGGCAGAACCCCGTGAGCCAACCACAGTAGAGAAGCGCACAAAAACAGGTGTTTTCGTGTCCGGGTCCGTCAGGAACTTGGCTTTCGTGAACTCCTTCAACGAGTCGTCGTAAGGCTGGAAGTAGCCGTGTGCTCCTGAGCCTCTGGCGTGCACTACCCGCTCCGGCATCGACTCGTGGTCAAAGTGGGTCATCTTCTCGCGGAAGTGGAAGTCCTCCATGAGGGTCGGCCCGCGTGATCCGGCTTTCAGGGAGTCGTCGGTGTGGTTGATCCGTACCCCCTGCTCGGTTGTCAGGTACTGCTCCGAGTTGTCTCTTCTGAATTCGTCGAGTTGCCTGTTCTTGCTGTTCTCGTCAACCTTGCGGCCTGACGGGTTGTAGTGCTTACCGTTGTTCTCTCTTTTTTTCATTATTTATGTGTTTTGCTCAAGGTGTAATTAAATTCACAGCTGGCGGCTTGTGTAAATGAACAGAAATGGGGTTCTAAAGCCTGTTTTTTAAGGATCAATGGCGTTGAAACACCATGTTTTCTTCCTGAAGAAATTACGGATGTAAGAAGAGTAGCGTTGGACTTTGTTTTGCCGCCCTTAAATTAAAATAAGATTAAAATTGGATATAAAGCAGATGGCGGCAACAGTGGTAGTATCTGCCTGTCGAGGCAGGAGCGGCAACGTTGGCCAGGCAGGTACAGGTATCAGAAAAAAACTGTTGCTTACAGCCTGATCTTGGGTGCCGGGTGAATGTGGGGCTCGTGCCGCGGCAGATAAAGTAGGTTCGGTGAAGCTTGCGGAAGTGGAGTAGGCAGCTTGTACTTTAAGAATAGGGGCACTGCACTGAATGGTGCAGAATTTTTCTTCTGCCACGCTGAGTGGGTACAGGAGTGGAGTGAAGAAGCAAAAAGCAGGGGCTAACGCGTGGTTCAGGAGATAAGCTCCGGCCTCCCGAATCTGAACTCGTCATCCTTCAGGAAATAGTCGCCGCATTTCTGTAGGATGGTCAGGTTATCCAGCGTAATTTCCCAGTTAAAGTTATACTGGCACAGGTAGGCAAGCACAGGCCCCAGCACCTCCGGAGTCGTATCGCCCAATGCAAGCGTAATGTGCGGCAACCACATGTTCTGGTTATAGTAAACGCCCATCTCGGTGCTCATCTCTGATATGTCGCGGTGCAGGCGTGCGTGCAGCTGGTTTAGCGGTGGCGTGCGCAGCACCGGTATATAAATCACGGGGTTCTCCCCCGGAAAGATGCCCAGACCTGTTGTGCGCACCGTAAAGCTGTTGGTCTCCATACAGGTCTGCTCCAGATACTGCTTTAGCTCCTCCATGTCGGCTACCTCGGCCGTAAGCAGCGTCAGGTGTGGGTAAGGAGTCATCTTCACTCCATTTAAACCAAACTTTCGTTCCAGGTTCTCTGTCAGCTCAGAGACCCGGTCTGAAGTTTTCTTGTCTAAAAGCGAAGCAATTGCGATCATGGTATATAGCTTTTGGCTTTCTTTAAAACCCTTAAAACAGTCAGGTTTCACTAAGAACAAATGTATGAAACGTGCACAGGTGCTAATTGTTTAATCCTGCGCAGTGAACTTCGTAAAATCTGAGGCTGCTGCTGCCTGTCCGGCTGAGCTCACCTGTATCTGTTTTAAAGAGGTATCAAACTTAGTGCCGGTTCTGTGTTCAGTTGTCTGGTTATCAGTGTGTAATGATGCCGGGCACAAAGGCAAAGATACCACTTCATGAGAAGGTTGCAATATAGCAAAGTACAGCGAAACTATTTTACCGGGCGGTAACGGCAAGCTGTGCTGCGGGAGGGCGGTTTGCTGCCAAAGCCTGCCAGCAAAAGAGCTTCTTCAGGTTTGTGCCTTTACCTGACGTGTAAATTTAAGTACCTTTGCATTCAGAGTATTTCCTAGACGCATCATGATATCCATCAATAACCTTAGCTTTCATTTTGGCAGCCGTCCGATGTATGAGGACGCCAACCTGCACATCAAGCCTAAAGATAAGATCGGCCTTATCGGGTTGAACGGTACAGGTAAGTCCACGCTCTTGCGCCTGATCGTAGGGGAGTACCAGCCGGACGGGGGCAGCATTCAGATGAGCAAGGACACCACCATAGGCTTCCTGAACCAGGACCTGCTCAGCTATGAGACGCACGAAAGCATCCTTTCGGTTGCCATGCAGGCCTTCGGGGAGGCACTGAGCCTGCAAAAGGAGATAGACCAGGTGCTGGTGGAGTTCGAAAATAATTTCCACGATAGCCTGGTGGACAAGCTGGCCGGTTTGCAGGAGCGCTTTGAGGCCTTGGGCGGGTACACGATGCAGGCGGAGGCGGAGGCCATACTGGAGGGACTCGGCTTTAGCACAGAGGAGCTGCAGCAGCCGCTGGCCTCTTTTTCGGGGGGCTGGCGCATGCGCGTCATGCTGGCGAAAATACTCTTGCAG
>JAJLKL010000246.1:0-3408 GCA_033838975.1 Hymenobacteraceae bacterium | reverse complement strand
CCTGCCGCCCATCGTGTGGTTCATCCTCAAAACGCTCTTCTTCCTGATGATCTTCATCCTGCTGCGTGCCTCCATGCCACGTCCAAGGTATGATCAGTTGATGGAGTACGGCTGGAAAGTGCTGCTGCCGCTGACCTTGCTGAACCTGGTAGTGACGGCTGGAGTGGTACTGTGGTTGAGTGAGTGAATTTTGAATGAGTGAATGAGTGAATTATCCAACCACCCCTAACCCCTTCTTTTCTAAGGCTGGGAACTTGGAAGTACTATTTGAAATGCTGATCCGAATAGTAGAGTTGGTTGAGGAATAACAACATGAATAAAAACAAATGAAACGTGTGCTACAAACTAATTCAGGTTGAGAAGTAAGAAAAGTTCCCCGCCTTGGACAAGGAGGGTTTAGGGGTGGTTAGACCCGGCACAGCGAAAGATGACAGAAGCATAAAGTAATAGCGGTAGCTGTCCCCTTGAAGGGACTATAGGGGTGCCAGGTACGGCTGAAGCCCCTACAGCTTCCAAACAAAGTATAATTCCGCAGGTGTAAACACCCCTGTGGTCCCCTCAAGGGGACAGTGTTAAAACTATTAAACGAAAGGAGCAGCTATGTTTAGTTTGTTGCGCAGTATGTGGCTCACGTTTCTGCACGCATTCCATAAGCGGGAGACCATACAGTATCCCGAAGAAAAGCCGATACTCCCGACCCGCTGGCGGGGCCGCATCGTGCTCACCCGCGACCCGGACGGCGGCGAGCGCTGCGTGGCCTGCAACCTCTGCGCTGTGGCCTGTCCGGTAGACTGCATTGCCCTGCAGGCCACCGAAGACGAACACGGCCGGCGCTACCCGGACTTCTTCCGCATCAACTTCTCCCGCTGTATTTTCTGCGGCTACTGCGAGGACGCCTGCCCTACCTATGCCATCCAGCTCATCCCCGACTTCGAGATGGGCGAGTATAACCGCCAAAACCTGGTGTACGAGAAAAAGGACCTGCTCATCAACAGTCAGGGCAAATATCCCGGCTACAATTATTACAAGGTGGCTGGCCTGGCGATTGGCGGTAAAGGCAAGGGCGAGGCCGAAAACGAAGCCCCTCCGGTAGACATCAAAAGCTTAATCCCCTAAAGCCTATGGAACTGACATTTTATATAGCCGCAGCGGTGGCCGTGCTCTCCACCATCATGGTGATTACCCGCTACAACATCATTCACGCCCTGCTCTACCTGGTGGTGTCTTTCCTGGCGGTGGCCGTGGTCTTCTTTACCCTGGGGGCTCCCTTTATGGCGGCCCTGGAGGTGATTATCTACGCCGGGGCCATCGTGGTGCTTATCATCTTCGTGATCATGATGCTGAACCTGTCACAGGAGGACGTGCAGCGGGAAAAGGAATGGATGCAGCCAACTACCTGGGTGGGGCCGGCTATCTTGTCGGCGGTGCTGCTGGCAGAGCTGGTATACATCCTGGTAGCCGTTGACACGCCTGCTGCCAGTACTGTGGTAGCCGTGGACGCCAAGTTTGTCGGCCTGGCCCTCTTCGGGCCTTACATCATCGGGGTACAGCTCAGCGGCATCCTCCTGACAGCCGGTATCGTGGGGGCCTATCACCTGGGCAGGCAGAAGAAAAAAGTCGTTCACCGCTTTTTACAGGAAAGGAGCGCAGCCGCATGAATGCATCCACCATGGAAGCCGCCCTGCTCTTGGCAGGTATCCTGTTTATGCTGGGCCTGATCAGCGTCATCATCCGGCGTAACATCATCTTCATGCTCATTTCGGTGGAGATCATGCTGAATGCGGCGGGTCTGGCCTTTATCGTGGCAGGCACACGCTGGGTACAGCCAGACGGGCAGGTGATGTTTATCTTCATCCTCACCATGGCCGCCGCAGAGGTGTCCGTGGGGCTTGCCCTCATCCTCCAGATCTATCACCAGCTCAAGACACTCGACAGTGACGCAGCCAACATTATGAAAGGATAACGCTATGGCAGATCTACTTTGGTTAATACCCGCCCTGCCCTTTCTGGGGGCTCTTTTGCTGGTCCTCTTCGGCAACCGCTTATCCCGTGCATTGGTAGCTGTGCTTGGCGTCGGAAGTGTAGGTACAGCAGCTCTTGTCACGATACTGCTCGGCCTCCAGTTTCTATCCGAGAATCCGGCCTACTACCATCAGGAGGTATGGCAGTGGTTTAGTGTGGCCGGCTTCAGTCCGTCGGTTGCTTTTCACCTGGATGCCCTCTCTATGGTCTTCATTTTTGTGATCACCTTCGTGGGCTTCCTCATTCACCTGTACGCCACGGCATACATGGCCGAGGATGGCGATTTCTCCCGCTTCTTTGCCTGTATGAACCTGTTCGTGGGCTCCATGCTGGTGCTGGTGATGGCCGACAACCTGCTGCTACTTTACCTGGGCTGGGAAGGCGTGGGCCTCTGCAGTTATCTGCTTATCGGGTTCTGGTACAAGGAGCCCGCCAATGGCTACGCTGCCCGCAAGGCTTTCATCATTACCCGCGTGGGCGATACGGCCATGGCCATCGGGCTCTTCATGCTCTTTCAGGCCTTCGGCACATTGCACATCCAGACCATTTCGCTGGAGGCGGCGCAGACCTGGGAAGTAGGGTCTCAGTTGGCCATGATCATTGCGTTTCTGCTGCTGGGCGGTGCAGTAGGAAAATCCGGGCAGTTGCCGCTGCAGACCTGGCTTCCGGATGCGATGGCTGGCCCTACCCCTGTCTCGGCGCTTATACATGCCGCGACCATGGTAACAGCCGGTGTATACCTGATTGCCCGCTTGTACGTGATCTTTGAGCTGGCGCCAGTGGCGCAACTAGCCGTGGCCGTGGTAGGAGCTGTTACCCTGCTGCTGGCTGGCTTCTCTGCCCTCACCCAATATGACCTCAAACGGGTACTCGCCTACTCCACCATCAGCCAGATCGGGTACATGTTCCTGGCTTTGGGTGTGGGTGCCTGGTCGGCGGGTATCTTCCACTTCATGATCCATGCCTTCTTCAAGGCACTGCTCTTCCTCTGTGCCGGAGCCATCATCCTGGCGCTGCACCATGAGCAGGATATGCGCCACATGGGCGGACTCCGCAGAAGCATGCCGGTTGTGTTCTGGACCTTTCTGATCGGGGCGGCCTCACTGGCGGCCCTGCCTGTGATCACCGCCGGCTTCTACAGCAAAGACCAGATCCTGTGGTATACGCTGGCAGGGCCGCAGGGCAGTATCTGGCTCTACGCAGCCGGACTGGCCGGGGCTTTTATCACCTCCATTTATACCTTCCGGATGGTGTTCATGACCTTCTTCGGCGAGAGCAAAACGCATGTGGCGCACCCTCCCGGTAAGATCATCACGGTGCCCCTCATCATCCTGGCTATCCTCTCGCTGTTCGGCGGGTTTATTGAGCTACCACACAACTTCGGGC
>JAJLKL010000245.1:0-3876 GCA_033838975.1 Hymenobacteraceae bacterium | reverse complement strand
ACGGCAGCCATACACTTATACCTTTAGTAACTCTTGATCTGAAGGCCTCCGAAAAGCGAGGTCCCCTTTAAAACCAGCACTTTATTGGGATCATAGCCACCGGTTGGCATGGGGCGCTTGTCGTCCGTGCCGCCCAGTATGGAAACGATCTCCGACTTCACCTCCCAGTGCGGCGGTATGATCAGCGTGGTGCCCCCGAAGATCTGGGTAGCCTCCAGCACGGCCGGCTTCTGAATGTCTGACTGGCTCAGGTTGATCTCTGTTCCGCCGAACACGCTCACGATCTCGCCGCCCCTGAAATTCTTGGAGATGATGTTCTTCTTGATGCCCCCCAGGATTGCCGTAGCGTCCACCACATCCTGCGAAGAGTAGGTGCCGTCGGCGTAAGCACCTGTATCAATGTCCGTTTCCGGCTCGTTGGCTGCCCGGTAGTTATAAGGCTCCTGCGGAGGTGCGTCGTTTACACGTGGTGCCTGCTGCACGCGCCTGTTGTAGCGCCCCCGCGGCTTCAGCATCACCCACAGCCCCAAACCAATGAGCAGAATGGGCCAGAAGAAGATGCGCAGGTTAAAACCCTCAATCAGGTCGTTGACCAGAAACACACCGCCGATGAGCACCAGTATCACCCATCCGGATCGCCTGAAGTTCTGCCGGAAGCCGATAAACAGGCCCAGCACGATCAGGAACATCTGCCAAGAGAACACCCAGCCCGGCAGGAAGAAAAGGTCAAGCTTAGAGGCCAGGATCAGCACGCCCACCACAATCAGCAGCAGGCCGGCTAACACTTTGCCACTGGAGGTATGAGGACGCGGGTCCTCCCAGTCGTCATAGTTTCTGTTCGGGTTTCGATCTCTGTTTTCCATAGTTCCGTTTCTTTAGTTTCTGTTTCAAAGGTACAGGAAACAGGCTTGCGCGTCTACAGGAGATAGGCAGGTCCCGCAGAGAAGTCGGTAAACGCAGGGTTTGCGTCGGTAAGCTACGAAGGTTCTGTTGGTTCTGCAATTTACCGATGGCTCTAAGTAGATAAGCCTCTGCAGTTTTATACTTTCATAGTGGCTGTTTTGTGAAGGTGGGAATAGGTTTGCTTTCTTTGTAACTACTGCTCTTGCACCCTCTCCTGTCCCTGGGAGAGAGTGCAAGTGAGTAAAAGTCCCCCTTTGAAGGGGCAGGGGATGAGAATCGCCTACGGAGAAGGCCTGAGCGGCACAAGTGGATGCCTGCGCCAGTGTAAAGGCTAAAGCTTAGAACCACGCCCTTTCCTTCAACCCTTCAGATCCTGATCCTGCTCGGCTTTTTCCCGTACCCAAAGTGAACACCTGAGATAGAGACAGAACGCGCCAATTTATTATCTTTGCGTATTATGGTTGAGAACATACAAGAAGTAGCAAGAGAGATAGAAGCAGCACCCCTAACCAGCGCTGCCGAACTGGAGCAATTCCGCATTGCCTATATTGGCCGTAAGGGCCGCATCGCCGATCTGTTCAATAACCTGAAGGAGGTGGCGCCGGAGCAGCGCCGCGAGGTGGGACAGCAGTTAAACACGCTGAAGAACCGCGCCCAGGAGCGTTTTGACCAGGCGCAGGACCAGCTAAGTAATGCCGCCGACACAGCCGCGGAAGCCTCGTTCGACTTCAGCCTGCCGACAGTGCCAAACACCCTGGGCACGCGCCACCCGCTCTCGCTGGTGCGCCAGGAGATCGTACGTATTTTCGAGCGCATCGGCTTTAATGTGGCAGAAGGCCCGGAGGTGGAGGACGACTGGCACAACTTCTCCGCTCTCAACTTCCCGGAAAACCACCCTGCCCGCGAAATGCAGGACACCTTCTTCGTAAGCGAGGACAAGGATAAACTTCTCCGCACGCATACCTCTACGGTGCAGGTGCGCCTGATGGAGAATAATCAGCCACCGCTCCGCAGCATCATGCCGGGCCGTGTGTATCGCAACGAGGCCATATCGGCGCGTGCACACATGGTGTTCCACCTGGTAGAGGGTCTGTACGTGAACAAGGGCGTGAGCTTCAAGGACCTGAAGGAGACCCTGTATTACTTCGCCAAGGAAATGTTCGGGCAGGACACCAAGATCCGTTTCCGCCCGTCGTTCTTCCCGTTCACGGAGCCAAGCGCCGAGATCGACATCTCCTGCTTTATTTGCAAAGGCGAGGGCTGTAACATCTGCAAGAGCAGCGGCTGGGTAGAGATAGGCGGCTCCGGCATGGTAGATCCTGCCGTACTGCAGAGCTGCGGCATTGACCCGGAAGTATACTCTGGTTTCGCCTTTGGTATGGGCATTGAGCGCATAAGCATGCTCAAGTACCAGATACGCGACCTGCGCCTTTTCACGGAGAACGATGTGCGCTTCCTGCGCCAGTTCGAAGGAGTGATCTAGAATTTTGAATGACTGAACAATAGGATGAGTGAATGTTTTGCCGTAGGAGTATAGCCAAGCATTCACTCATCTTTTTTAAAGAGAACTGAAACTATGAGGTTAGAGGATATCAAGACCATAGGCGTGGTTGGAGCCGGCACCATGGGGCAGGGCATCGCCCAGATCTGCGCGCAGGCAGGGTATAAAACCATTCTGTTTGACATCAATGCACAGGTACTGGAAAAAGCCCGAACCACTACCACCAAAAACCTGGACAAAGGCATTGAGCGGGGCAAACTAACGGAGGAAGACAAGCAAACAGCGCTCAATAACCTCACCTTTACCGGCGACACCCTGCAACTGAGCTGCGATGTGATCATTGAGGCTGTGGTAGAGCGCCTGGAGGTAAAGCAAAGCATCTTCAAAGAACTGGCGGCCATCAATACCCCCGACACCATCCTGGCCTCCAACACCTCCTCTATTCCGATCACCCAGATAGCAGCCTCCATACCGAACCCGGAGCGCGTGGTGGGGATGCA
This sequence comes from Hymenobacteraceae bacterium, assembly GCA_033838975.1. Lineage (GTDB taxonomy): Bacteria > Bacteroidota > Bacteroidia > Cytophagales > Hymenobacteraceae > Pontibacter. Next base: position 972 of record JAJLKL010000245.1, on the reverse strand, counting down.
CTTCTTTAACCCGGCCCACATCATGAAGCTGGTGGAGGTGATCTCCGGCGCCGCCACTTCCCCGGAAACGGCCGAAACTGTAAAGCAACTGGCCGAGCAGCTGGGAAAAACGGCCGTTATGGCAAAGGACTCCCCGGGCTTTATCGTAAACCGTGTGGCCCGTCACTTTTATGTGGAAGGTCTGAAGCTTTTGGAAGAGGGAGTAGCCGATGTCGAGACGATCGATAAGCTGATGCAGGCCAGCGGCTTTAAGATGGGCCCCTTTGAACTAATGGATTTGATCGGTGTTGATACTAATTATTCGGTAACCACCTCCATGTTCGAGGCTTTTCATTATGACGCGAAATTCAGACCAAGCCGCATCCAGCAGCAAAAAGTGGACGCTGGCCACCATGGCCGCAAGTCGGGCAAGGGCTTTTATACCTATGAGTAAGCTCTGGTCCCTGCTGGTCCTGCTTTTCCTGGTCAGCGCCTGCAAAGACACCGGCGTTAGCCCCAACATACCGGATGTGCTGGTAAGCGAGCAGATAAACGTAAGCAGCCTGCAGTACCCTATGCTGCGCCAGGATGGCGGCTATGCCTACATTAACGCCGGTTATAAGGGCATCATGGTGGTACGGCAAAGTCCTAACGTGTACCTGGCTTTTGAGCGTGCCTGCCCCTACGACCCTACCGCCCCCTGCGCTAAGGTAGAAGCGGATCAGTCGAACCTGTTTATCATCGACAAGTGCTGTGGCTCCCAGTTCAATTTTCAGGGGGGCGTAATGGCTGGCCCGGCCGTGTATGGCCTGAAGCAGTACCAAACCTCGCTGGCCGGCAATGTGCTCTACATTACCAACTAAAATTTTAAAGCTGATTTACAGCATCTTAAAGTTAGGCCAAAGATTTTTTTAGCGCCACGCTTGCGTATTAAGCTTAACCGCCGTAATATTGCATCATCAAACGGCGAGACAGTCGCCGGCGATAACATAA
>JAJLKL010000244.1:0-5410 GCA_033838975.1 Hymenobacteraceae bacterium | reverse complement strand
GGCAGCTAAAGGAGGGGCTCAGTGTGGACCGGAACCGTACTTCGGTGAACATGAACGAGGAAATGGGACCGCTTATTCCGGCATCAAAAATTGCCAATCTGCAGACCGGTGAACTGGTAGGCCAGGTGGCTTCCGATAGCGAAGCGTATAGCGGAAAGTACGTTGCCAGTACCTACCACTGTAAAATTAATCTTGACCTTGATAACATACAACAGGAAGAAAAGCAGTATCTTGACCTGCCAAAATTTTATAACTTTGGCACCCCTGACCAAAAAGACCAAATCCTGAGAGCAAACTACAATAAAATTAGAAATGAGGTTAAGACACTAATCACAGCGTTACAGGTATGAGCGTGAGCATACAGGAGTTAGGCCAAAGGCTAAAGCTGCTGCGAAAGCGGCTTGATTTATCGCAGGAGAGCCTGGCAGAGTCCATGGGGGTGAACCAGAACCAGATATCCCGGCTGGAGAACGGGGTGGGAGGGACGATTGAGTTGCTTTTACTTCTGTTCAGCTTCTACAGCAAGCATTTTCACGTTGACCTTCTTTTTTCCGACAACTTCGATATCCTGGAAAAGCACGAAAAGCTATCCAACAGCCACAGCCTCAACAGCATTGCCGTTGAAAAGCTAAAGCTCGCCCAAAGTGAATTTTCCACACAAATTGAGGAGGTGATAAGGTTGTTGGATACGCCCTGATTCATTTTGTTTCAACAGCCAATTTTGCAATAAAATTTCTTGATGTGTATTTGGTTAAGAGATGGGTACAATCAACTTTAGCTTCAGCTTTTGACCCTTGCTGATGCGGGTGCTATTAAAACTTTCTGTTTGTTTTATTTACTTCATCTCAATAAGTAAAAATTACAATTATTCCGTAAGACGGCAAGAAGAGAATGGTCTTTGGGGACTGTTGTCAAATAAATCTGTAACATCCTCTTAAAATTGGGAGACCTGATACAGGCAAGCATGCTCTCCGTATCTTCTATTTTCGGCTTTCTGGTGGCCTTGGTGGCGGTTAATTTGCCCTCCGTTAATATTCGTAGTATAGTGATTAAAGATTTCTAAGCGCCATTTCTGCTTTTGTGATGCCTCTCTCCAAAGCCTCTTCCTTAGAGTGCTTCTCCCCGCTGTACAGCGCCTCTGCATACTGTAGCGCTATACTCCGGGTTTGCTCGTCCAGCACATTCAAGCGTTGCTGATGGGCCTTAAAAAGCGATTCAAGATAGGTGCTAAAGTCCTCCATGTCGATGGTAACGTGCTCTGTGTCCATGTCCTCGAATACCTCAGTGATTCTAGCCTTTAGAATTTTCTGATTAGTCAGTCCCAAGTTCTTTATCTTCACGTGCACTGTCACCACCTTTTTCTCCGAAGTCAGGCCCCAGACGTGAAAATGGTTCACCCGCTCCACGCCCTCCAGGCAAAGGATTTTCTGCCTGAGCAAGGGAACATTCACTCCCTCGGGCACCCGCTGCAGGAACACCTTCACCACGTCCACCAGCTTCGCGCTGACAAGGATCAACACGGCCAGGTTGATGACGATGGCCAGGATAGGGTCAAGTACAGGAATATCCCAGAAGAGCAGGATGATGCTCACCACGAACACTGCCAGCCAACCTACTGTATCCTCCAGCAGGTGTATAGTCAGTACTTTTTTGTTGAGCGACTTACCTGACTTCAGTTTCCAGGCTCCGATTCCGTTCAGTACCACACCCAGCACCGCAATTCCGAGCATCCACTTCACATCGGGCATTTGCGGGTTCATGATGCGCTTTATACTTTCGTAGAAAATGTAGATGGCGCCCAGCATCAGCACCAAGGCATTGATGAGCGCACTCAGCATGGAGAAGCGCTTGTAGCCGTAAGTATAGCGGTCGTTGCTCTTTTCCTTCTCCGACTTGCGCTCAAAGTACCAGCCAAGGCCTAGAGCCAGGCTGTCGGCAAAATCGTGCAGGGAATCGGCGATAATAGCGATGCTGCCGGAGATCAGTCCTCCCACCAGCTCCAGAATGGTAAAGAATAGGTTCAGCAGGAAAGCTGCCCTGATGCTTTTACTCTTGTTTTCTTCTGCCATTATATAAATAAAGCTATGAATAAAGGATATTCAGCACTACTATATGTGCGTTTCGCCCTCCTTGTAGCCACTACCCTCCAGCTGTATGGTAGTGTGCGAAATCTTGAAACTGGATGTAACCGCCTTGTTTAACTTGGTTAATAGCTGATTATAGTCTTCTGAACCATCAGGGGATACCACTACATGCGCACTCATCGCGTTCACACCGGAAGTCAGCGACCACACGTGCAGGTCGTGCACATCCTCCACACCGGCCACACCTGCCAGGCACCTACGCAGCTCTTCGATGTTCACGTCGGCGGGTGTTCCCTCTAGCAGCACACCTACCGCCTCTTTTAGCAGCACCCAGGTGCGGGGAAGTATGAAAAGCCCGATGCCAGCCGACAGAATTGGATCTGCGTAGTACCAGCCGGTGGTCCACATGATCACGCCCACCACGATCACGCCGATGGAAGTGAGCATATCGGAGAGTACCTCGAAGTAGGCCCCCTTCATGTTCAGGCTCTCCTTCGACCCTTTACGCAGGATAAACATGCCCACAAGGTTGACCACTAGACCCACCGCCGCCACGAGAAGCATAGCCTTGCTCTCCACCTCCGGAGGGTTCAGAAAGCGCTCATAAGCCTCGTAGAGGATGTAGAGGGAGATGCCGATCAACACGACAGCGTTGGTCAGGGCCGCCAGGATCTCAGCCCGGTAATAGCCGTACGTGCGCTCTGGCGAGGCGGGCCGCTCGGCCAGGTTGATGGCAATCAGGGCAAAGACTATACCCCCCACGTCAGTCAGCATGTGCCCCGCATCCGCCAACAGAGCCAAACTGTTCGTAAGAAGCCCTCCAATTACTTCAGCCAACAGGTAGACAAACGTAATTCCCAGTACCAGTTGAAGCCGTTTCTTATTCTGACTGCCTGCCGAAACAGCATGTGCATGTGCCATACATTGTGTTATTGTTGAATAGGCTTAATTACGATGCATTGACATTTAGTGTTAAAAACTGGCTCCGCGAATCCTTTACGCTAGCCAGAAGAGCATAAGCGGGAAAGCATAGCAAAGGGGTAAACCCGCATACTTGATATTTGTGTCTTTCTGCTTACCTTGATCGGGGTAATGGAATTTCAGGCAATAGCTCAGGTATGACGCCCCCTCAAACCATATGTTATTTAAACTTCATCCGCTGTATCCGCACAGCATTCAGGATGGCCAGGAATGCCACGCCCACGTCGGCAAACACCGCCTCCCACATAGTCGCCAGTCCGCCAGCACCAAGTATGAGCACGATCGCCTTCACGCCGAAGGCCAAAGCAATGTTCTGCCACACAATCTGCCGGGTCTTCTTACCGATGGTGATGGCCGTGGCAATCTTGGCTGGGTTATCTGTCTGAATGACCACGTCTGCCGTTTCAATGGCCGCATCGGAGCCCAGCCCTCCCATAGCCATGCCCACGTCGGCAAAGGTAATCACCGGTGCGTCGTTGATGCCGTCTCCCACAAAGGCAACTGTTCTGCCTTCTGCTTTGAATTTCTCTACCTGGCTCACCTTGTCCTGTGGCAGCAGTCCACCGTGTGCCTCATCCAACTTCAGCTCGCCTGCCACTTTCTGCACAATGGAGTCTTTGTCACCCGATAGCATCACCAATTTTTTCACGCCTAATTCCCTCATTTGGCTCACGGCCAGCGGCGCATCTTCCTTTACCTTGTCGGCAATGGTGATGTAGCCAGCGTAGGTACCGTCCGCAGCCACAACCACAATCGTTTCCACTATTTCCTTGAGGCTCGGGTCATAAAGAATACCAAACCTCTCCAGCAGCCTAGTATTTCCAACTAGCAATTCTTTGCCGTCCACTTTCCCTTTCAGCCCATGTCCGGATATTTCCTCCACCTGGCCAACCGTGAGCTTCCTGTAAGTATCTCCGGCCTCGGCCACGATGGCTTGTGCGATGGGGTGGGTGGATTTGCTCTCCAGCGCGGCCACCGCGGACAGAAACCAGTCCTTGTCAGGCAGCGATGTCTCAACTCGCTGTACCTTGAACACACCCTCAGTCAGGGTGCCAGTCTTGTCCATGACCACGGTGTTTACCTCCGTCATCAGGTCCAGGAAGTTGGAACCTTTGAACAGCAAACCGTTGCGCGAGGCTGCCCCGATACCGCCAAAATAGCCCAGCGGAACAGAGATCACCAGCGCACAGGGGCAGGAGATCACCAGGAAAATCAGCGCCCGGTACAGCCATTGATCAAAGTTGTAAACCTCCACAAACATGTATGGAATGAAGGTAAGCCCCACGGCCAGAAAGAACACAATGGGCGTGTATACTTTCGCAAACTTTGTGATGAATTGCTGTGTTTTGGCTTTCCGGCTGCTGGCCTCCTCCACCAGCCGTAGAATCTTTGACAGGGCGCTGTTCTCATAGGCCGATGTTACTTTCAACTCAATTACCCGGTCCAGGTTAATCATACCCGCCAGCACGGTTTCTCCCTTTTTCTTTGTGTCAGGTTTTGATTCGCCGGTAAGCGCGGCGGTGTTGAAGGATGATCTATCAGAAAGCAGTTCCCCGTCCAGGGCCACTTTCTCGCCGGCCTTTACCTGTATCACATCCCCTATCTGTACTTCTTTGGCCTTCACCGTTTTAATGCCGTTTTTCGTCACCAGCCCTACCTCATCAGGCCTGTTGTCAATCAGGGCTTTAATGGAGCGGCGCGAGCGCAGCACAGCCGCCTCCTGAAAGTGCTCCCCGATCACGTAGAACAGCATCACAGCGACACCCTCGGCATACTCCCCGATGTAGAAAGCGCCGAGCGTGGCCATACTCATCAGAAAGAACTCGTTAAAGAAGCTGCCCCGCAGGCTTCGGATGGCGTGCCATACCACGCGCCAGCCCACCAGCACATAGGCAATGGCGTAAACTATAAAGCGCACATAGCCCGTGAACCAGGGCGTGTCGAGGAAGTCGAGCAGCAGACCGGTCAGCAGCAGGAACAGGCTGATGGCCGTCGGAATGTAAGAGGTTTTCGCTTCTTCCTCCGCCTCCTCGTGCTCCTCTGCCCCTTGCACCTTTGTTTTGCCATCTAGGGAGCAGCACTCGGCTCCCACGTTTGGCCCCGGAGCTTCGGCTGTTCGGGGAGAAGTGATCTCCAGCGGCTTAAAGTCTTCTTCTATATTTTTATCTGTTTTCTTATTCATAGTGATTAAACTTATGGTTTGGGAGCATGGCTGATTATCCGCTGCAGGTCTTCTGGTATCGGCATAGGCCGGAGCGGCGGCACGTTGGCTCCACCCGTGTTGCCGAGCGGTATCCTGCCTGCCCAAGATTTTAGTCCGCCTACCACCAGGCGCGGTAGCTGTC
>JAJLKL010000243.1:0-3280 GCA_033838975.1 Hymenobacteraceae bacterium | reverse complement strand
GCCTTGCTGATGTCAAAGCCGGTGCGGGGCGGCCTTTTGGCAGGCTGCGAGAAGGTACTGGCATCTGCTTTATCGATTAGAGATTTATCCAGCGCAAAGTAGTCGGCCACTTGCAGCGCCATGTCGTAAGGCGTCAGCATTTCCTTGCCTGATATGTTAAAGATACCCTCCGCATCATGCTCCACAGCCAGCCAGCAGCCCATGGCCAAGTCCTCGGCCAGCGTAGGGGTTCGGAACTGATCGTTCACTACCTTTATCACCTTACCGGTCTGCAGGCTGTCGCGCACCCACAGCACGATGTTGGTGCGGCCGTAATCGTGCGCCACGCCGTATACCAGCACCGTGCGCAGAATGGCCCATTTGCACTTAGCTTGCTTCACGATCTCCTCGGCTTGCAGCTTGCTCTCGCCGTAGAAGTTCACCGGCTTTGCCTCCGCCTCCTCGGTATAGGGGCCGTTCTCCCCGTCAAATATAAAGTCAGTGGACACATGCACCAGGTGCACGCTGTACTTTTCGCACACCTCCACCAGGTACTGCACGGCATCGCGGTTCAGGCGCAGGGCGCCCTCCCGGTCATTTTCGCACTGGTCCACGTTGGTCATGGCGGCGGTATGAATGATGTGCGTCGGGCGGAACTCCCTTACTACCTGCTCTACCTGCTCCTTGTCTGTCACGTCCATACTTCTGAAAGGGAGTGTGGGGTAAACAGTGGCCAGTTTGTTCTCTCCCCGGCTGGTTGCCAGGATTTCAACGTTTTGCTTCGGCAACAGTAATTCGGTGAGCTTCTGCCCCAGCAGGCCATTCGAGCCTGTAATCAGCACTTTCTTCATAGCTTTTATTTTTCCAGCGATTGAGTGTTATAGTTATACTTATACTTCTTGGCGATCTTCTTTTTCTTCACCTCCTCCACTTTCACTTTCATTTTGATGTCGGAAAGCGGACGGTCGCGGCCATCTTTGGGCTGTTCGGCAATCTTATCGATCACATCCAGGCCATCCACCACCTGTCCGTACACCGTGTAAGCCTCATCCAGCACCGGCGTACCGTCGTGGTTCTCCACGATGTAGAACTGTGAGCCGCTGGAGGCGCGCTCCGGGTTTACAAAGTCTCCCTGGCGGGCAGCAGCCACGGCTCCGCGCACATGCTTGTGCTCCGGATTGATCTCGGCCGGAACGGTGTACCCCGGATTGCCTGTACCGTCGTTACGAGGATCATCGTCTTTAGTGTTCGGATCCCCTCCCTGAATCATGAACCCGTCCACGATGCGGTGAAAGGTAGTACCGTCGTAAAAGCCCTCCCTTGCCAGCTTCAGGAAGTTCTCCTTATGCTGAGGAGTGTCATCGAACAATACCAGTTTCATTTCCCCGTGCGGGGTTTCGATGGTTACGAGTTGGTCTTTTCCTTTTGGCTTTTGTGCCAACACAGCAGCTGACAGCAGGGCTACCAGCATAGCCGTCAAGGCTATACTCTTCAGAAGTTTCATCAGTTTAAAATACGTTTTAAATGTTACGCCTTATTACCTGCCGCAAGATTGCAGGTTCTCAAAATTAAGCCTTTTTCGTTCCCGCTTATACATTTTCCCGTTTTTCTCTCCACCTGCCGTCCTCTCCCTGCGCACCATTTTGGCATCGCATGCAACAGAAGAGGCCCCAAACCCGATATACTGAACTATATCAATATAAAAATGCACACATAGAGGCAATATGGCCGTAAATTTTACATTGGCAGCAGAAAAGGCTATATTTAAAATACTCACAAACATTTTATCCTACCTAATGAAAAGATTCTTACTATCCGCAGGACTCTGTCTGGCGTCCGTTAGTAGCATTTTCGCACGAGCGCCCGAAGCCACCATCGACCAGCAAATAGATGCCGCTATCGGACCTACTGCTCAGTTTATCTCAGACATCATCTTCTATGAAGTGCAGGTAACGGACGATTTGGGCATTCCGCTTATCCTGGTTTGGCTTTTGGCCGGAGCGATGTTTTTCACCTTCTACCTTGGTTTCATCAACATAAGAGGCTTTAAGCACGCCGTGGACATTGTGCGGGGCAAGTATAACCAGCCTGATGCCCCGGGCGAGGTTACGCACTTCCAGGCCCTGACGGCAGCCGTTTCGGGCACCGTGGGCCTTGGCAATATTGCCGGCGTGGCCATTGCAATCTCGCTGGGTGGCCCCGGCGCCACCTTCTGGATGATCATGGCGGGCCTGTTCGGCATGTCCTCCAAATTTGTATCCTGTACGCTGGGGGTAAAGTACCGTGACTACCACGAAGACGGCACAGTGTCGGGGGGCCCGATGCACTACCTGAACAAGGGCCTGAGCGAAAGAGGCCTCGGCAAGCTGGGTAAGTTTCTGGCGGCTTTCTTTGCCGTGATGTGTATAGGAGGAGCCATTGGGGCTGGTAATATGTTCCAGATCAACCAGGCCACGCAGCAGTTTATCGCTGTAACCGGTGGCGAGAGCTCTTTTTTCGGCGGCGGTAACGCCTGGATTTTTGGCCTGATCATGTCCGTGTTGGTTGGCCTTGTAATTTTGGGCGGCATGAAGAGCATTGCCCGTGTAACAGAGAAAGTGGTACCGCTGATGTGCGGTATTTACATAGTGGCGGCTATCATCGTGCTGCTGGCTAACATCACGCTGATTCCGGCCGCTTTCGTGGCGATCTTTGAGGGCGCCTTTACAGCAACCGCCTTAGGTGGCGGTGTGGTAGGTGTAATGATCCAGGGCCTGCGCCGCGGTATGTTCTCCAACGAGGCCGGTATCGGCTCCGCCTCCATTGCCCACTCGGCCGTGAAAACAAACGTACCCGTAACCGAAGGCTTTGTAGCCTCGCTCGAGCCTTTTATTGACACAGTAGTGGTGTGCACCATGACGGCCCTGGTGATAGTTGTGACAGGAGCCTACAACATGGACATTGGCGATGGCATTGCCCTGACCTCGGCTTCCTTTGCCACTGTTATTAGCTGGTTCCCGCTCATCCTGGCCGCAGCCGTGATCCTGTTTGCCTTCTCCACCATGATCACCTGGTCATACTACGGCCTTAAATCCTGGACATACCTTTTCGGCAACACCAAAGCCTCCGACATCAGCTTTAAGATCCTTTTCTGCGCCTTTATCATTTTGGGTGCTCCGATCCAGCTAGGCAGCGTGGTGGCCTTCTCGGATGCCATGCTGTTTGCCATGAGTATCCCGAACATGGTTGGTTTGATCCTGCTGGCTCCCGTTGTGAAACAGGACATGCAGGCCTTCCTGAGCTATGCCCGCTCATCTAAGAA
>JAJLKL010000242.1:0-16404 GCA_033838975.1 Hymenobacteraceae bacterium | reverse complement strand
TTTTAATGATCTCGGCCTCTATGGCTAGAAGCTCGTTCAGGCGGGCATCCACTTCTTCGGCGGGCATGTACTCTTTGGCCAGTTTCACGAAGCTCACATAGTGGCCGGCCTCAGACACCATCAGCTCGTAATAGAACTTCTGCAGTTCCTCATCCTGCAGGTTTTTCCAGAGCAGCTTGAACCGCTCGCAGCTGCGCGCCTCGATCAGGGCGTTTACCAGAAGCTGGTCCATCAGCTGCCTTTCTCTTTTCCCGCCCTTGCGGATATGCTTCATCAGCTCCACCACGTACTCATCCGGACGGTTGCGCCCGAGGCTATAGCCTCGCTTTTTCAGCTCACTCAGCACACGCTCAAAGTGTCCCCACTCCTCAGCCACCAGGTCGGTCATTTCCTCCACCAGGCGGGTTTTATCCGGATACTTCACGATGAGGGATATTCCTGAGGTAGCCGCTTTCTGCTCGCAGTAGGCATGATCCACCAGAATATCCTCTATATTTTTCTCGGCGATGTTTACCCACCGCGGGTCTGTGGGCAAGTGAAGCCGCAGTATGGTTTTAGTTGGTTGTGTGGCAGACATATGTACTAGTGTAATTATAAAGGAATGTGCAGGCCGGCCCTACCCATCTCCAGGGTCAAATCAGCTTTTAATCAAAGAACATCCACTTGATGCCAAAGGTAAAGCTACGTCGCATGCCAGGGTAATATGGCGTGGTAAAGTAAACCGGCTCCCACAGGTCGTAATTTACGTGGCTCATCTTCAGGAAAACGTTCAGGGTCTTGATGTCTGCGTTCAGGAACACATCGATCACCGGGTAGGTCTTCAGCTCAAACTCGTTCTGCAGGTAAAACTGCTGCGTTACCGGCATATAGGCATCGGCAAAATAGCCTGTGGGCATGTAGGCCTGCACCCCGAACTGCCCGTACAGCGCATTCCCGAAGACCTTCCCCTGCAGGAACAGCTTGGAGTCAAACACCCACTCCGGCACCCTGACTTTATCGGCTTCATCCGTGTTCGTGTAGGCGATAAAGTTCTCGAAGTGCACCGGCCCGAAGCGGATGTGGTGCGCCAGCTCAGCCCCTATCAGGCGCTGGCTGCCGCTTACCTGCTCCGGCAAGGCCTGCTCATTAAAGTAGATATAGCGGTTGATGTTGGTAAAGTTAACGCCCAGCTTCAGGTGCTGACGCTCCCCTAGCTTACGCGCAAAAGACACCTCGGTGCGGTCTGTGACGGTATTCTGAAAGTCGTTGTCCCAGCGGAAGTGGTTGCTCAGCATAAACTCCTCCACCAAAGACGGGGAGCGGAGCACCCGCTCCTGCGACAGCTGAAGCCCCCACAGAAAGCCCTGCGCCCTGACACGGTAATCGCGTGTCAGCTGAAACTCGCCGTCCAGGAACAGCTCCGCTTTGTTCTGATAGAAAAGACGAAGCTGCCCCCCTACAAACAGTTGATTGTAGGTCGCCCCCTCGGTAATACGCCCGCGTACATCTGCTGTGTCCGGGTGCACGGTTTCTAACACGCTATAGTCTATGCCGGCATTCCGGTGCTTGATAAAGGCTTTGAAAAAAGAAACCTTGCTGTTGCCCGTTACGCCAATTACGTTCTGCAGCTGCCTGTACGCTGTGCGGTCCTCGGTGCGCATGCGGCTGTAAAAGAAATTCGGGTAAAATGAGGCCGCCTCACCACCGTTCACAGCGCTGGACGGCGCATCATCCTGAAACTCGTTTACCTGGCGGTACCAGTCCGCCGTATGGTACAACTTCAGGTTTTCACCGGCCAGCTTGTAGATATGGGTCAGGTGAAAATTATTACGGGACTCTTCATTCGCTGCCTGGGTCAGGTATACCTGCTCAGTCTCGTAGCCGGAGAGGCTGTCGCGGGTGTCCCCCGGCAGCGGCCGTATCCCCCCGCTTTCGATCTGCTCATGCTTCATGAAGGTATAATTGAAGAACAGGTCGTAGCGATCGTTCTTGGAACGGTAGTGCGTATAGGCTTTCACCGACTGGTTATCGATCAGGCCGTCGCGGCGCTCGGCCGTGCCTATCTGCTTGTTGGCCGACAGGATCTGATAGGCCACGCCTGCGTTCCAGCGCTCTGTGATGTTACGGGTATAGGTGCCCTCGAACACCTGCTCGCCCCGCTGCCCCTGCACATAGTAGATGTGCGAGTAAGGGGAACGGGTGTCAAAGTAGTTCAGCGTGTTCGGATTGTAAGCGTAGCGGTCGAAAACACGCTTCCCCAGGCGCACCCCGATCTCCTGCGGCATTCGGTAAAGTAAAGGTTGTGAGGCCGTTCCCAGATTACCCAGGTGCTGGTAATAGGCTGTATCGTTGTACCAGAAGCGCTCATCCTGCATGTTGTGGATCAGGGTATCGACACGCTGGCGCTGCAGCCTCCCCTCCAGTACGTCCCGCTCATAGAGCTGCAGGGTGGTTCGGGGCCCGTAAAGCACTTGCGTCGTATCATCTATAATCTGAGCAAAAGCACCAGGGCCTGCCAGCAGACAGCATAAGAGGAGTAATCCGGCTATTAACTTACTTTTCACGCTTCAAAATTAGTGATTTTCGTACAACAAGCACGGGGATTGAGGCCATACTTTCAAAAGAACCTGCCCCTATGCCCGGCTAGTGCACGCTGTGCCTTAAACGCGCCTGCACATGCCGCAGTACCAGTTCATCAAATTGCACTGCATTTTCCTGGAACTCCACCTCGATGGGAATATAGAAAACAGGCAGCTGCTGCGTCATCCCTACAAGCGACTCGTCCAGCAGCTTCACAGCGTCTTTCCGGGTGGTTAGCACACTTGCGCCTTGCAGGTTAGGGTCCTGCAGCAGCTTCTTTACTTTAATCAGGTCCTGCATCGTGTACTGGTGGTGGTCCGGATACACCAGCACCTGCCGGATAGTGTAGCCCTCGCTGGCCAGGTACTGCTGCAAAGGAGCCGGATTGGCGATACCCGTTAGCAGGATCAGCTCTTTCGAAAGCTTCAGCTGGTTACCCACTGCCACCGGCGTACCATAAGTAAAAGAGGAAAAAAAGACGGGGGTTCCTGCCGCGGTATACTTCGAGACATGCTGCGTGATGGTTCGCCTGAGGGATGCGTTCAGGTTGGGCGGGCATTTGCTTACGATCACGGCACTGGCCCGCCTGGCACCACGCCTGGGCTCACGGAGCAAACCGGCAGGCAAGACGAAATCCCGGTAAAAAGGCCGGTTAAAGTCGGTGAGCATGAGGTTGAGCGAGGGGGCTACGGCGCGGTGCTGCATCGCGTCGTCCAGCACCACCAGGTCCAGGTCCGGCACCAGGTGCTGCAGGAGCTCCATTCCCTTTGCCCGTTTTTCACAGACGGCCACCGACACGCCCGGAAAATCACGGTGGTACTGAAATGGCTCATCGCCGAGCGTCGTTGCCGTGCTCTGCTCATCTGCCAGCAGGAAACCGCTGCTCTTGCGCTTGTACCCACGGCTCAGGGTGGCCGTTCTATACTTCCCCAGCAACCGTAGCAAATATTCCACATGCGGCGTTTTGCCAGTGCCTCCCACCGTCAGGTTGCCCACCGCGATCACGGGCAGGTCGTAACGCTGCACAGCGAACAGGCCCACGTCGTAAAACAAATTACGCACGCGCATGATGCCACCGTACAGCAGCGACACAGGCCAGAGGAGTAGTTTCAGGTATTTGATCATCGTGTTGTAACGGAAGCAAAATTAAGATTAATTTTAACGTGCCGTGGCGAAACAACAATTATAAGGAGGAACTATGACGAAAATACAAGATGTAACCCAACTCCTGGAGCAGCTGGCACCGCTCCGCTACCAGGAAAGCTATGACAACGCAGGCCTGCAAACCGGTAACCCGGCCGAGGAGGTAAAGGGGATTTTAGTAACGCTGGACTGCACGGAGGAGGTTATCGGGGAAGCTGTTGAGAAGGGCTGCAACCTGGTGGTGGCGCATCACCCGGTCATCTTCAAAGGGCTGAAGTCCCTGACAGGCAAAAGCTATGTGGAGCGCACCATCATCAAAGCCATTCAGAACAACATCGCCATCTATGCCAGCCACACCAACCTCGACAATGTACTGCAGGGGGTAAACACCAAGATCGCCGACAAACTGGGTTTGCAAGACCAGCGCATCCTGGTCAGAAAGCCGCAAACGCTGATGCAGCTTGTGGCCTTCGTTCCTGTAGAAAACACGGAAGAAGTGCTGCAGGCGCTGCACCAGGCCGGGGCCGGCAACATCGGTGAGTACAGCAACTGCAGCTTTCAGGTGCAGGGCACCGGGCGTTTCCTACCCTCCGACAAGGCCAACCCTACTATTGGGCAACCCGGCAAGGCGGAGCAGGTACAGGAAAACCGCATTGAGGTGATCTTTCCGGCCTACCTGCAGCACCGGATCATGAACGCCTTAAGAGAGGCGCACCCTTACGAGGAAGTGGCCCACTACCTGTACAGCCTGGAAAACCAGAACCAGGAAGTGGGCATCGGCATGATCGGCGACCTAACGGAGGAAATGACAGAAGAGCAGTTCTTAACATACCTGAAGGAAAAGATGCAGTTGCAGGGAGTGCGCTATACTCCCATCGGATCCCAACGCGTGAAGCGTGTGGCTGTGTGTGGCGGCGCAGGAAGTTTCCTGATCAAAGACGCCATCCGCTCAGGGGCAGACGCCCTGGTGACGGGCGATGTAAAGTACCACGAGTTTTTCGACGCGGAGGGCCGGCTGATGATCGCAGACATCGGACACTATGAAAGTGAGGTGTTTACAAAGGAGATTTTTTATGATACTATTTCAAAAAAATTCACTAATTTTGCAGTCTATTTATCGGAAGTAAACACAAACCCTATCAGATACACCTATTAACTACATGGAAAGTACGGTAGCCAGCAAATTAGAAGCACTATTAAAGCTCCAGAGCATCGATTCGCAGCTTGATGAAATTAGACGCGTAAGGGGTGACCTGCCCGAAGAGGTTCAGGACCTGGAAGATGAAATTGAAGGCTATGAAGTAAGGGTTCATAAATTTGATGATGAGATCGCTGCCCTGAACGAGTCTATCGCGCAGCGCAAGCAGTCGATCAAAGACGCTGAAGGCCTGATCCGCAAGTATGAAGACCAGCAGCAGAATGTTCGCAACAACCGCGAGTATGATGCGATCACAAAAGAGATCGAGCTTCAGAAACTGGAGATCCAGATCGCCGAGAAAAAGATCAAGGAGGCTCACTACCAGATCGATCAGAAGAACAGCGAAATAGAAGGCACGAAGCACCGCCTGGACGAGCGTCGCAAGGACCTCGAAAACAAGAAGCACGAACTGGAGCAGATCGTCTCTGAAAGCGAGGAAGAGGAGAACAAACTGGAGAAAGAGCGCAACGATGCTTCTACGCAAATCGAAGATCGTCTGCTGAGCGCCTATAACAGAATCCGCAAAAATGTACGCAACGGATTGGCCGTGGTAACAGTAAAGCGTGATGCCTGCGGTGGTTGCTTTAACACGGTACCTCCTCAGCGCCAGGCCGACATCGCCGCCCAAAAGAAAGTGATCGTGTGCGAGCACTGTGGCCGTATTCTGGCTGGTGTGGAGCAGCGCGTTTATTAATCAGACATTTCAGTTGAGCGAGGTTCGCTTACATACACTATCAAAAAGGATGGCTCACCCCCATCCTTTTTTTTTGCTGCTGCTCGCGTTGCTTGGCTTCGCCGGAAATGCCGGCGCTGCCTCTGCCTATACGCCGGCTCTGGCCAAAGCGCACGCCGAGTTCTTAAAGTTAAAAGTATCGAGCGGCAACACGCTGGCGCAGCAGGTGCTCCGGCAGCAGCCTGATAATGCCGCCGCCATCCTTGTCGCCAACTACGGCGACTTCCTGACGCTATGCGTGCAGCAGGATGCAAAGGCCTACAACAAGCTACTGGAGACACAGGAAAAACGCCTAGCCATACTGTCCAAAATCAGTCCCCAAAACGCCTGGACCGACTTTGCCCGGGCTGAACTAAGAATGCAGATCGGAGTAAGCAAGCTCCTGTTTGGCAATCGTTTATCCGCGGCCTGGGACATCCACAAAGCCTACCAGCAGTATACCGCCAACGCCAGGCGTTACCCCAACTTTGCACCCAACAAGAAGACGCTGGGAATGATGCAGGTACTCATCGGCTCCATCCCGGACAGGTACAGGTGGTTCCTGGATATTATCGGCATGCGCGGCAGCGTAACACAAGGTATGGCAAGCCTGAGGGCAGCCGCCACACAAGCACACCCCTTTCAGCAGGAAGCGCAACTTCTTTACGCCCTCCTGCAGCAGCTCCTGGACAGGCAAAAAGACAAAGAGGCTCTTCAGCTGGTCGAGCAGTTGACCCAGCAGCAACCAGACAACCTGCTCTTCCGCTTTGTGGCCATGCACCTGTATAAAAAGACCGCAAAGAGCCCGCTGGCCCTGCACCACTTCGAGCAACGACCAAGGGGCGGTACGTACCTCTCCTTCCCGTACCTGCACCACATGGCTGCCGACCTGTACCTGTACCGCGGGGACTATGACAGATCGGTTCAGGAGAACAAACTCTTTTTAGACCGGCATAAAGGGGAACACTACCTGAAAGCGGCAAACTTCAAACTGTACCTGGCTTACCTGCTGGACAACCACAGGCCACAGGCGCTTTGGTATTACAAGCAGATCAGCGAAACAGGCAAAGCCGACATCGAGGAAGACAAGTATGCCGCCCGCTTCGTGGAAAAGCAACAGCAACCGAACCTGTCCCTGCTAAAAGCCCGGCTGTACTCAGACGGCGGCTACTACCGGCAGGCGCTTCAGGTATTGGATTCCATGCACACAGCTTCCGCTCCTTTTGAGACAAGGGCAGAGCACCTGTACCGCAGGGCCAGAGCATACCATGGCCTGGATGAGGCCGAGCAGGCTATCAAACTGTACAAGAACACGATATCGTTCATCGGCACATCAAACTTTTACTTCGCCCCTAACGCGGCCCTGCAACTGGGCTATATTTACCAGGAGGCCGGACAGCCGGAACAGGCCAAGCACTACTATCACAGGGCAATGAGCTACGAAGGGCATGAGTACAAGAACAGCATCGACGCAAAAGCCAAATTGGCCCTCTCAACCTTATAACTCAACATGATGTTTTCTGCCATACTGAACGCTACAGATCTACCTGTTTCACAAGACGAGTTCCGGCTAAGAGCACTGGCCTGGGCAGACCGGCACCCGCTGGTGGCTTACTACAACCCAAATGGCATCCCTTACCCACACGAGGGCTTTGAGCACCTTTTGGCTGTATCCTCCGGCAAAGCTTTGCCGCTTCAGGAGGCCAGTGCTTTCCATAGCCTGCAAGCACAGCTGAGGTCGGAACACTCGCTGCTGTGCGGTTTTCTAACCTATGACCTCAAGAACCAGGTAGAAAAGCTGAGCAGCCAGAACCACGACGGGGTTTGCTTTCCGGCGATCATGTTTTTTGAGCCTGACATTTACTTCCACTTTAAGGAGGAACAGGTAAACATCTACAGCTCAGCAGACAATATTGATGACATCGTCAGCAGAGTTCTGGCCTGCAAAACCCCGGCGGCTTCTTCTCCGGCAGGTGTGCAGGTACAGCAGCGCGTTTCCCCGAAGAAGTACAAGGCCAATGTAGAGCACATCAGGCAGCACATTGAGCAGGGCAATGTGTATGAGCTGAACTACTGCATGGAGTTCTTTGCAGAGCCGGTGCAGATACAGCCTCTGCCCCTGTACCTGGCCTTAAATGCCGCCTCGCCCACTCCTTTCTCCGGCTACCTGAAACATGAGGACAGGTACCTGCTCTGTGCCTCGCCGGAGCGCTTCCTGAAAAAAGAGGGGCAGAAACTTATCTCGCAGCCCATCAAAGGCACCATCCGCCGGGGCAGCACACCAGAGGAAGACGCCATGCTGCAGCACCAACTGCGGCATGATGAAAAAGAGCTGGCCGAGAACATGATGATCGTGGACCTGGTGCGCAATGACCTGAGCCGCTCCTGCCTGACCGGAACCGTGCAGGTAGAGGAAATGTTCGGGATTTACGGGTTTAGGCAGGTAAGCCAGATGATCTCCACCATAGTGGGAGAACTGCGGCCAGACCGGGAGCTAGTAGACGCCCTGCTGGGCACTTTCCCGATGGGCAGTATGACAGGGGCCCCCAAAATCAGTGCCATGGAAATTATTGAAGAGCTGGAGGACACGAAGCGCGGGCTGTACTCCGGGGCCTTTGGCTATATCACAGGAAATCACAACTGCGACTTTAACGTGGTGATCCGCAGCCTGCAGTACAATGCCAGCACCGGCTACCTCTCCTTTATGGTGGGCAGCGCCATTACCTACGACTCTGACCCGGACAGGGAGTACGAGGAGTGCCTGCTGAAGGCGCAGGCAATGCTGAAAGTGCTGGGAAACGCATGAGCCCTGCGTCTTTGGCAACTGTAGATAACGGAAGCGGCGACTACCTGCTCTGCACTTGTTTCTGTTACAGCCACTTCAGTTCACAATTCTTAATTTGTAATTCGTAATTTATTAAAGCTGCCATTCTGTCACACTTTTAGCACAGATTATAGTATATTTGCAGCTGTAATAGTATTAGCATGGATCCAATAGTAGATTTAGATTTTATTGACAACCGCACGCCGGAGCAGGCCGCTGCCTGTGATACCAAGGTAACCGAGGAAACAAACACAGGCAAGGCGCGCAAACTGTATATAGAGAGCTACGGCTGCCAGATGAACTTCTCTGACAGCGAGATCGTGTCTTCTATCATGTTTGAGCAGGGTTTTGACACCACCTCCGACATCGAACAGGCTGACCTGGTGTTTCTGAACACCTGCTCTATCCGTGAGAAAGCCGAAGTGACGGTGCGCAACCGCCTGGCTCAGATCAACTACTATAAGAAGAAGAAGCCGGAGATGATGATCGGTGTGCTGGGCTGTATGGCAGAGCGCCTGAAAAAATCGCTGCTGGAAGAAGAGCAGATCGTGGACCTGGTGGTAGGCCCGGACGCTTACCGTGACCTGCCCAACCTGATCAACGAAGTGGACGGCGGCCAAAAAGCGGTGAACGTGCTGCTTTCCCGTGAGGAGACCTATGCCGATATCAACCCGATCCGCCTCAACAGCAACGGCGTAAGCGCCTTTATCTCCATTATGCGTGGCTGCGACAACATGTGCTCTTTCTGCGTGGTGCCGTTTACGCGTGGCCGCGAGCGTAGCCGCGATGCCCACTCTATTGTGCGGGAGGCACAGGCCTTGGCAGACCAGGGCTACAAAGAGGTAACCCTGCTGGGGCAGAACGTGGACTCCTACAAATGGACCCCGGAAGACGGTAGCGAAAGCGTCAACTTTGCCCAGTTACTGGAGATGGTGGCATTGGTATCGCCGGACCTGCGCGTTCGCTTCTCTACCTCACACCCGAAAGACATCACCGATGAGGTGTTGTATACCATGAAGAAGTACGACAACATCTGTAAGTACATCCACTTGCCGGCACAAAGCGGTAACTCCCGTGTGCTGAAGCTGATGAACCGTACCTATGACCGGGAGTGGTACCTGAATCGCGTGGATGCCATTCGTCGGATATTA
This sequence comes from Hymenobacteraceae bacterium, assembly GCA_033838975.1. Classification (GTDB taxonomy): domain Bacteria; phylum Bacteroidota; class Bacteroidia; order Cytophagales; family Hymenobacteraceae; genus Pontibacter. Next base: position 6,817 of record JAJLKL010000242.1, on the reverse strand, counting down.
GGCGAAGACTGCGGTATATCTTCTGACATGATCGCCGGCTTCTGCACCGAGACCGAGGAAGAGCACCAGGATACCCTAACGCTGATGGATTACGTGCAGTACGACTACTCCTACATGTTCTTCTACTCAGAGCGTCCGGGCACACTCGCCGCCAGAAAGCTGGAGGATGACATTCCGCTGGAAGTAAAGAAGCGTCGCCTGAACGAGATAATCGAAAAGCAGCGCGAAACGTCCCTGGCCCGCAACAAACGCGATGTGGGCAAGGTGCACAGGGTACTGATAGAAGGCTTCTCCAAAAAATCAGACCAGCAGCTGCAGGGACGAAACGACCAGAACAAAGTGGTCATCTTTGACAAAAAGCACTACCAGAAAGGCGATTACGTGAATGTTTTCGTTAACGACTGCAGTGTAGGCACCCTGTTCGGCGAGACGGTAGATTAGATTTGGAAATTTGAAGATGAGAAAATTTGAAAGTCAAGGAAAACCATCTTCAGATCTCCACATTTCCAAATCTTCAAATCTAGAAAAAATGCGCAACATCGATATACAAAGTATAAAGCAGCGATTTGGTATCATAGGCAATTCACCCTTACTCAACCACGCCATACAGGTGGCGGCGCAGGTGGCCCCTACTGATATGACGGTGCTGATCACCGGTGAGAGTGGTAGTGGTAAAGAGTCCTTCTCCAAGATCATCCACCAGCTGAGCCCGCGCAAGCATGGCCAGTTCATTGCCATCAACTGCGGTGCGATACCGGAGGGCACGATCGATTCCGAACTGTTTGGCCATGAAAAGGGTTCTTTTACAGGCGCTCAGGAAGCCCGCAAAGGATACTTTGAAGTGACAGACGGCGGCACGATTTTTCTGGACGAGATCGGCGAGATGCCACTGGGTACGCAGGCCCGCCTGCTGCGCGTGCTCGAAAACGGCGAATTCATAAAAGTAGGCTCCTCAAAGGTTCAGAAAACGGATGTGCGTGTAGTAGCCGCCACCAACGTGAATTTGATGAATGCCGTGGAGAAGGGCAAATTCCGCGAAGACCTGTACTACAGGCTAAACACTGTGCCGATCTCGGTGCCACCGCTGCGTGAACGCGGGAACGATGTGTACCTGCTGTTCCGTAAGTTTGCCAGCGACTTCGCAGAGAAGTACAAGGTGAAACCCATCTCCCTGACACCGGATGCACTACAGGAACTGCTAAGTTTCCGTTTCCCGGGCAACATTCGCCAGCTCAAGAACATTGTGGAGCAAATATCGGTGCTGGAGTATGACCGGGAGATTGATGCCGCCAAGCTGCGCGGGTACCTGCCCCGCGAGCAGGGCAGCAGCCTTCCGGCCGTGTTGAACAAAGAAAGTTCGTCTGACAAGCAATTTTCGGAGCGTGACATCCTCTACAAGGTACTCTTTGACATGCGCCGGGATGTATCGGAGCTGAAGAAGCTGGTATTTGAGATGCTCACCCACCAGCCAAACGACCAGGAGTTACTGCGTGAGCACGGCCACCTGTTCGAGAACTTTGAGTCCTATAACGGGCACACCTATCAGCCGCAGGAGCAGAAGGAAGGGTTTTACCTGCCGGTGAAGCAGGCGCAGGAGCATACATACGAAGACCAGAAAGTAGAAGACATACCACACGAGACTGAGGAAGAGAGCCTTTCTTTGGAAGACAAGGAAAAGGAGCTGATCCTGAAGGCGCTGAAGAAACACAACAACAAGCGTAAATATGCCGCCCAGGACCTTGGCATCTCCGAAAGAACACTTTACCGCAAGTTAAAGCAATATGACATCGAAGATTAATTGTCGCCTTATCACGTATACGCTGTCATTGCTGCTGCTTGTGTGCAGTGGCTGCGGCGTGTACTCGTTTACCGGTACCTCGATCGCACCGGACATCAAGTCTATCGCCATTCAGAACTTTGAGAACAGCACGGGTGAGGGCCCGGCCAACCTGACACAGATCGTCACAAACAACTTTAAGGACTACTACCGCCGCAACACGAACCTACTGATACTTCAGCGGGACGCAGATTTGCAATTAGAGGGGCAGATTGTTAGCTTTACCTATACGCCGGCGGCGGTGCAGCGAGAGGGTATAAACGACATTGCCGCCCTGAACCGCCTGACCTTAGGGATACAGGTGCGCTTTACCAACGCCAAGAACCCGGACGAGAGCTTCGACAGGCTGTTCACGATCTCACAGGACTTTCAGCAGGGCATCGACGTGACCCAGATCCCTCCGGCCTCGATCAATGAACTTACGGAGCGCCTGGTAACGGATGTATTCAATAAAACAGTGGCTAACTGGTAGTTAACAGCTACAGGATAAATGATTACACAACCTGCATGAATAAGTCAGCTTTCCTTAAACTGATACAACAGGTATCGAACATCTCGGACCAGCAAACCGAAGAGCTGGAGAAGGTGGCCGCTACCTTCCCCTATTGCCAGACAGCGCACCTGCTACTTGCAAAGTCTGCCTACGACAAAGGCAGCATGCTCTCTACGCAGCGCCTGCGCCGCGCCTCCTCCTACGCCACTAACCGGCAGCTACTCAAGCGCATCATTTATACTTCCGCCGCCCCCGAACCGGTGTTTGAAGAGAATACCGTAGAAGAACAGGTGCCTTTGGCAACAGAGGTGATCATACCGGATCAGGCGGAACAAACGCTCGAACCAAACACACCCAACACAACTACAGCAGAAGCTGTTAAGGAGCCTGAAGAGCATGAAGCAGCGGCTGACTTTGAGAAGCTAGAGGTGCAATCAGGTGAAGAGCAGACTGAAGAGATTGAAGCTGTAGCCACTCCGGAGCCAGCACCTGCTGTACCTGCCGAGGAAGCCGACGCCCCCCCTGCCGCTGAGCCGGCCGAAATAGAAGACGAGTCAGAGACGGAGCACAGCCACTCCCTTGACTCAGAGCTGGCGATGCTACTGACCATTAACAGCCTCAGCCCTTCTTTTACGGACCTGCTGGCACAGAAAGAGGAAGCCCCTGTCAGTCCGGATGCAGGCGGTATGGATAGCACTAACACGGGAGCCCCTCATTTGCCGGCAGCTACACATGAGGAAGAGGCTTTATCAGACGAAGAAAGTGAAACGCCCCCGGCGGCTTTCGAAAATGAACCCGAGACTCCAGTTTCACATAGGCATGAAGACGAACTGAGGGCTATTACCACGGTAAACAATAGCTATAGCATAGATGCACTGCTGGAGCTAGATCAGGAGGAGCAGAAACCGGAAGAAGCTGAAATCAACTACAGCTTCGATGAAATTGACCGCCTGTATGCCGAAGACGCCATAGGCTATGCCATGGGGTCGAGCCGCATGGGGGAAGTGCTGCAGCTGAAGGATGACTACACCCGGCAGCGTCCTGCTGGTTTCCACCCGGAGCTGATCCTGGAGTACAGCAAGACCCATGAGCTGAAAAAGGCGGAGGAGCCGCAAGTGCACACGCAAAGCGAGCAGCTTAGCATCATTGACCAGTTCCTCAAGCTGAACCCGCGCCTGAAGACGATCAGCAATGTCAAGTTAAAACCTGAACCTCAGGAAGATCTTTCGCTTAAAAGCAGCAAGATCAAGAAAGGAATGGCCTCTGAGAGCCTGGCCAATATTTTTATAAAGCAAGGCAAGGCAAAGAAGGCAATCAAAATATATGAGCAACTCATTTTGAAAAATCCGGAAAAAAAGAGTTACTTTGCCGAACAGATAGAAAAATTACAAAACATAAACTAATATGTACATCGCCCTTATCAGTCTTATTGTATTCATTTGCGTGCTGCTAGTTCTGGTTGTACTGGCTCAAAACCCGAAGGGAGGCGGCCTATCCAGCCAATTTGGCGGTAGCACAAGCCAGCTAATGGGCGTAAAGAGAACAGGCGACCTGCTCGAGAAACTTACCTGGGGCCTTGCTATTGCCCTGGTGGTGCTTACAATGGTAACGCACATGATGGTAGGCACTACGGCCGGTGACGCCGGAAGCTTTGGAAGATCCCTGAACGAGGAGCGTGCCCGCCAGTCGCAGTTGCCTGGAGCGCCTGCTACCGTGCCCGGTGCCCTTCCTGACACAACTGCCGCTATTCCGGATGCAGGCGACATACCTGCCATGGTTGACACGGCACAATAAGCAACCTGACATTCGCAACTTATATAAAGCCGGCCTATTTGGCCGGCTTTTCTTTTTTCTGTACCTGACAAGTCTGTCAGGCCATCTCTAGAAAAGTTCCCTCATCTGCCAAAAAATGGCAAACTTGTCAGGTCATCTGGCGTTAAAAGCTGAAAAATTGGCCTGAACCACCCCTTTTCAGGACTTGGCACAGGAAATGATAATACCCCATTGGTTTCAAGTTTAATATCAACCATAAAACCTAATAACATAACAAACTATGTCAATCAGCATTAAACCATTAGCAGACAGAGTGATTGTAGCTCCTGCTGCAGCAGAAGAAAAGACCAAGTCTGGTATTATTATTCCTGACACTGCTAAAGAGAAACCACAGCGTGGTGAGGTAGTAGCCGTTGGCGAGGGCAAGATCTCCGAGCAGGGCTCACTTATGAAGCCTCAGGTGAAGGTAGGCGATCAGGTGTTGTATGGCAAGTATGCAGGTACTGAGATCGCTGTAGACGGCAACGATTACCTGATCATGCGTGAGTCAGATATCCTGGCAGTACTTTAATCTAACCAATCAGTAAAACTTAATCAGATCATATAAACTATGGCTAAGAACATCACATTTGATGCCGACGCTCGCCACAAGATCAAGTCTGGCGTTGACAAACTGGCAAATGCTGTAAAAGTTACGTTAGGTCCTAAAGGCCGCAACGTGATCATCGATAAGAAATTTGGTGCCCCTACCATCACAAAAGACGGCGTTTCAGTAGCGAAAGAAATCGAGCTGAAGGACGCGATCGAGAACATGGGTGCGCAGCTGGTAAAAGAAGTTGCTTCTAAAACTGCTGACCAGGCTGGTGACGGTACAACAACAGCTACTGTACTGGCTCAGGCTATCTACACTGCCGGTATCAAGAACGTAGCGGCTGGCGCCAACCCAATGGACCTGAAGCGCGGTATCGACAAAGCGGTTGACGTGGTTGTTGAGAACCTGCGCGCACAGTCTAAGAAGATCGAGAATTCTTCTGAGATCTCTCAGGTAGGTACTATCTCTGCCAACAACGACGCTGAGATCGGTAAGATGATCGCCGATGCGATGGACAAAGTGGGTAAAGACGGCGTGATCACGGTAGAGGAAGCAAAAGGTACAGAAACTGAGGTGAAAACTGTAGAAGGTATGCAGTTTGACCGCGGTTACCTGTCTCCGTACTTCGTGACGAATGCAGAGAAGATGGAAGCGGAGTTCGATAACCCTTATATCCTGATCTACGACAAGAAAGTTTCTACTATGAAAGAACTGCTTCCTGTACTGGAGCAAGTGGTTCAGACAGGTAAAGGTCTTGTGATCGTGGCTGAGGACGTAGACGGTGAGGCGCTTGCTACACTGGTGGTAAACAAACTGCGTGGCTCACTGAAAATCGCAGCCGTGAAAGCTCCTGGCTTCGGCGACAGAAGAAAAGCAATGCTGGAGGATATCGCTATACTGACTGGCGGTACCGTGATCTCTGAAGAGCGCGGCTACAAGCTGGAGAACGCGACACTTGACTACCTGGGCCAGGCTGAGAAAGTGATCATCGACAAAGACAACACTACTATTGTGAACGGTGCTGGCTCTAAAGATGACATCGTGGCCCGCGTGAACCAGATCAAAGCGCAGATGGAGACTACTACATCTGACTATGACAAGGAGAAACTGCAGGAGCGTCTGGCTAAGCTTTCCGGCGGTGTGGCTATCCTGTACATCGGTGCTTCTACAGAAGTGGAGATGAAGGAGAAGAAAGACCGTGTGGATGATGCCCTGCATGCCACACGCGCTGCCGTGGAGGAAGGTATCGTAGCAGGTGGTGGCGTTGCCCTGATCCGTGCTATCGAGGCCCTTGGCAATGTGAATGTAGAGAATGCTGACCAGCAGACAGGTGTGCAGATCATCAAAACTGCCCTGGAGGCTCCGCTAAGAACTATCGTTTCTAACGCGGGTGGCGAAGGTTCTGTAGTTGTACAGGCTGTTCGTGAAGGTAAGGCTGACTACGGTTACAACGCGCGCGACGACAAGTATGAGAACATGTTTGCGGCCGGTATCATCGACCCAACAAAGGTTACTCGTCTTGCTCTTGAGAACGCAGCCTCTATCTCCGGCCTGCTCTTGACTACTGAATGTGTAGTTTCTGAGGAGCCTGAAGAAGATAAAGGTGGTGCACCAGCTATGCCTCCAGGAATGGGTGGCATGGGCGGCATGATGTAATCAGCATCCCATTGTTATAAGAAAGCCCCTGCGCCGGTAAAGGCCAGGGGCTATTTTCTTTTGTATACCCTGCAGCACAGGCACCGGATCCGGTGCCGCTATGTTACAGCAGCTCTTTGATCACGATAGAAATGTCATGTGGGGCAGTCTCGTCGCCACCAAAGTACGGGTAGAGCTGATATCCCTCTCCTTTTCCGGTACATGCTCTGGGCAGCGCAAGCCTTTTGCCATTCAAGATGAAAAGATACTCCCCATCCTTTAGCTGCAGCTCATAAGTCGCGGGAGCACCCAAGGCTACTGTACCGATAAGCGCTGACCTACGCACCGTGTTAAGATAGGTGTAGGCGTGTATCTCCAAACGATTTTCATACCACCTCCAGCCAAAGCGTGCACTGTTGGTATGATGATCGGTGCTGCAGTCAGAAAGTCCGTATAGCTTGTTGATGTCCGCCTGGTTAGCAGGGTC
>JAJLKL010000241.1:0-2997 GCA_033838975.1 Hymenobacteraceae bacterium | reverse complement strand
ATGCAAGTCTGCACGTCGCGGATGTCGCCCTCCACCAGCTCAAAGGCAGGGTTATCCAGGAACTGCTCCACGTTCTTATGGTAGCCGTTGGAGAAGTTATCCAGCACGCGCACCTTGCCCACCTTATATTTCAGGAGGTACTCCACCAGGTTGGAGCCGATAAAACCACCGCCGCCGGTTATCAGAAAAGAAAGGTTCTCAAGCGGCCTGTCGTGGTATGCGAAATCGTACATGTCGTTTTGTATTATATTCAAATCTTATCTATGGGTATACTGCTGCTCGTAGTAGTCGCGGTAATGGCCTGAGGTCACATTCTCGAGCCACTCCGGGTGCTGCAGGTACCAGTCAATTGTTTTGCTCAGGCCCTACTCGAAAGTTACTGATGGCTTCCAGACCAGTTCGTCCATCAGCTTAGAGGAGTCGATAGCATAGCGCAGGTCGTGGCCGGCCCGGTCCTTGACGAAGGTGATCAGCTTTCTGCGGTGGCCTTTCTCGCGGCCCAGCTTCTCGTCCCTCTGGTCGCAGAGCAGGTGGATCAGGTCCAGGTTCTTCCACTCGTTCACGCCCCCGATGTTGTAGGTATCACCCAACTTGCCCTCGTGGAAAATCACGTCGATGGCCCGGGCGTGGTCCAGCACGTAGAGCCAGTCGCGCACGTTCTCGCCCTTGCCGTACACGGGCACCGGGCGCTCGTTTTTGATGTTGTTGATGGCCAGCGGAATGAGCTTCTCAGGGAAGTGGTTCGGACCATAGTTGTTAGAGCAGTTCGAGATCTTCACCGGCAAGCCATAGGTATGAAAGTACGCCCGCACGAAGTGATCCGAACTGGCCTTGGAGGCCGAGTACGGGGAGCGCGGATCGTAGGCCGTCTCCTCTGTGAACAGGCCGTCCTCGCCCAGCGAGCCGTACACCTCGTCGGTGGAGATGTGGTAGAACAGGTGCTTGCTGTAGTCATCCGCCCAGTGCTTGCGGGCCGCGTTCAGCAGGTTCACCGTGCCGATCACGTTCGTCTGCACAAAGGCCAGCGGGTCGGAGATCGAGCGGTCCACGTGCGACTCGGCCGCCAGGTGGATCACCGCATCGAACGCATGCTCGGAGAAGATCCCCTCCAGGTAGTCGGCGTCCACGATGTCGCCCTTCAGGAAAGTGTAGTTCTCGCGCTCCTCGATGTCCGACAGGTTAGCCAGGTTACCGGCGTAGGTCAGCTTGTCGAGGTTGTAGATCTGGTAGTTCGGGTACTTGGTGACGAACAGGCGCACCACATGCGAGCCGATAAAGCCGGCACCGCCCGTAATCAATATTTTCATGCTTGTGTTTTTGTATTCTGAAGTGATACCTGCCAGTCCCAGGCGCTTTTCATGGCTTCCTCCAGGCTGCTGGTTGTTCTAAAGCCTAGCTCTTGCGTGGCTTTAGTTACATCAGCGTAAATCTTCGGTACATCACCGGCGCGGCGTGGCCCTACTTTATAATTTAGCTGTTGGCCTGATGCTTTTTCAAAAGCGTGAATAGCCTCCAACACCGTGTTACCTGTACCGGTGCCCACATTGAAGAACTCTATTGCCTGGGCTTTGCCTTGTAGCAGGCGCTCAACGGCTACTACGTGGGCTTTGGCCAAATCCACTACGTGTATGTAGTCCCGAATGCAAGTGCCGTCCGGCGTATCATAATCATCTCCGAAAACGGTCAGTTCTTTACGGATGCCTGCGGCGGTTTGCGTAATGAACGGGACCAAGTTATTCGGTAGGCCCAATGGCAGCTCTCCAATTTTGGCTGATGGATGTGCGCCGATCGGGTTGAAATAACGCAGGGCTGTGGCTTTTATATTACTGTTGCCGCTGTTGGCCAGATCGGTCAGAATCTCCTCACATACTTTTTTGGTGTTGCCGTAGGGTGAGTTAGCCTTCTGTACCGGCGTTTTTTCGGTAACAGGCAGTTGGTCTGGAATACCATACACGGTGCACGACGAGGAGAATACCAGGTCCTGCACCTTATACTCTTCCATCACCTGCAGAAGTGCCACCAGTGAGCCTACGTTGTTATGGTAGTACTTGAGCGGCTCTGCCACCGATTCTCCCACAGCTTTGTAAGCCGCAAAATGAATTACGCCCAGTATGTTCTGCTCCAGCTCAAACACCTTGCGCAACGCTTCCTTATCGGTGCAGTCGATGCGGTGGCATGGTATGCTACGGCCAACAATAGCCGCTATACCTTCCAGTGCGCTTTCTTCTGAATTCGAAAAGTTATCGACTATTACAGGTTCATACCCGGCCTCTACCAGTTCTACTACTGTGTGAGAACCGATATAGCCAGCGCCACCGGTTACCAGTATCTTTACGTTTGCCAAAAGTCTACGGGTTTATAAGCTCTTATATTCGATTTCGTTGATCTTATTGCGGTAAATTCCCTTCAGGTCTATCAGGATAGGCGTACCGTTCATGATAGATTTGAAGTACTCTTCATCCAGCTCCATATAAGCCTGGTGCGGCACGGCTACCACTACGGCATCATAATCTTTTCCGGCCTTTTCTACCAGGCCAAAGCCATACTCATGCTGCAGTTCCTCGGAGTTGGCATAAGGGTCTACCACCTCCACGTTCACACCAAAACTCTGTAGCTCACGAATCACGTCCACTACCTTAGAGTTGCGGATATCCTCCACGTTCTCTTTGAATGTAGCCCCCATTACTAATACCTTCGTTTGTGAGATATTTTTGCCGCGCATGATCATCATCTTCACCAGCTTATTGGCGATGTGTGCACCCCTGGTGTCGTTGGTGGTACGGCCGCTTAAGATCACTTTGGCATCGTAACCCAGCGCCTTTGCTTTGTAGGTCAGGTAGTATGGGTCCACACCGATGCAGTGGCCACCCACCAAGCCCGGAGAGAAGCGCAGGAAGTTCCACTTGGTACCAGCCGCTTCCAATACCTCATAGGTGTTGATGTTCATCCTATCAAAGATGATAGACAGCTCGTTCATCAGGGCGATGTTGAGGTCGC
>JAJLKL010000240.1:0-13852 GCA_033838975.1 Hymenobacteraceae bacterium | reverse complement strand
TCGGCATCTGTCACCTCAACCTTGCCCTTGCCTACCAGTTTACCGGTACCAAAGATCGCATCGATCTTGTTCTTGCGGAACAGGAACTGAATACCCTTGCTCATCCCCTCGGCCACACCGCGGCTACGCTTGATCACCGCGTTGAAGTCTACCGATGCATCGGCAATGTTGATACCGTAGTCGGATGCATGGTTGATGTACTCAAACACGTTTGCGCTTTTTAACAATGCTTTGGTAGGGATACAGCCCCAGTTAAGGCAGATTCCACCCAGCGACTCACGCTCGATCACACCTACTTTCATACCCAGTTGCGCTGCACGAATGGCTGCTACATAACCACCCGGGCCGCTACCAACTACTACTAAATCGTATTTTGATGCCATAATTTCTTTTTTATAGTTGCACGGCAAAATTAAACGATTATCGCTATATCGCAAAACCGCTTTAGACCCCACTTGGCTTTTGGCACAATGGCAAGAACCTGATTGCAACATCTGACGAATCCTATTTAATTTTGAAATTTCTCTTTTAAGATTCTGCCGTTGTGCGGTACTTTACGGCGCCAAAGTATACATTACCCATATTGCATGAGAAAAATTTTACCACTTTTACTTCTGTTTCTGATCTCATTTTCTGCATTTGCACAGCAGTCGGCCAAGGATCTTTTTGTGAAAGGAAACGAGAAATTTAAGGCCGGAAAGTACGCCGAAGCCATAGCCTTATATGATGAAGTGCTTAAGCTGGAGCCAAAGCATGCCGTTACGCTTACCAATCGCGGCGTGGCGAAAGACCGTCTGAAGGACTACCGTGCCGCCATTGAGGACTTCACCAAAGCCATCGCCCTCGACCCGAAACACACGGAGGCTTACCTGAGCCGGGGCCTCTCCAAGTATAACCTAAAGGACTACCGCAGTGCCCTACTGGACTTTAACAAGGGGATTGAGCTGGACCCGAAGGATGCCAAGGCTTTCAACAACCGTGGACTCGTGCGCTATGGGTTGAGAGATTTCAGTGGCGCCATCAAGGACTACTCGCAGGCAATCGCGCTGGATACCCAATACGCTGAAGCCTTCTACAACCGCGGCGCCCCCAAGTATAACCTGGGCGATAGGGCCGGTGCCTGCACCGACTGGAGCAAAGCCAAAACACTGGGTCTGAAAGACGCGGATACTTACCTGAAGAAATACTGTAAGTAGGAATTAGAGTTTCTAAGAGTTAAAGGGTTAGAGAGCCAGGTGCTTTCTAACCCTTTTTGTTTTGGATACCGGGTCCGACCACCCCTGCTGCGTTACCTCACCCCGGCCCTCTCCTAACAACAGCATGTTTTACCCTGGTACCAGCATCCAGCTGGTGACGCAGGGTGCGTGCGAGTCTCCTGACTCGCTTTGTGCAGTACCGGATATAACCACAACAGGAAATAAGAATCGGGAAGGACCTGCTGCAATAGCAAAGGAGTAGCGCTGTAGCCCAGGTATAAACATCCCCCTACGCCCCTTCAAAAGGGTACTTCCCGCCGCTGCTTGAAGTGAGGAGCAGACTCTTTGGTTAAGGCCATCCCCCGGACAGGTCGCGCCCCAACGTCAGAGGCGAAGCTGTAGGCAAGTAAGGCTGTGGATTAGCAGCTACTCGATAAAAAAGCGAAAAGGGTGTCCTAGCAGTGCCTACAACTAAAAAAGGCGCCTTTACAGCGCCTTTTTTGATTCTAAATTTTCATCTATGTCTATGCATCTGTCTGCTCTTTGCCCTCTTCGGAGGCGAGCAGGTCAGGCTTGATGTTTGTGATGTCGATGGCCTGTAAACGGGATAGTGTCTCTTCCTTCACCGCCGTAAATTTATCCATGTTCTTCTTCAGCACCGGATCGGCAGCCGGCAGTTTCACCTTCAGCGCATCCACCTGCTTGCCATTCTTCCAGAAACGGTAGCAAAGGTGCGGGCCTGTCGCAAGCCCAGTGCTGCCCACGTACCCGATGGTCTGCCCCTGCTTTACACGCTTACCGGCACGAATGCCTTTGGCAAACTTGGACATGTGCAGGTATTGGGTCGTGTAGGTCTTGTTGTGCTTGATCTTTACATAGTAACCATTGCCTCGCGTGTACCGGGCTTCCAGCACCACGCCATCACCCACAGTACGGATCGGCGTGCCGGCACGGGCGGCAAAGTCGGTGCCCAGGTGCGGCTTGTAGCGCTTCTGCACCGGGTGGAAACGGCGCATGGTATACCGTGAACTGATGCGGCTGTACTCCAGCGGCTCACGCAGAAAAGCTTTCTTCAGGCTCTTGCCATCCTGGTCGTAGTACACGTTGCCATTGCCCTGATCAAAGGCGATGGCGTAGATCGGGTCCCCTTCGTGCTCAAAGAACGCAGCTTTCAACTCTCCATAGCCGATGGTCGTGCCATTCACCACCTTCTCGTCATAAATCAGCTTAAACTTGTCTCCGGGCTGTATGCGGTTCAGATCCAGGCGCCAAGCGTAGATGTCGGCAAACCTGTTTACCAGCTGCGGCGAACCACCAGCTTCTACGATCGACTCGAATAAAGAACGCTTGATCTCACCAGCCAGGGTACGCTCTATGATCTTTACCTCACGCTTTTCCTTGGTCACGGCCAGGTCGCCCCGCAGGTCATAGATCACATACTCCACGGCGTTTGGCTCATAAATAAAATAACGTGCTGTCTGTGCAGAGTCCAGGGAGTGCAGAATGGTATAGCTGCGGTTAGTAGCAATGCGGCGCACGTTAAACACCTCTTTAGCCTTCTTCGCCAGGTGATGCACCGTGGTTGGGGAGATGTTGTAATTCGACAGGATCTCGGAGAGGTTCTCACCGCGCTCCACTACCCCCTCCACAATTTCCAGCGTATCCGTCGGGATGCCATAGACAACCGGTGCCGGTCTTTTTTCTACTGCTGCCATAGCCACCGGCTCCGGCGCTTCCTCCGCCTGTACCTCGGAATAGCTTCCAGGGATGAAGTTAAGGGTCTTTGCTGCCGTGATAAAAATCAACAACGACAGAGCAATCAGGAGAGCCACTCCTTTACTGCGCTTGAACATAAAAACTACCTCTTTGGTTGGAAAGAAGCACGAAAATATGCCTAAACCAATAGAAATGAAAGCACTTTATATCACAATAATCAGATTATAAATATGTTACAATAGTTTTACTGAAATCCCCTATATAACTCCTCTTCTACCAAGACTTCACTTCCTCTCTAGCATAGCTTTACTATACATTAAATAGCAGCCTGATAGCAAGAGCTTTACCCTTATAACAGGCAGGCCATTGGGGCTACACCTTCGCATTATTGAAATCTTTTATAACTTTGGCCTCCATGAAAGCATTAGAAGGAAAAGTAGCTCTGGTAACAGGAGCATCCAAAGGAATAGGCCGCGCCATCGCACAGAAATTTGTGGAGATGGGGGCACAGGTAGCGTTCACCTACCTCTCAAGTGTAGAAAAAGGACAGGCCCTGGAGCAGGAACTTTCTGCCAACGGCGGCAGAGCCAAAGGGTACCGCTCTGATGCGGCTGACATGGCACAGGCCGAGCAGCTGGTAGAGGATGTGGTAAAGGAGTTCGGCAAGCTGGACATCGTGGTAAACAACGCCGGCATCACCCGCGATGGCCTGCTGATGCGCATGAGCGAAGAGCAGTGGGACGCGGTGATCAACACCAACCTCAAGTCGGTTTTTAACGTGACCAAGGCGGCTACCAAGCACATGATGCGCGCTAAGTACGGTTCCCTGATCAACATCACGTCAGTAGTGGGTATCAAGGGCAACGCCGGTCAGGCAAACTACGCGGCCTCTAAGGCGGGCATCATCGGCTTCACGAAGTCTGTGGCCCTGGAGCTGGGCTCCAGAAACATCCGCTGCAACGCCATTGCGCCAGGTTTCATCGAGACAGAAATGACCGGCGAGCTGGATCAGAAAGTGGTGGACGAGTGGAGAAAGGCAATCCCGCTGAAGCGCGGCGGCTCTCCGGAAGATGTGGCCAAAGCAGCTGTGTTCCTGGCATCTGACGAGTCTTCCTACATTACCGGTCAAGTGCTGCAGGTAGACGGCGGCATGCTGACCTAGTAATTATGAATGATGAATTAAGAATTATGAATGCATCAATTTTATAATTCATCATTTATAATTCGTAATTCATAATTTATAAAAGACCAATGCTGTGGCGTTTACGTTATTAGCATTGGTCTTTTTCTTTTATATTTAGAATAAGAAGCTGTTTTACCTGTAAAACAAACTGAAAGGAGGCTGAAATTGAAACTCACAGTAACGAAGCACCGTCCGCAGCCAAAGCATTTTGCACTGACCCTGGCAGTCACATTGCTGCTTTATACGCTGCTCTGTGGACTTGTCTTCCTGTTCTTCCATATAGCCTCAGATATGACAGCCGGTGAGCTTTGGCAGGACCTGTCTTCTTCCACAACCGTGTGGCTTTTCCCTGTATTGGGCGGCATCATGCATGCTTTTTCTTTTCAACGGCATACCCTAACGATAACAGGTATAGACGACCCGGCCAAGGTGGCAAACTGGGCAGTGAGTTTCCTGCTAAAAGAAGGTCTGCAAGTCGTGTCAAAACAAGGTGCGAAAACAGTGCTGGCAACCCAAAACAGGTACTACAGGCTTTTCAGTTATTGGCTGGGTGCAGAACTGGTCAACACCAGGTACACAGCTGATCAGGTGATCATCTCAGGGCACTACCGGCACATAGATCAGATTGATTCTAAAATTAAATTCGGCAAACCCGTATTTAACTAAAATTTCACGCTTCTAAACTCTCAAACTTCTTTGAACTCCTTCCGCCTCATAACGACCTACTCACCCTGGCTGATACTGGCCTGCCTGGCCGTTGGGCTGCTGTATGCCTGGCTACTGTACAGTAAGCGCAGCCCTTGGCCAAAGAGCATCAATTATGCTTTGGCAGGTCTCCGGTTTGTAGTGGTGAGTTTCCTGTGCTTTTTGCTGCTGGGACCGCTGGTGCGTTACGTTTCCAACACCACGGTGCAGCCTACTATTGTTTTTGCCGTGGACAACTCGCAGTCAGTCTCTCTTTTCACCGATTCGGTGCAGCTGCAGCAAACTAAACAGGGACTGCAAAGCATTTTAAACCGCCTGCAGCAGGAAGGCTACAAAACAGAGGTACGCACCCTAACCGCTGACCAGCGGGAGCAGAGTTTGGAAGAAATAAGTTACATTTCCGAAACGAGTAACCTGAGTAAACTGCTGTCAGAGGTGCAGGAGGAGTATGCCGAGCAGAACCTGGCAGGCGTGGTGCTCCTCTCCGACGGCATCGTGAACCAGGGCATCTCCCCTACCTATGCCAATTACCACTACACGCTGTATCCGGTGGCTATGGGTGATACAATCCCAAAGAAGGACGTGCTCATTGCTTCGCTTCGCTATAACAAGGTAAACTATAGCGGCAACCGTTTCCCGCTGGAGGTAGAGCTGCAGCAGGAGGGCTTTGGCTCCTCCCCGGCAACAGTGCTGCTGAAGGAAAACGGGAAAACCATCGAGCGTAAAACCGTTACCCTCAAGCCTGGCCAGCCGGTGCAACAGGTGCCTTTTCAGGTGCTGGCCGGCGGCCTCGGCAAGCGCCACTATGAGGTGGAGGTACAGCCGCTGCAGGGCGAGTTCACCACGCTCAACAACACCAAGCACGCCTACATTGATGTGGTGAAGGGCAAGATAAAAGTACTGATAGCCGCCGCCGCTCCACACCCTGATATCAAAGCCGTACGCACTGCCATCGAGTCGAATGAGAACTACGAGACGGAGCTGTTTATACCAGGTCTTACGCAATTGAAGCAGCAGGATTACGATGTAGCCGTGATGCACCAGTTACCCGGCCGTGTGGCAGGCGGGGAAGCCGCCCTGAACCTGGTGCGCCAGAAAAACCTGCCTGCCCTGTACATCCTGGGCCCTCAGAGCGACCTGTCGGACTACAACCGCCTGAACGTGGGCATGAACATCAGCGGCAGCGGACAGGCAGACGAAGTAACGGCAGTCACCAACGCCAACTTCACCAATTTTCAGCTACCGGAGGGTGCCGGCGAGCGCCTGCAACAGTACCCGCCGGCCCGTGTGCCCTACGGCGACATTAGACTCTCACCCAACACCGAGGTGATCCTGTACCAGCAGGTGGGCCGCGTGCGCACCACCAAACCCCTGCTGGCGGTACAGACCGCCGGCGAAAAGCGAAATGCCACCCTACTGGGCTCCGGCACCTGGCAGTGGCGTATCGTGGAGGCGGCGAACAATGAGCAAGCCGAAGTATACGATAAGCTCATCACAAACCTGATCCAGCTGCTGAGCGCCCCGCGTAACAAGAAGCGCCTGAACGTGTACCCTAATCAGGAAGAGTATACCAGCTCCGATGAGATCCGCTTCAACGCGGAGGCCTACAACGAGGCGCTGGAGCCAATCTACGGCCAGAACATCACCCTAAAAGTCACCGGTGAGGAGGAAGAGGAGACAAAGAGCTTCAACTTCACCAACGGCGAGAACCAAAGCGGGGTGAACATCGGCAGTTTGCCGGGGGGGCGCTATACCTACACCGCCACGGCCAGTATAAACGGGCAGCAACAGCAGGATAAGGGCGAGTTTATTGTGGAGGAACTGCAGCTGGAGGCACTTAACGCCGTGGCAGACCATAACCTGCTCTACCAGCTGGCCAGCAACTCCAATTCCAGGCTGTACTACCCAGGCCAGTTGCAGCAGCTGGAGCAGGACATCCTCCGTGCCGACCATAAAGACATGATCTACAGCTCCGAGGCACTCAACGACCTGGTGGACATGAAATGGCTGTTCTTCCTGTTGCTGGGCCTGGTGTGCGCCGAGTGGTTTATCAGGAAATTCAACGGTAGTTACTGATGCCCGTTTACAGAGAGTACCCTTGCCCGAATGCCGAAACCACTCCACGCAGAGCGGCCATCAGGTCGGCTAAGGAAATTTCTTTTACATACTGAAAGCGCAGAACCAACAAGAAAAAAGATGCCAGCCAGCCTCTCCCCCACCATCCTTGAAACAGAACGGCTATATTTGCATGCGCTAGGCCCGGAGCAGTACCAGCTTATCTTCGATACCTGGAAGGACGAGGACATCATGCAGTACTTTGGCCTTAAAACGCAGGACGACTTGGCTGCCGAGCGTGCCAAAGTAAGCGAAGGGATCAAGACCTACTTTGTGAGTTTTAAGCTTTTCAGGCTTGTGAGCAAGCAGACAGGCGCCGTGATAGGCCGCTGCGACTACCACACCTGGATCCGGAAGCACCGCAGAGCCGAAGTCGGCTATTACCTGTTTCAGGACAGCGACAAAGGCAAGGGCTATATGAAGGAAGCACTCGGGGCTGTACTGGCGCACGGCTTTGAGCACATGGGCCTGCACCGGATCGAGGCGCTGATCGCCTCCTATAACGAGCCTTCGCTGCGGCTGGTGAAGCACTTTGGCTTTACAGAGGAAGGTATACTGCGGGCGCATTACGTCGTAAACGGCATCAACGAAGACTCTGTCATGTTCTCGCTTATCCGCGCCGACTATGAAAAACTGAAAGACACCTGGAGGCTGAAAACAGTGAAAGCCTGATCACACTGACGCTAAACCTATACCATACTTGAAGTACATTATTCTAAACAAACCATACGAGGTACTCACCCAGTTTACCGACGAGACCGGGCGCGCCACGCTGAAAGATTATGTGAAAGTACCCAACATCTATCCTGTCGGCCGCCTCGACTATGACAGCGAAGGCTTGGTGCTGCTCACCGACGATAAGAAGCTACAGCACCGCCTCTCTGACCCGAAATTCAAAGTAGAAAAAACTTACTGGGTACAGGTAGACGGAATCCCCAGCGACGAGGCACTGACCCGCCTGCGGCTGGGTGTGCAGATAAAAGGCACTAAAACTGCTCCCGCCAAGGTACGGTTGCTGGAGGAGGAACCACAGGTATGGGAGCGCTCCAAACCCATCCGTTTCCGAAAGAATATCCCGACCTCCTGGCTGGAGATCAGGATCTCGCAGGGCATGAACCGCCAGGTACGCCGCATGACGGCTGCCGTAGGCTACCCAACCCTGCGCCTGATACGTCCGGCCATCGGCCCGCTTAGCCTCGGCGACCTGCAGCCCGGAGAGTACCGGGAGCTGACGCAGCAGGAGGCCGAGCAGCTCAAAGGCATCGCCAGTAAGGGCCTGTCTGGCAGCGGGAACGCCGGCCGTGGCAGTACCCAAAAAGGTTACAGAGGGGGCGGGTTCCGGAAGCCAATCAACTAGTTACTGACATAGCCTCCCCGGCCCCGGCAGGGTTTGGATAACAAGTACTTTCCGTATAACTTGCTGCTATTCCGAACCTAAGCCCTACACTATGAAAGCCTCTGCCGCTAAAGTACTTCCCATCGACACAGACCTGTACCTGCGGGAGGCAGCCGTTACTGACGCTGCAGCCCTTTACCAACTGATCGATGCCTCGCGAAAATACCTGCGCGAGTGGCTCCCCTTCATAGACCACAGCCACGGCGTGTCCGACACAGAGCAGTACCTGCGGGTGGTCACCTCTCCCGGCAACATTAGTGATAAGGTTTTTGTGATCCTGTACCAGAAGGAAACTGCCGGCATCATCGGCTATAAAGGCATTGACCGGCTGAACAACAAGGTTGAGATCGGCTATTGGCTCGGGGAGGGTTTTCAGAAAAAGGACATCATGCGCCGCGCCTGCCATACCTTGCTGCGGTACGCCTTTGAAAAGATGAGCATGAACCGCATCCAGATAAACGTGGGCGTGGGCAACAGCCGCAGCAGCAATATCCCCAAAAAATTAGGGTTTACCCTGGAGGGTATACAGCGGGACGGCGAGCTGCTGAACGGCTCCTACCATAACCTGGAGGTATACAGCCTGCTCCGGAAAGACTGGGAGAGGCAACACCCTTAAAAGGCAATCCCGGCGGAAAGCGAGAAGGCCCTGCCCTTCCCATCGGAGCCGTTACGGTCAAAAAACGAGGAGAAGTAGTGGTGGTACATGATGTCGAGATTCAGCACCCATAGCTCAAAACCCACTCCTCCGTTCAGGGCAAACTGCGAGTTACGGATATCGCTCCGGCTTATCCCCAGGTTGTTGTCCTTCACGTCCACCAGAAAAGAATAGGAAGGCCCGATCATGTACCGGATACTGGAGGCAAGCCCTCCTCCGTAGCGGGTGCGATAGCCCAGCAGCACCGGAATCCGTATGTAGCGTGCCGCCACGTCGTCACGCTCTCCCAGCCGGGGCTGGTCTACCGTCACCACATCAATTTTATGGCCTACAAAGTTTAGCTCGGGCTGCACGTAAAAGCGCTCCCCGATCCGGCCAAACACTCCAAACTCAGCGGCAAGCCCGGCATCGTCTTCCTGCACAAAATCATCATCGCTCAGGTGAAACAGGTTTAAACCCACTTTCGCGCCCAGCCTCAGCCTTGGCTCCCCCTCCTGTGCCTGCACAGTTACAACACCGAACAGGAAGCATATCAATAAAGTAAATACGTGTTTCATAGCTCGTCTTATAAAGTGCAACATGTACAGCTGCGGCGAAAGCTATGTGCACTTCCGCCGTCATGCTATACCTCTTAAATTTAAAACGCTCCAGGCCAGATCAATGTTTAACAAATTGGCTGGAAGCCCTTTGTAAAAACGAAGCAGAAAGGACTGTCTTAGTCCCCGTCGAAACGCGCTGGCCCGGAGACGGGCAGAGGAGGGCATGCTCTTACCTGGCCCGCTGCTCCGCTCCATTGCCCAGGAGCAGGGAGATCGGCCGCATGTCGGCATGCTTGTCGGCAATGAGCTTGAGGATGGCCAGAAAGGGGATGAACAGGATCATGCCGGAGGCTCCCCAAAGGATGCCGCCTGCAACAATGGCCAGCAGGGTAAAGAGCATGTTTACCTGCAGCCGGTAACTCACGGCCAGCGGGAAAATGAGGTTAGCCTCCAGGTACTGCACCACCGCGAAAACAGCCACCACGCCTACCGGGTACCAGACCGAGTCGTAGGTAATCCAGGCCACGGTCATCGGCAGTATCGCCCCAATGGTGATGCCCACATAGGGGATAAAGGTGAGGATGGAAGCCACCACGCCAAAGAAGAGGGCGTGCGGGATGCCTAGCAAAAATAACCCCAGGCTGTTCAGCACCCCCACCACCAGGTACACGATCGCCATCCCTTTGATAAAGCTATAGTACGTCGTGATCGTCTCGTGCAGGATCTGGCGGATGTTGCCATGCTCCTTCGAGGGGAAAAACGAAAAAAGGGCGGTGGCCAGCTGCTCCCGGTTGTAGAGAATGAGCGCCACGTACAGCGGTATCAGCACCAGCAGCACCACCGACACGGCAGAGGTATACACCACCCCCTGCAGCAGGTTGAAAGCCGAGGCCGCGATGTTACTGGCCATCGACTCGATCCAGGCTGTCTGCCGCACGGCATCAATGTTGAAACTCTCCTCCAGGTACAGGCTCAGCTTCACCAGGGCGTCGAGTAACTTTACCTTCAGCTGGGGCCACTCCTGCCCAAAGCGGCCCATCTGCTGGATCAGCAGAAAAGCCAGCCCTCCGAAGATCACCAGCAGGCCCAGCAGGCACAGCAGGATGGCTCCCCAGCGCGGGAACCACTTCCTCTCCAGCCACCGGCAAACAGGGTACAGCACAAAGCTGATGAGCAAGGCAAAACTGAGCGGGATGAACAATGTTCGACCAAAATACAGCAGCACCGACACCAACACCGTGTACTGCAGCCACTTCAGCCAGTTAACCTTTACGCTAGAGGACATATAATGGGGTATATTTGCAAAATCACCAGGACAAAATTATCGCTTTTGTCTCTGCCAATATTTCTATAATTTTAGCAAATTCCTAAACCAAAGCTTATCCTCCCCATGATAAAAAAGAAATTGGCCATACTTGCCCTGGCATGTGGCTTTACAAGTGCTGCATTGGCACAGGACCTGTCGCTGATCAACCAGGAAGAAACGACGCGAATCGTGAGAACACTGAGCGCCGACGACATGCAGGGCCGCGCCACCTTTACGCCAGGTATAGACAAGGCTGCGGCCTTCATTCAGCATGAGTTCCAGAAGATTGGCCTGCAGCCACTGCCCGGCGAGGATGACTTCCTGCAAACGTTCAGCATGTACCGCGTGAAGCCTGTATCGGCGGAGGTAAAGATCAACGGCAAGGCAGTAGACGCAGCCTCCGTGTTTGCTCTGGGCGATGAGGAAGAAGTAAAGTGGAAGCGCAGCAGCCAGCGCGAGGTGATATTTGTGGATGAGAACGCCAACCTGCGCGAGGTGTTCCGGCAGGTAAGCGAGCAGGACAAGGAGGCACTGGTGCTGGTGCACCCGGTGCACACCGAGGCCTTTAACGCCTATCACCGGTATGTGAGCCGGGGCAGCGTGAAAAAGAGCCTGACCGGGGCCAAGACAAAGGTGTTCGTGCTTTCGCGCAGCAGCAACCCGCTGCGCTATCGCATCAACCTGAAAAACAAGGTAGAGAAACTGCAGCTGACTAATGTGGCAGGTATGATTGAGGGTAAGCGGAAGGATGAAATGGTGGTGTTCTCAGGCCACTACGACCACATCGGCACCCACAAGGCGATAGACGGCGACACGATCGCAAACGGGGCAGACGATGACGCCTCGGGCACGACTGCCATGATGATGCTGGCCAGATACTACAAGCAACAGCCGCAGCCGGAGCGCACCCTGCTGTTTGTGGCCTTTACAGCCGAGGAGATCGGCGGATTTGGCTCCAAGCATTTCTCAGAGCAGCTGAACCCGGACCAGATCGTGGCCATGTTCAACATCGAAATGGTGGGCAAGCCGTCCAAGTTTGGCCCGAACAGCGCCTACCTCACCGGCTTCGAGCGGTCCAGCCTGGGCCCCCTGATGCAGCGGCAGCTGGAGGGCAGCGCCTACAGCATACACCCGGACCCATACCCGGAGCAGAACCTGTTCTACCGCTCCGACAATGCCACGCTGGCCCGCCTGGGGGTTCCGGCCCATACCATCTCCTCCGTCCAGATCGACAAGGACACGACCTACCACACCGTGAAGGATGAGTTTGAGATGCTGGACATGGCCCACCTGACCAATATGATCAAAGCCATTGCCGTTGCCTCGCAAGGTGTTGTAGACGGAGACTCCACCCCTACGAGAGTAGACAAGGCGTTGGTAAAATAGCACCCTCAAAAGTTGCACCGAACGAAAAAGCCCGCCTCTTGCGGGCTTTTTCGTTATACCCCGGGGAATACCGCTATCTGGCTCGTTTTCGTATAAAATTGAGAGGGACTGGAAAGATGAAGATAGCACTCATTACTATATACTTATGCCTGTGGGTGATCAGCGTTTTTGCCCAGCAGCCTACTTTTAAGTGGGGGCCGCCGGTAAACCACAGTCCCCGCCAGCTGCAGCAGATGCAAGTAATAGGGGCCGCGGCAAACGGGTTCTATGCGCTGTACGAGGAGGACAGCCAAGTAACGCTGGAGTATTACGATGCCGAGAACCGCCGTATCTGGGCAACTGCGCTTTACCCCAGATCCCCCGCGGGCCAGGTAACCAAGTTCCACAGCGTACAGCTCATCCGCGATCAGCTGTACATGATCTCCAGCGGTCCCGCCAAAGGGCAGACGGCAGTCTACGCGCAGGGCATCACCGCACAAGGCAATTATGAGCCCGAGATCGTGCAGCTGGCCAGCGGCAGGTACGGCAAAACGGTCCACGTGGCCACAGCCAGCAATGAGGCCGCCCTGGTGGTGGTGCTCTCCGGCGATAACAGGCAAACTATCACCTCCGCCCTGCTCTCCGGCCAGCTTCGCTCCCGCTGGACCCAGACGCTCGTGTCCAGCGGAGACATGCAGGAGGCCCGCGTGCTGCCGGACGGCACAACCTTCATCCTGACCAAGTCACTGGCTGCCGCACCGCCTTCCTCTGCCTTTTTCCTGTACCGCCTGCAGGCCCAGGACGGGCACTATGAAGAGACGTCCATCGGGCACGGCAACTTCAGGCCCCTCCATGCCAAACTCACCGTCACGCCAGCGCACGATGTAATTGTGGCAGGCTTTGCAGCACCAGGTTCCTCTGTGGCCAGCCTACACCCCGAGCCGGTGGGCACCTTCTACTACCGCTTTAAAAAAGGCGGACTACAGAACCCTGTGGTCACCTATACCCCTTTCGATAAAAAATTCATAGATGTTTATAAGAGCAGTAAGCCGGACGAAGACCGCAGTCAGCGGCTGAGGAACCTGCACCTGGAGCACGTGCTGCCAACGGGCAACGCCAGTGTGATCCTGCTGGGCGAGGTAAAATATAAGGACAACTCCTCCCCTCAGCTGCCCCTCCACAACGATGACATCTTGGCGGTTCGCCTGGACCGGGGCGGCTCCCCTCTCTACACCATCAGCGTGAACAAGCACCAGAGCAGCCCGAACGACGGCACAGACATCGGCTCCTACTTTGCCACCACGCTGACAGACACCCTGCAGCTCCTCTACCTCGACTTTGAGTATGACTACACCGCCCGTAACCAGATGAGCATGGCCAACCCCGGAAGCATCAGCAAGATACCGGTGCTGGTAACCGTGCTGCCGAACGGGGCACAGCGGGCACTGCCACTGCGCAACACCCAAACAGGAAACCATCAGAAGCTCTACCTTCGTCCGGCCTCAGCCTACCCGGTATCGGGGCGGGAGTTTATCGTCCTCGGGATTGGGCCTGGATACTACAAGTATGGCAAGATGAAATTCTAAGGTATACCTCAGCCACTGTCATACCATATACCGGCACAAGCTTTCTCCAGCACACGCGCTACATTCAACTATCGAACTATATAGCTGCTT
>JAJLKL010000239.1:0-1424 GCA_033838975.1 Hymenobacteraceae bacterium | reverse complement strand
TCCGTTTTCGCCGTGGCATACCTGGCATTTCTGTGCATAAATGGCCTTGCCCAGCTCCGGACTGGCGGCACGATCCAGGTACTCGATTTCAATCAGGCCGGCCCCGTTGGGTTTATCGTCCTTTTGCACATCCTGCCCAACCCACTTGATGTAGGCCACCATCGCCTGCATTTCTTTGGAGTCCGGTTTGGGGGCCTCACCGTTCAGGCTGCGCTCAAAGCAGTCGCTCACACGTTTCACCACATCCTCTTCCATACCTGATCTGGCTCTCACTTTGGGGTAGGAGGAAGCTACAAGGGAGTAGTTGTTGCCGTAAGGTTTGGTGCCTGCGTCGAGGTGGCAGTTCTGACAGTTCATGCCATTGGAGATGTGCATCACGCTGCCTTCAGGGCCGAGATACTTTGCCGTATGCGCCACGAGTTCGCGACCATAGCGTATCTGATCGCCCTCTGGTGTGGCAGGAAGCGAAGCAAGGTCGGGGGCTTGCCACATGTCGTCGGCTGGGGCAGCGACCGGAGCGGGTGCTGTAACCTGTGCGGTTCCGGCCGGAGCCACGGTTTCGCTTGAGGTGAGTTGAGGCAAACGGAAATCCGGCCCCTGAACCTCCAGGAACATAACCAGACCAAGCAGTAGTATGATGGCTACGGTGCTCAGGCCAATTATATTGGCAATTTTAACCAAAAAGGTACCAAAATCTTTATCCTTATTCAGTTCCATGTGCGTGTTAGATAAAGTCTATTTTGTAAACAAGGTATAGCATCTAGTGACAGAAGTATGTGACAATTGTCACATACGAGTATATTCCGGGTTCTAATCTAGCGGCAGGAGGGCAGGTATTATTTATACGAAAAACAAACGCTGCCTGTGCTCCGGCTCCGTTCGCCGGGTGTCATTTCCCAGCCGAACATAAAAAGTAATGGGCAGGAAGCAATACTCCCTGCCCATTACTTTTTATCTGAAGGTATAGTCAACGTTTGGTAACTGCGACAGCACCGGAGCTGGCAGGTCCAGTGCCTTTGCTCTTCCGTCAGTCTTTGGCGCTACAGTGCCTTTTACTTTCAGGTACTCTTCTATCACATCATGTATGGTATAGTCGAGCACTTTCGGGTCGGTGGCGCCTGGCATGCGGCAAAGCATATCGTCCGGTTCGCCTCTTCGCAGGCAGGCACCCATGGTGTATACCTTGTTCGGGTCGAGCGGTTTGCCGCCCACCGTAATGGACTGCACGCGCTGTCCTTTCGGGGCGTTGGCGTTAAAGGTCATTTCCATACCTGAGAAGCGGATCACCCAGCCTCCGAAACGCTCGAGCGGTTTTTCGGCGAACACGTTATGCAGTTCCTTCTCCATCCAATCCTGAATCTGCTTGCCGGTAGCCTTACCGGTTTTCACGTTCTCGTTCACGGGCAGCATGTTCCAGAGGTCGC
>JAJLKL010000238.1:0-10681 GCA_033838975.1 Hymenobacteraceae bacterium | reverse complement strand
AAAGGCCTCGCCGCGCCAGTTCGAAAAGTATAAGATCGGGGATGTGATGGGGATCCTGCCGGTGCACTCCTGCCTGACGGCTGATCTGATGCGACGGTACCTGACGACAGACGGAGAGTGGCTGGAGCATTTTTCCGGCGTACCGCAGACAGCAGCAAGATAGCTATGTTAATCTGAGACGGTAGCTGCCTTGCCTGTACCTGTGACTGAGGTAGAGGCAGGGCAGCTTTTATTTTGAATGTAAAAAGACGCCAAGTTGAAGCTTGTAACCTGGAATTGTAATGGAGCTCTCAGGAAGAAGTTCGGAAGCCTGCTGGACTTCCGCGCTGACATCTATGTGATACAGGAATGTGAAAACCCGGAAGAAACCCTACATAAGGAATACCAGGAATGGGCTAAAAACTATCTGTGGATTGGAGACACCAAAAACAAAGGGCTCGGAACTTTCGCAACACCTGATATTGAGCTCAAAAGGCTGAACTGGTCTGATCAGTATCAAGACCACTCAGTTAAATATTTCCTGCCTTGTACGGTAAACCAGCACTTTAACCTGCTCGCTGTCTGGACACACTACAATAATTCACCGAACTTCGGATACATCGGGCAGTTCTGGAAATATCTTCAGATCAACAAAGGCAAGCTGAGCAAAACACTAATTGCAGGTGATTTCAACAGTAACGCTATCTGGGATGAATGGGACAGATGGTGGAACCATTCGGATGTTGTGAACGAGCTGAAAGGCATCGGGATCGATAGTCTTTATCATGTATTTTCAGGGCAGGAGCAAGGGCAGGAAACTGTTCCAACCTTGTATTTCCAGAGAAAACTGGATAGGCCGTATCATATCAACTATGTTTTTGGTGCTCAATGTTTTAACGATCGGTTAAAAAGATACGACATCGGGCAACCTGACCACTGGCTGGGGATTAGCGACCATATGCCGGTTTTTTGTGAATTTGGATAAAAGACGTGGCTTCAGGTTTTTATTGTATCTAAGGGCCCAACTGCAGAGAAATAACTATAGCCTCACAACCTGATAACCGCCTTATACGCTCCCTTTACCACGGCCTCCATTTTGTCGAAGTCAAGGGTGTCGATGGTGTCGCTGGCCTGGTGGTAGTGCGGGTTGCGCAGAAAGGAAGAGTCGTTGATCATGACCGCGTTGATGCCATACCTCCAGTAGTTCCGGTGATCGGAGAGGCCTACCAGGCCAAAGCCTTCCGGTAAATTAACCGAGTGTACCGCAACAGCCGTGTGCTGCCGCATCAGGTCCCGGACGTGTGCTGTAAATGCCTCCTGCCCCTGCTTGCCCACCACCACTATAAAATTACCGGTGTTTGGGTAGTGCCTGCTCAGCTCTTCGTTGGGGAACTTCTGGGAGTGCGGCTCATCTGAAAAATAGCCGATCATTTCATAACACACCATCGCCTTTACCTTTATACCCTGCTCGTGCAGCGACTTTGCGTGTACGGCGCTGCCCATCTGCTCCGTGGCAAAGAATGGAGGCTCCTCCAGGCAATAGGCGACCAGGTCCAGCTGATGGGGTAGTATAGGCTTGTGCTCGTGCAGGAGCCTTGCCGTTTCCAGCAGGCCGGCTATCCCGCTGGCATTATCGTCGGCACCCGGCTGCTCGCCGCAGACATCGTAATGTGCCCCGACCACGATACGTTCTTCGTCGCTTTCACCATCGAAACTGGCGATGATGTTCCGATAGGTCTTGCCATCTACCTCAAAAGGCTGTTCTGTTACCTTACAATTTAGTTGCTCAAACACATGCTTAATGTAATCAGCCGCTTCGTTGAGCGACTTCAGGTTCAGGTAGTTTCGGGCTGGCCGTAAGGACGTGAGCTTTTGCACATCCTGGTAAAGTCTCTTTTTGCTTTCCTGCATATCCTTTAGGTAAGAAGCGTTCTGTGCTGATTGATAGTAACTGGTTTGCCGCTAAATATCTCTTTCGTTGATACGGTGCCTGCGCTGAAATAAATAGTAAAATCTCTACATTTGTGCAGAGGATATGAGCAGCACAAGTACACCTGTTAAACGGAAGCCACCGCAAAAGAGGCCTAAGCCTTTGCTGAAGCCTGCCCCCGGCCATAAGCCAAGGGCCAGGTCGGGAAAAAGGCCAAAG
This sequence comes from Hymenobacteraceae bacterium, assembly GCA_033838975.1. Taxonomy (GTDB): domain Bacteria; phylum Bacteroidota; class Bacteroidia; order Cytophagales; family Hymenobacteraceae; genus Pontibacter. The sequence continues at coordinate 8,553 of JAJLKL010000238.1, read as the reverse complement.
CAGCGGCCACTGCGGTTCTGGGGGGCCTTAGGCGTCGTGGTGCTGTTGGCCGCAGTTGTGCTGTATGTGGAGCTGTTTGTAGAGAAGCGTACCTCCCCCTGGCCCGAAGGCTACAGCGTGTACGGCATCGACGTGTCGCATTACCAAAAAGAGGTAGATTGGCAGAAAGTACGTGAAAACGAGATAGCCTTTGCCTTTGTAAAAGCCACCGAGGGCAAAAGCCTGAAGGACAGAAAGTTTGAGGAGAACTGGGAGGGCGCTGTGGGAGCAGGCATTATCCGGGGGGCGTACCACTTTTACCTGCCACACTTAAACCCGGAAGTGCAGGCGGAAAATTTCATCGCCACGGTTAAACTTTCGCCTGGCGACCTGCCTCCTGTGCTCGACATCGAAAAGCGGGGCCGCAAACCCATCAAACAGTTCAGAAAAGAGCTGAAGGTATGGCTGGACAAAGTAGAGGAGGCCTATGGTGCCAAACCCATCATCTATACCGGCTATAACTTTTACCAGAGCCACCTGGCTGGCCACTTCGACGACTACCACCTCTGGATTGCCCACTACAAGATACCCAAACTGAAGCTGGAGAAAAGCGATAAAGTAAAGCTGGCTTTCTGGCAACACACCGAAGACGGTGCCATAGAAGGGGTGGAGGGCAACGTAGACTGCAACGTGTTTTACGGCAGTATGCGGGACCTGCGCGGCGTGTGCCTAAAACCTGAGGTGGCGAACTGACCTAGTCAGTTTAGCTGGCCACGCTTTGCACGGAGCGTAACTGTGGTGCCTTGTGAGCATAAGCATGGAGCCTGGAATTACCTAACGGCTGTAAAGCCCCGCTGCTTTAGCCTGCGTTGATCACCATCCTGCCTGAAAGGTTAGCGCCAGAAGAGGGCTTAGGAGCATAGGGCTGGAACACCTTCGGGAGTAGCAGGCACTGCAGGATGGTCAGGACAACGCCGACCTTATCTGTTGTGCCATGGGGCTCCCCGAAATGAAGAAGTGCAAATTGTACAGGCAGCATGCCCATCAGCAGTATAAGCCAAAAGTTGTTGCGCCGTACCCACGTGGGCACAACAAAGCGTATTCTCTTTTGCTCCAGGTACATGGAGTAAGTGATCAGCACAAACACCAAAGAAAGAAATGCCGGGATCACAGCAGCCACAGAGATGTCGATGCCCAGTGTGTCTCCTCTGAAGCGCATCTGCTCAGGATTATAGATGGCCAGGTATACGGCATCGAGCAGAAGGGGGAGGTACCACAGCAGGAGCAGCATGTAGAAGAGCACCCTTTTGCCTGATCGGTAGGCGGTGTAAAAGATGAGCAGCCCGAAAGCTACCCGGAGGATCAGGAGCCAGTAATCGCCAGCCGTGCCGCTGCCCGAGAAGCTCCGCCCAAAGTACCCGGTACCCCAGGTATAGGTCTCCCCATCAAAAAGGCACCGTACAAAAGGTAACCAGGAGAAAACAAACGTGATGGCTGTTAAATAAAGCAGCACTTTAACGAGTGCGGGTAGTTCTGAGGCTGTCTTCATACGGCTTGTGGTTTGGCAGGTCTTGTCTTTCAGTGTTATAGATGCAGCCTGAAGACTTGAGGTTGCCTGTGGTGCACCGCAAACAGCATAAAAAAAGGCAGAGACCGATAAGCCAGTCTCTGCCTTTCTACATGTATTCAGCTTGTGCCTGATCAGAATCGCTCCATGTTGCGTTCGCGCTCTCTTCTGTCGTGGTCACGGTCCCAGGTGCGGGATCGGTTACGGCTGCCCATATAATCGCTGTCTGACTGCCTGCCGCTTTCTCTTTCGCCATAACCGCCTCTGGAATAGCCACTCATGCCATACGGTTCGCCGTAGTCCATGCTGGCGTTGTCGCGGTCATAGTATCCCATGGCACCGTAGTCGCCGCCGGTGGCACCGTACTCGCCCTGCGAGGAGCGGCTGTAGCCACTTCCCATATAGTTTCCTTCTGAGCCTCCGTAGTTTCTGTTTCTGTCCTGGTCACGGTCTCTGTCGCGGTCCTGGTCTCTGTAGTAGCCGCTGCCGGCGTTGTAGTTGTCGCGGTCAAAGTCGTAGCGGCCCTGGTCTCTGCCCTGGAACCTTCTGGAAACATCCTGGCCATACAGGTCTGGATTTGAGTCGTATCGGAAAGAGGATCCGGCGCTGTCGTAGTCGCTCTGGTAGCCGTAAGCACGGTGGCCGGCAGGGCTGTAGTCGCTGCGCTGTGCCTCTCCTGGCGATCCCATGCCGCTCTCGAAGTTGTAGTTGGTGTCTGATTCGTAATTGCGCTGCGACGGATAGCCGCCTCTGGATGAACCGAACCCTTGTGCACCGCCATAGCTGCCCATGTTGCCATAGTTGCGGGATGTACTGTAGGTGCCGTACGTGTCACGGTTCGACACATTTCTGGAGCCCCCCATTTCGTTGCCCTGGTTACCCCAGGTACCGGAGTAGCTTTCGTTTCCATAACCTCCGCGTGCAGACGAGCCATAGTTGTCGAACTGGTAGTTTGAGTCACGTTCCGGATGGCGGTAACGCTCGGAGCGGTGCGTGTGGAAGCCGCGCTCGCCACGGTCTGAATAGTCTCTGTTCATAGCTTTCTGTGTTTTATAGGTTGAAAATGCGCTTTAACATTCTATCTAAACGAAAGGTGCAGGCAGGGGTTAGGTAAAAGGCAGAATAAAGCGTGCTTGCCGATTCCTGCGCATCAGGCTACAGAAAAGCGTCTGTCCACAGGTTGCAGGGCCTTTGGCAAGAGTCAAAAGATCATGCGCCAGGTTCCCTTAAAAGAAGGAGCCCTCAGGCTACACCTGCACACCTCTGGCGCACGCCATCCTGTGGGCCCTGTCAGTATCCTGTTTTACGTGCAAAAGAAGTAACTAATAAAAGTACCATACTTTGTGGAAAGTATTATGCCTTTATGCATAATTAAGGTTATAGGCTGCGAGGCAAGGTTAGACATAGTCCAATTTTTAGGACAACCTACCGGGCCTGTATAGAGTAAATGCTAGTTACCTGCAGTGCAAAAGCTAAGCGTCTGTTGTTACGGGTTGCCTTTCAGCTTTACTACAAGCGCAGGTACCTCTTATTTGCAATTTTGATAGAACACAATGGCTAAAGTAATAGAACTGAAAGACGGGATACACCAACAGGGGGCTCATGACTTTTACCGGGATGCGCTCAGCCTGCTGACTGAGAGCAAGGCTGACTTCCTGGTTGGGGGTGGGTTTGCCTTACGGTTGTACACCGATATCATGCGGGACACCAAGGACCTGGATATCTTCTGTAAATCAGGCGACTACCCGAGAATACTGAAAACCTTCAGAGAGCAGGGCTACGAGACGGAGCTGACCGACGACCGCTGGCTTGCCAAGGCGATCATGGGGGAGAACTTCATGGACATTATCTTCAATAACCCTGGCAACCACTGCGCCGTTGACGATACCTGGTTTGAGCGTTCGGTGAAAAGTGAGCTGTTAGGTATAAAGGTGAACGTGATACCGGCAGAGGCGCTGGTGTGGTCGAAGCTGTACGTGCAGAACCGGGAGCGCTACGACGGGGCCGACATCAACCACATCATCCTCCGGTACGGCAAAAAGCTGGATTGGAAGTGGCTTTGGATGCACATGGAGCAGCACTGGCAACTGGTGTTGGCACAGTTACTTTCGTTTCAGTTTGTCTACCCCTCGGAGCGCGACCTGGTGCCCAAGTGGCTTTACGATGAGCTGCTGGTGCGGGCCAAGGAGCACCTGGAGCTGCCGCCCCCGATCGAGAAGATATGCCGCGGGCCACTCATCGACCAGACCCAGTACGCAACCGACATCACCGAGTGGGACTATAAGGTAGTAACCATCAGATCCGTTTAAGAACAATGACGAAAACAAAAGGCAAAAACACAAAAACGAAAATTGCAGCCGTAGGCGATATACATGTACGTGAAACAGACCAGGGGAAATGGGAAGACTTCTTCAAAGAGGCATCGGAGCAGGCAGATGTGTTGCTCCTGTGCGGCGACCTGACCGACACCGGCCGGGTGGCAGAGGCAGAAGTGCTGGCGCACGAGCTCAAAGCCTGTACCATACCTGTGGTGGCTGTTTTGGGTAACCACGACTATGAGCGGGATCACCACAAGGGTATCCGCAAGACGCTTATCAGAGAGAACGTACATGTGCTGGATGGCGACTGCATTGTGATCGGCGATGTTGGGTTTGCAGGTGTAAAAGGATTTGGAGGAGGTTTTGACCAGGGGATGCTGGGCATGTTCGGCGAGCCCATGATCAAGAGCTTTGTGCAGGAAGCCGTGGACGAGTCGCTGAAGCTGGATGGTGCCCTGGCCCGTCTGGATAGCGAGCACGAGAACCTGAAGAAAGTAGTGTTGCTGCACTATGCACCCATCAAGTCTACTGTGGTGGGGGAGCCGGAGCAGATTTTCCCGTTTCTGGGCTCATCACGCCTGGCAGACCCTATTAACCGGAGAGGCGTACTAGCGGCTTTCCATGGTCATGCCCACATCGGGACATTGAAGGGGGAAACATCCAAAGGCGTAAAGGTCTTCAACGTATCCAAGCCGATACTGGTGAAAGAAGGCTATGATCCGGCTTTCTACCTGATGGAAATATAGGTACAGGTTACCTGATCATATAAAAAGGAAGAGTTGCTTAGTCAGCTCTTCCTTTTTGCTTTCATAGGGAGTGGGTATTCCTCAACCATTCATAACAGGTATGACCCTGCTAACTTTTCCCTGATCATAGCAAAGTAAGGAGGCTATATATCAAAAACTTAATTAGTTTTACGATATCTAACCCATATACATTATGATCAAACGTTTACCTCACCTGTTAGCGATGGTGCTGCTCTGCCTTGTGCAGGCGCAGGCGCAAACCATCCCGACTGCTGTGTTTAAGCAGATGAAGGCCCGGAGCATTGGGCCCGGCGTTATGAGTGGCCGCATCACGGCTATTGATGCTGTTGTAAGCAACCCTGATGTTATCTATGTAGGCGCTGCCTCCGGCGGTATCTGGAAAAGCGAAAATGGCGGTGTCTCCTGGGCATCCATTTTCGATGAGCAGCCGAATATAAACGTCGGCTCCCTGGCCATCCAGCAGAGCAACCCGAGCGTGATCTGGGTGGGTACCGGAGAGGGAAACCCGCGTAACTCCGTGAACATCGGGCATGGCATCTATAAAAGTATAGACGGTGGCCGTACCTGGAAGTACATGGGGCTGGAGAAATCCTTTAACATCCACCGCATTCTGATAGACCCTTCTAACCCGGACGTAGTGTATGCCGGCGTGATCGGTATGCCTTTCGGGGAGCACCAGGAGCGTGGCGTGTATAAGACGACCGACGGGGGCCAGACCTGGACGCAGGTGCTCTACACCAACGAGAAGTCCGGTGTGGCCGATATGGTCATGGACCCAAGCAACCCGAACAAGCTGGTGGTGGCCATGTGGCAGCACCGCCGCACGCCGTGGGATTTCACCTCCGGCGGCCCGGGCTCCGGCCTGTACATCACCTACGACGGGGGTAAGAGCTGGAAAAAGAAAACCGAAGTGGACGGCCTGCCCAAGGGTGACTTCGGCCGTATCGGTCTGGCGATGAGCCGCAGCATGCCGAGCCGCATTTACGCCCTGGTAGAGGCTACCAAAAACGGCCTGTACCGCTCCGATGATGGCGGCGAGAGCTGGAGCAAAGTAACAGAGGATCCTTCTATCGTAACCAACCGTCCGTTCTACTTCAACGAGATCTACGTAGATCCGAAGAACGAGAACCGCGTGTACATGATCTACCAGCCAATCGCGATGAGCGAGGACGGCGGGAAGTCTTTTAAAACGATTGCGACGCTGAGCCAGGTGCACGCCGATCACCATGCCTTCTGGATCCACCCGGAGAACACCAACTTCATCATCGACGGCAACGACGGTGGTTTGGCCATCAGCCGTGACCGCGGCAAGACCTGGATGTTCCCGGAGAATATCCCGATCGGGCAGTTCTACCACATCAACGTGGACAACGAGGTGCCTTACAACGTGTATGGCGGTCTGCAGGACAACGGCTCCTGGGTAGGCCCTTCGTATACCTTTACCCGCAGCGGCCTGCGCAACTACTTCTGGCACAACGTGCTCTACGGAGATGGCTTCGACGTGGTGCCTGATCCGGATGACTCCCGCTATGGCTATGCGATGTCGCAGGGCGGTAACCTGGCCCGTTACGACAGAGAGACGGGTAACACCACTTTCATCAAACCAACGATCGCGGACGTGAACACGCGCCTGCGCTTCAACTGGAATGCAGCCATTGCGCAGGACCCGAAGAACAACAGCACCATTTACTACGGCAGCCAGTTTGTCCATAAGTCTACCGACAAGGGGCTTACCTGGGAGACGATCTCCGGCGACCTTACCCTGAACAACCCGGAGCAGCAGAAGCAGGAGGAAAGCGGCGGGCTTTCGCTGGACGTAACCAGCGCCGAAAACCACAACACGATCCTGACCATTGCACCAAGTCCGCTGCAGGAAGGTGTACTTTGGGTGGGAACCGATGACGGCAACGTACAACTGACGCGAGACGGCGGCAAGAGCTGGACAAACCTGCGCGATCGCCTGCCTGGGCTGCCGAAAGAAGCCTGGATCCCGCAGATCACTGCTTCGAGACATAACGCTGGTGAGGCTTTTGTAGTGGCCAACCATTACCGCATGGGCCTCGACCTAGCGCCCTATATCTACCGCACTACTGACTTTGGTAAGTCCTGGACCCGCCTGGTGGACGAGAAGAAGGTGAATGGCTATGCCCTGAGCTTTCTGCAGGACCCGACGGAACCTCGCCTGATGTTTGCCGGCACAGAGCACGGACTTTGGGTAAGTATAGACGAAGGCAAAACCTGGACGCAGTGGAAGCACGGTGTGCCTGCCGTACCGGTGATGGACATGGCGATGCAGGAGCGTGAGGCAGACCTGGTGCTGGGCACGTTTGGCCGTGCTGTTTTTGTACTGGATAACATTCGTCCGCTCCGTAAACTGGCGGCTACCGGTGGTAAGGTGCTGGAGCAGCAGCTGGCTGTTTTTGAGCCGTCTGAGGCTTACCTAGTAGACTACCGTACCGCCGCCGGTTACATGAACGACACCGATAACCTGTACCAGGCCACCAACCGCGAGGCAGGAGCCAACATCGCGTACTACATTAAACCACAGAGCAAAGCGGTAAGCGCAGCTGCTCCGGCAAAAGGAAAGAAGAAAGGGAAGGCAGCAATTGCGCAAAGTACAACAACGGTTGCTACTGATGCGAAGAAATCCAAAGTAGATACCGTGTATGTGCGTATCTATGATGAGGCGAACCAGCAGATCAGAACCCTTTTCGCAAAGCCTGACACAGCCCTTGGCGTGCAGCAGTTTAACTGGAACCTTACGGAGAAAGGCCTGCGCTACCCGGGCAGTGCCAAGCCGAAGAAGGGAGATCGCGAACCATCCGGTAACACTGTACTGCCGGGCCGCTACAAGCTGGTGTTCCAGTACGGCAGCGCCAAAGACTCTACCTTCCTGGCGGTAAAAGAGGACCCGCGTGTGCCTTACAACAAAGAGGTCATCATGGCACGCCGTTCCATGGCCGATAAGCTGGGCCAGTACATTGTGCAGCTGACAGAGGCGACCGACAAGATACAGGACGCAACAGAGGCCACAGAGGTCATGCTGACGCAACTAAAGAACAGAGAGGGCAAGGAGTACGCAGCGCTGCAGAAAGAGACCAAAGCCATGCAGGACTCCCTGAAAACGGTGCGCGAGCTGGTGCTGGGCAAGAAGCTGGAGAAGCAGGGCTACGGACGCCTGTACCAGCTGACCCCAACGGCCAAAATAAGCGAGGCGCGCAGGTATGTGCTGGGCCGCACCGAAACCATGCCTACACAAACGGAAATACAGCTGATGGAACAGGCAGAGGCACTGACCATCGAGACGCTCAACAAAGTGAACACGTTCTTTAACACGCAGTGGGCCGATTACCGCAAAAAGGTACAGGCTACCCCGGTTATTGTTGTGAAAGACTATACTGAAGTACACAGCGGAAGCTTAAAATAGCCATAACTGCTATACACTTTAAAAGCCGCTCTGCCTGATAGGTGGAGCGGCTTTTTTGTAGCCGGCCCCCTAAAGTTTACACAGTGGCGCCTTCATAAGTACCCCCGTGCCAAATTCGTTCTCCTGCCTCTACCAAAGTGCAGCCTGCTACGTTAAGGTAAATAGAAGGTGCTGTGCTTGTGTAGTTCTAATAAGGAGGATTTAAATATGTTTCGGGATAGAAAAGATGCCGCTACTCAATTAGGTAAAGCATTGGAGAAGTATAAAAACACCGGAGCCCTGGTTTTGGGGATACCACGTGGCGGTGCCGAAACAGGTTTTTATGTGGCCCAACACCTCGGTGCCGACTTCTCGCTTTTGATCTCAAGAAAACTGGGGCACCCCGGTAATCCGGAGTACGCCATTGGAGCCATTGCCGAAGATGGAAGTGTTTACATCAGTGCACGTGCGCGGGAGGAGGTAGCGCAGGAAGCCATTGACAGGGCGACGGAAAAG
>JAJLKL010000237.1:0-12199 GCA_033838975.1 Hymenobacteraceae bacterium | reverse complement strand
AGATTAGCTCGTGATACGGATAAACTTGAGAAATTAAGAATAAGACCAAGTGTAGGTTTAGGGCTATATGATGATTGGGAAGATGATTTAGGTGTTCCTTGGGCTTACCCTTTAGAAGAATTTAAAAAGAAAAATTAAGTACCCTAACCACGCCTATAATATAACTACGTCACATTATAGGCCAATCCGTTACCCACAAAAGGAAGTATATAAAGTTTACATATAAGGAAACTTTTCTTTATCTTTGGAGGTATTTAAAGATAAGCACTACATGCAACAAAAATTTGAAGTTGACTTGCTGGAGGAGGCTTTCAAGTATTTAGAATCGCTTGAACTGAAACACCGGGAGAAAATACTTCAGAATATCCGGAGAGCCCAGTTCCACGCCGACCCTAAGCTATTCAAAAAGCTAACCAGCGAAATCTGGGAGTTCAGGACCCTTTATGGTGGGCTCCAGTACAGGCTTCTAGCCTTCTGGGACAAAACAGATAAGAAAGAAACACTTGTGCTCGCCACCCATGGTTTCGTCAAGAAAACCAGCAAAGTTGACAAAAAGGAAATTGACAAGGCCGAGGGTATTCGGGAAATCTATTTTAAAGAAAAGTAATCATGAAAAGATATTCATTAAGTGAAGCCGAAGACAGGCTTATAGGAGTGAAGGGAACGCCGGAGCGTGACAAATACGAGTTCGAACTTAAGCTGGAGCTGATTGGGGATATGATTCAGGCAGCAAGAAAAGAAAGAAACCTGACGCAGGAGCAACTTGGGCAGCTTGTGGGAGTGAAAAAAGCCCAAATATCCCGTCTTGAGAATAATGCGACTAACGTGACAATAGACACCATTCTTAAAGTCTTCAACGCACTTGAGGCAAAGGTTAACTTCAAAGTAGAATTACTCAACAGACAAGTGAAAGTTGCCTAAAAGAACTACAGTGGGTAACCCGGTGCAGCCGTAACCCTTGCTATGCTTCAGGCTTTGGCTGCACAAGCTACGTTAGGCTGCATTACAAAGAATATAATCACAAAACTTTTTAGTGTTAAACTTAATACTTACTTTTGGCGTTAGTAACGCAGTAAGTAAGCATGATTATATCATTCGGATCAAAGGAAACTGAAAAAATCTGGAATGGGGAAAGGGTAGCGAAGCTGCCTATGGAAATTCAGACGATTGGCAGACGTAAATTGAGAATGCTTCATAACTCTCAAGACATTGCTGACCTTCGCATTCCTCCCTCCAACAGATTAGAGAAGTTAACAGGAAACCTGAAAGAATTCTATAGTATCAGGATAAACAGCCAGTGGAGAATCATCTTCCAATGGAGTAATGGTCAAGCATCAGAAGTAGAAATTATAGATTACCACTAAGAAGAAAAAAATGGAACGATTACCCAATATTCATCCAGGAGAAATACTGCAGGAAGAGTTTCTTGTTCCTTTAAACATTACAGCCTACAGGCTTGCCAAGGACATCGGAATACCGCAAACCAGAGTGTCTGAGATTTTAAAAGGAAACAGACGCATCACAGCAGATACAGCCTTAAGATTAAGTTACTACTTTGGCAACTCTCCCAAATTTTGGCTCGGGCTCCAAGATGACTACGATTTGGAAGAAGAAATGACAACTAAGCAAAAAGAGTTGGAAACGATAAAGCGTTTTGAGAAAAACGCAGCCTAACCCAGCACTGCTTAACCCTTCGCTACACTTCAGGGTCATGCAGTACAAGACGTTAGAAAACTACAAATTGCCCCAATTTACTCCCGAGGGGTAATTTGTAGTTTTTCAATTACCTCATCAAGCACCTTTGCCCCCTTGTAGTCCGGGTCGAAAACGGAGGATACACCACGGCCATAAGCACCGAGTGCTTCGCCAATGCCCCCAAAGAAAGTAGGGTAGGCATATATCATACTTCTCAGCTCATTTATGGGCATCCTCGAATGCACGGCCATCGTCAGCATACCCAATACCTCTCCCGCACTGGGCGCGGCCATAGAGGCCCCTATAAGGGTGTTTTCCCTGCTGTTGATGATAAGTTTGATGATGCCATCTTTTACAGCATGTATCCAGCCACGGAAGGTTACCGGCAGTTGTTTTATGATAACGGTAACTTCAATACCGGCCTTTCTGGCTTCTAGTTCAGTCATGCCCACCGCACCAATCTCAGGGTCAGAAAAGACAGCCCTTGGAACAGCATGGTAGGTAGCAGGGGGGTGGCTTCTGCCAAGTATATCGGAGGCAATGATAGCCGATTGGTACAGGGCCACATGCGTGAACATGGCTTTTCCTGTCACATCACCCATTGCCCAGATGCCATCGCCTGCTCGCATGCGGTCGTCTACCTCGATAAAACCAGAGGTGTTGGATATACCTGCTGCTTCCAGTCCCAACCCGTTTAGATCAGGCTTTCGGCCTGCGGCAACAAGTAGTCGCTCAGCTGTCAGCTCTTTTCCGTCCTCCAACCCAAGCACAAACATGCCCTTTGTAAAGCTTACCTTGCTGGCCGCTGCCCTGGTGTAAATATTTATTCCTTCCTCTGCAAAGGTAGCCTCAAGAATTTGAGCAACTTCCGGTTCCTCTGCGCCCAACAGGTGGTCGCCACGCTCAACAATTTTAACGTCAACGCCGAACCTGGCCATGACCTGGCCTAACTCACAGCCTATGGCGCCTCCTCCCAGGATGATCAAAGAAGCGGGGAGCTTCTTTAGCTGCATGATGTCATAGGTTGTCCAGTAATCAAGCTCAGCCAAGCCTGGAAGGGGTGGTATAAAAGGCTTAGAACCGACGGCGACCACAACTCCATAGCGTGCCCTGAAGCTTTCATTTCCGACAGCCACTGTACGCGGGCCTGTTATTCTGCCGACACCCTTGATCAGGCGCCCACCACGTTTGTGGTAGCGGTCTATTGCAATGGCGTCATTCCACCCGCTTGTTGCCTCATTTAGCCGTTTAGCTACAGGCGCCCAGTCAGGGGTGACCCTGGAAAAGCCTGCCATGCTGTTTACCAGCTGGCCCTCATGCAGGGTGCTTGCTGCCCGGATCATCATTTTTGACGGAATGCACCCCCAGTAGGCACACTCTCCGCCAACCAGGCCATTTGCAATACCCACTACCTTTAACCCTTCATCCAGCAGTTGTAAGGATAAGTCCTCCCCGCTGGTGCCAACGCCGATCACCACCACATCCACATCTCCGTCGCGGGCGACAACGTTTGCTTTGGTACTGTCTTCACGCATCATACATCCTCCCAATAAATTAATCTTGCTGACTTAAGTATATGTAAGTGTTTGGCAAACAATGGGTTGTGGTTTTAATAAAGGTGCAAAAAGTTAAACGAATAGTAATACTTTTGATCCAGCTGGTGGGGGAGCGATAGCCGTATAGCTTCTGCCTTGGCTGCGCAGGGCAGGCGTGCCCGTGTACTACCTTAACAGAAAAAGCCTCCCTTTCGGAAGGCTTTTTCTGTAGTTTGCACCAACAGGCGGATTAATGTGCATTAGCGCCGATGTTACCCTGCGCCACAATGGTTGCCAGGTTCTCAGGGCTCAGGTGCACGTTCACGTGGCCGTCGTAGGTGAGTACATCGTCGTAACCAAATGGAGTGCCGTCGTCTAAAGCATCTACATTGGTCATGCTCATGCCGGTTGTGCCATTCACAGGATTAAAGGTGAACACAATTCCTCCGCCTTCCTCAACTGAATTTTCGTGGATGTGTGCCGGGTGTATGCCACCCTCTGGTGTACCTGTCAGGGAAATAGTAGCCAGGGCCTCGCCGTTCTTGCGCTCTTCAAAAAGAACTGTGCCGCTTATACCTGGCACATCAGCCTCGTTCAGGGCATACTCTGTTGACTCTCCGGTCAGTTCATTCTGGCCAATGTCTCCCTGTGCCACAATTGTTTCCAGGTTCTCAGGGCTCAGGTGTACATTGATATGCCCGTCAAAATTCAGCAGGTCTTCGAAGGATACAGGAGTTCCGGCGTCCGTGGCCCGTACGATCGTAATGCTGCGGCCCGTGGTGCCATTCACTGGCTGCAGGGAGATGACGATACCGCCGCCCTCTACCACAGTGTTGGCATGGATGTGGGCCGGGTGTACGCCACCCTCTGGTGTACCCGTTAGTTGTATGGTAACAGAGGTCGTGTTGTCGGTTAGCTTCACGAAAGTGGCCGTGCCTTCAATGTTCGGGTCCACCACTGAGTTTAGCTCGTATACCTTGGTTTCCCGGACTGGTATAGGAAATTCGTCATCATCCTGGCAACTGGTGAAAACCAGGGCGCAGAGCATCAACAGCATGGTTGAAAATTTCACTTTTGTCAAGTCGTTTAACATAGCCATCAAATTTAAGGTTTAACATAGTTGCCACTTGTGTAGCGTATACTTAGTTCAACCTGCTGATTTTCATTTTGTTTAGATTACGCCTTGTATTTAGGGAACGCACCGCCAGGAGCTTATAATTGTACCCAAAGTATGAGTGAAGAAACTGTGTTATTAATATTGCATTTACTATGTTAAATAGAGGTTTGCACATCCGGAATGCAGAGGTTAAGGACCTGCAGGCAATTAAAGAGGTGGACCAGCTGCTTTTCCAGGCAGATGCTTACCCCATGTTTGTGCTTCGCCAGCTGTTTGATATAACCGGTGAGCTTACGAAGGTGGCTCTTGTCGAAAGTAAAGTAGCAGGCTATGCCATAGGGCATTACAACGCGGAGAAGGCGGAGGCCTGGTTTCTGTCGCTGGGAGTGCTGCCCGCCTACAGGGGGCAGAGGATCGGAGAGGGGCTGATGCTGGCCCTGATAGAGGAAGTGCAGGCAAGAGGGGCTGCCGTGATCCAGCTGACAGTGCATCCTGCTAATACGGCGGCGCGCAAACTGTATGAGCGGCTGGGGTTTAAGGTGCACAAGCGGGTGGAAGACTACTATTTCGACGCCATTCCCCGCATGCTTATGCGAAAAGAAGCAGGGTGATGCTTTGCTGCCCACTTCACCGGGCTTTCCGGAATTGCGGCACAGTTTATACTTCCATTTTAGCGGCAATGCCTTAAATTTGTAGGAGGGATGTGGCAGTCGTCGCATCCTCCCATACCTACAACACCAAAACACCATGTCTCACACACCCGAAGGCATTCTGGAACAGCTGAAGCAACGGCAGTTCGCCCCTGTGTACTTTCTGCAGGGAGAGGAACCCTACTACATCGATACCATTGCTGATTACATTGAAGAGCACGCGCTGCAGGAGCACGAGAAGGGCTTTAACCAGGTGGTGCTCTACGGCAAGGATGTGGATGTGTCGACAGTGCTGCTGCAGGCCAAGCGTTTCCCGATGATGGCCGAAAGGTCGGTGGTGATCGTGAAGGAGGCGCAGAGTATACAGGACATCGAGAAGGAGGAGGGGATGAAGCAACTGGAGGCTTACCTGCAGAACCCGCTGGCTTCCACCATTCTGGTTTTCTGCTACAAGCATAAGACACTGGATGGGCGTAAGAGCCTGGCCAAAGCCGTTGGCAAGCATGCGGTGCTGCTGACTACCAAGAAGCTGTACGACAATCAGGTGCCCGCCTGGGTGAACAATTACCTGAAACAAAAGGGCGTGAAGGCCTCGCAGCAGGCCGTGCTGCTGCTGAGCGAATTTATAGGAGCCGACCTGAGCAGGCTGTCCAACGAGATCGACAAGCTGCTGATCAACCTGAAGCCAGGGGCCGGTATAGACGAGCGCGTGGTGCAGGAGAATGTGGGCATCAGCAAGGAGTACAACATCTTTGAGCTGCAGTCGGCCCTGATCGCCCGCGATGCGCTCAAGGCGAACCGCATCATTCACTACTTTGAGGCCAACCCGAAGAACAACCCGCTCATCCCGAACCTGACGCTGCTCTTCTCTTTCTTTACAAAACTGCTGAGCATGCACATGGCAGCCGATAAGTCGGAGGCAGGTATACGCAAGAGCCTTGGCAACCGGGGGTTCCTGGTGAAGGAATACATGCAGGCCATGCGTGTATTTCCGCTGCAGCGCTGCATCGACATCATTCACTTTATCCGGGTAGCCGACCTGCAGGTGAAAGGTATAACGGGAGGCGATATGTCGGACGCGGATATTCTGCGCGAGCTGGTCTTTAAGATCCTGCACCCGGTGCCACGGGCCATGGCCTCCTAGTTTCTCCATTTTTCGGAACGCACACAATATTTTTGTCCTTTCTGCCATTGTATAGGTGTTATGCCATATTTGAGGGGCTGCAGCAGCTGCAGAAAAGTGGCGAACGAAATGGCGGCTTATTAATTTTTACTAACTTTGAGTGAGGTAGTTAATCCAAAAGGAAGGCAGGCAGGCTTAGTTGAAAACCTTATACTTTCTTTTAAAAAAGAACAATTGACGAACCCCTTCCCGGGGGAGAGAACCATATGAAGATAGCTTACAAAGTAGCGCTTGCGTCGGTTTTGGCTGGCGGCTCACACGTGGTGGTGGCACAGCACACGCAGGTATTCACCTCAGAGGAAAAGTATTACCATGAGGGTGTGGAGCTGTTTGACCGGGCCAAGTACGGCGCGGCGCAACAGGCTTTCCGCAAGTACATTGAGCTGATCGGCGATGATGCCAAAACAGCGGATGCGCAGTATTACTATGCCCTGAGCGGCCTGTACCTGCTGCATCCCGATGCGGAACAGCTCATCCTGAACTTCGCCAAAAAGTACCCGACGCACCCGAAGACCACCCTGGCGAACTACGAGCTGGGGCTTTACTACTTTGAGCAGAAGGATTACAAGAAGGCGGTGGAGCTGCTGAAGCAGGCGCCGGTGCATCTGCTGAGCATCAAGCAGAACAACGAGCTGGAGTTTAAGCTGGGCTATTCCTACTTCGCCACCAAAGACTTCGATAACGCGAAGATCTATTTCGATAAGAACAAGACTACCGGCTTCCGTGAGGATGAGCACCGCTTTGCCTATGCCTCCAACTACTACGCCGGCTATATTTCTTACCGCAAAGGCGACTACGCTGCTGCCAAGGCGGACCTGAAGGTGGCCGAGAAGAACGAGGCCTATGCCAACATCGTGCCTTACATGATCACGGAGATCCTGTACAAGGAGAACGATATCTACGAGGTGATCCGCTACGGCGAGGCTGCCCTGGCCAAGAGACCGCCGGTGCAGCAGGCCGATGAGATCGCGCTGCTGGTAGGGGACGCCTACTACCAGAAGGCCGACTACAAAACGGCCGAAAAGTACTTTAACCAGTATGCCGAGGGCAAACGCTCGTTTGACCCGGTGGTGCAGTACAAGATCGCCTTCACGGACTACAAGAACAATAACTACAAGAACGCCATCGCCAACTTTAAGGCGGTAGCCCTGAAAAAAGACGCCCTGGGGCAGAATGCGGCCTATTACCTGGGCCTGAGCTACCTGAAGGAGAACAACAAGCAGTTCGCCCTGACGGCCTTTGACCAGGCCCGCAAAAATGACCACGACAAGGACGTGACGGAGGCGGCCACGCTGAAGTATGCGCAGGTAAACTATGAGCTGGGCAATTTCAGAGAGGTGATCAACTCGCTGGCCGACTTTAACAAGAACTACCCGAACTCAGAGCAGGGCGAGGAGGCTGACAAACTGCTGAGTGAGGCGTACTTCGGCTCAAACAATTATGCAGAGGCCATCCGCCACATCGAGAGCCTTGAGAAGAAGAGCTGGCGTATCCTGCAGACGTACCAGCGGGTGACGTACTATCATGGCGTGAACCTGTTCAACGACGCCAAGTTCCCGCAGGCGGTGCAGATGCTGGACAAGTCGCTGCAGTACCCTTACGACAAGGATGTAACAGCGGCCAGCCACTTTGTGAAAGGCGAGGCCTATTCCATCGGGCAGCGCTACGCGGATGCCATCAACAGCTACGGTGCCGTGTTCCGTACCTCTCCCAATGCGAAAGAGGATTACTATACCAAGTCCCGTTACGGCATTGGCTACGCTTACTTTAACACCAAGGAGTACGACAAAGCCCTGACGCACTTCAGGGCGTACCTGGACGCCATCCAGCCGAGCAACCCGAACTACAACGATGCAACGGTGCGTCTGGCCGATACTTACTATGTGACCAAGAACTACAACGAGGCGCTGAAGCTCTATGAGCGTGTGCTGTCCTCCAGCTCTCCTGACCGTGACTATGCCATGTTCCAGAAGGGCGTGGTGCTGAGCATTACGGGCCGTAACGATAAGGCGGCGCAGACGCTGCAGGAGGTGATCACCAAGTTCCCGGGATCACGCTATGCCGACGACGCCCAGTACCAGCGCACCCTCATCGACTTTGAGAACGGTAACTACCAGGCAGCGGTGCAGGGCTTCACGACGCTCATCAACAACATGCCGGACAGCAAGCTGATCCCGAATGCACTGCAGAAGCGTGGTATCGCTTATTCCAACCTGCGTCAGCATGATAAGGCCATTGCCGATCAGCAGCGCGTGCTGGATGAGTATCCGTCGTCTAAGGTGGCGAGCGGAGCACTTTACAGTTTGCAGGAGGTGCTGGGTACCGAGAACAGAAGCAATGAGTTTGACACCTACCTGGATAAGTATAAGGCAGCGAACCCGGAAAGCGGCGCGCTGGAGAGCATTGAGTTTGAGGCAGCCAAAACGCTGTACTTCAACCAGAACTATGCCCAGGCGGCCACTAAGTTTGAGTCTTACCTCAAGTCATACCCTAAGAGCACCTATGCGGCCGATGCCCGCTATTTCCTGGCCGACTCTTACCTGCGCCAGAACAACGTGCAGCAGGGGAAGAAGTACATGAAGGACGTGATCGCTGAGAACCGCTCCGAGTATGTGAACCGCGCTATTCAGCGTGTGGCAGACCTGGAGTTTGAGACGAAGAACTACAGCGAAGCCATTAAGTACTACAGTCGCCTGCGCGATGTGGCCAGCAACCGCCGGGAGCAGCAGACAGCACTTACCGG
The DNA here is from genome assembly GCA_033838975.1 of Hymenobacteraceae bacterium. GTDB lineage: Bacteria > Bacteroidota > Bacteroidia > Cytophagales > Hymenobacteraceae > Pontibacter. The sequence continues at coordinate 3,276 of JAJLKL010000237.1, read as the reverse complement.
ATTGATGCAAAGCTATTTCCGCACCAGCGACTATGCCGCTACCAAGCGCGTGGCCAACGAGCTGATCAGCCAGGGCAACGCTTCGCTTAACGCGTATAACTCGGCGCTGCTGTTCCGTGCCAAGGCTACCTACGCACAGGGCAACCTGGAGCAGGCGCTGACCGAGCTGCGCGAAACGGCCAAGTCGGCTTCTGATGTGAACGGTGCTGAGGCCCAGTACCTGGTAGCGGAGGTGCTCTACAAGCAGAAAAAGTATAAAGAGTCGGTGGATGCCGCTTACGAGTACAATAACAAATTCTCAAACTACGAGTACTGGTTGGGCAAAACGTTCCTGCTGATAGCGGATAACTATGCGGCGCAGAATGAGATGTTCCAGGCGAAGGCCACGCTGAACTCGATCATCGAGAACGCGCCGAACGCCGAGATTGTGGCGGAGGCCAAAGCGAAACTGGCAAAGCTGGAGGGCAAGCAGCCGGCGGCGCAGCCATTGCAGTTGCAAATGCTTCCGGACAATGATTCATTGCCAGAGAATGATTTTCTTCCGGCAAATGACTCAACACAGCAGGACCAGTTTTAGAACGCTTAGCAGATTAGAATCATCATCATGAAAAATAAATTAAGATTAGCCTCTCTTGCCGTTGTACTGAGTGTTGGGTACAGCTACCTGAACAGTGCACAGGCCCAGACACAGGGTTGGAGCGAAGGAGCCAAGCTGGAAGACGCAGAGGTAGTAGTGGAGAAAAGCCGCGTGAACGAACTGCCGCAGGCGGCCCGTAACTTTGAGAAGTTCCGCATCAACCCGCCTGAAACAGGTGACCGTAACGTGCGTTACCGCTTTGTGGATTACCGGCTTCCGGAGCAGGACATAAACCTGCAGATGAGGGTGCTGACCATCAAACAGGATGAGCTGACCAAGCTTTACGGCAACTACCTGAAGGGGGGCATTGGTAACTATGGCACGCTATACCTGAAAGGCTACTTCAACAACAAGCGCAGCAAAGACGCCAACTACGGTGCAGAGGTGAGTCACATCAGCTCTGCCCGCGGACCGGTAGACAAGGGCAATTCTGCGGTGGCGAACAGCGACATCAGCGTGTATGGTGAGCGTTACCTGCGTGATATGACTGTGGGGGGCAAGCTCAAGTATGGCCGCGACAAGTATCACTTTTACGGCTACGCACCGTCGGTGGAGCAACCGGTGGACAAGGACTCGATCCGGCAGGTGTTCAACCGGATTGCTGCGGAAGGGTACTTTCACAACCAGACTTCCGGGGCGCCTTTCCTCTACAAAGCGGATGTCGGGTTCAACTACCTGAACGACCGCTACGATATGTCGGAGAGCAACCTGGCCCTGAAGCTGCGCAGCGAGTACGGCATTGATGAAACGTCTGCCTTCAAAGTAGACGCGGACCTGTCTTTCCTGTCGCACAAGGACTCTGCAGACGTGAGCCGTGCCTTTGTAAAGGTGCACCCGTCTTACGAGCGCCAGCTAAATGCGATCCGCCTGACACTCGGTGCCAAAGTGGCCTATACCGGCGATACCATCAATGATGCTCGTAAGTTCAATGTGTACCCGATGGTGCGTATCGGCTTGGAGCCGATCAAGGATAACCTGTTGATCTATGCCGGTTTGGGCGGTGATCTTGAAAGGGTTACTTTGTACGGGCTGACGCAGGAGAACCCGTTCCTGGCGCCTAATGTGCAAGTGGCCGATGTGAACAAGGGGCTGGAGGTATACGGTGGTTTTCAGGCGAACATTGCCAACTATGTGCAGCTGAACGGTCGCGTGGCCTACCAGAACTTCCGTAACCTGTACTTCTATAACAACTCCCGCACCGACTCCACGAAGTTTGAGCTGGTGTACGACGACGGCGTGACGAATGTGCTGAATTTTTATGCGGAGGCCTCCTTCAACTATTCGGACGAGATCAGGCTGGGTTTAAAGGCTGATTATAACCAGTATAACACCGACGACCTGGAGAAACCCTTCCACAGGCCGGAGCTCATGGCGAGTGTTTACGGTACCTACAACTTCTACGATAAGATTCTCTTTAATTCAGAACTTTACTATATTGGGAGTTCATTTGGCCGGGTATACCGTCCGGACGGCACCTCAGTGTTGCGCGAGACAGACACCATCGTGGACCTGAACCTGAAGGCGGATTACCGATTCACGAATAATTTCACGATTTTTGCGATGGCCAATAACCTGTTTGGGAAGAAGTATGAAAGGTTCGTAAATTACCCAAGCAAAAGTATAAACCTTATCGGAGGCGTTACCTACTCATTCTAAGTGCCTATGGTTGAGAAGCACATTAAGTCATTGCTCTATGACCACGACTGCGTCATCATTCCTGAATTCGGAGGGCTGATCACCCGTTATGTGTCTGCGCGGATAAACCCGGTGAAGCACACGCTTGCACCCCCCTCAAAGAAGATCGCTTTCAACGAAAAGCTGGTGCTCAACGACGGGCTGCTGATCAGCACCATCTCCTACCAGAACAATGTATCGAAAGAGGAGGCGCAGCGCATGGTGTCGGCATTTGTGCACCAGGCAAGAACTAAACTGCATGCTGAGAACCGTTATGAGCTAGAGGATATCGGGGTTTTCCGCTACAACGCCGAGCGCCGCCTGGTGTTCGATTACGTGGAGTCGGATAACCTGCTGGAGGCAAGCTTCGGACTTCCTGAGCTGGTGGCCCGCCCGATCCGGGTTGAGGAGCCGGCCGTGCTGCGCACGCTGATCAAAGAGCGTCAGCAGCCGGAGGAGGTAAACCAGAAACTGCCGTTCCGCAAGCGCCTCAAGCGCGCCTACAACATTGCCGCCGGACTGGCGATGGGAGGCTTAACGGTTTCTGCCCTGTATTTCCTGTCCTTGCAGACTGACTATAACCTGAGCAGCCTGAACCCGCTGTCGTTTTCGAACGGGCAGTTTATGTCTGTGAATGCGGCCCCGGCAGCAGACCGATACGCCAGTGACTTTGTGCCGCTGACGGAGGAAGAGCGCCTGACTACCTATGCGCCTATCATGCCGGCCTTTGCACCAGTTGCAGCGGCAGATGAGTATGCTGTGGAGGAAGCCGCAGGTCATGCCTTTGAGGGTGAAGGTATAGCTTTAGCAGGAGAAGCGGAAGGTTTTGCTTCTGAGGGTGTTAAAGAAGAATCTGCCCCGGTAGAAGAGGTCGTGGAAACAAAAGAGCCTGTGCTTACAATTAACGGTAAAACAGGACGTTTTTACATCATTACGGGCGGATATTCCCGCCTCGAAAGCGCGGA
>JAJLKL010000236.1:0-8473 GCA_033838975.1 Hymenobacteraceae bacterium | reverse complement strand
GCCTCGCTTCCACGGGTAGCTGTACGTATGCCGGATCATCCCCTGACACTAAAGCTTTTACAGCTATTGGATTTTCCCCTGGCAGCACCAAGCGCAAATCCGTTCTGCTACATCAGCCCCACCAGGGCTGAGCACGTGCAGCAGCAAATAGGAGACAAGATACCTTACATCCTGGATGGGGGGCCTTGTGTGCAGGGGCTAGAGTCTACCATTGTTGGCTTCGAAGAGGGGGTACCCGTTGTTTACCGCCTGGGTGCCATTACACCGGAAGAGATAAGGGCAGTGGCAGGGCAGGTAGTCATAAATCAGCAGTCGGGCAAGCAGCCGCAAGGGCCGGGCATGCTGCCTTTTCATTATTCCCCCAGAACGCCCCTGTACTTCACAGACCAGGTACCTGAGCTGCTGCAGGAATCAAACCTGTCGGATACCGGAGTGATCTCCTTTCAGCGTTTGCACCCTGAAGTACCCGAGTCGCATCAGGTTGTGCTCTCTGCTACAGGTAATCTGCAGGAGGCAGCCAGCAGGCTGTATGACGCCCTGCATTATTTAGACGGGCTGAATCTCAGCCGCATTGTTGCGGAGAAACTACCGGAACATGGCCTGGGAATGACGATAAACGAGCGGTTGAAAAAGGCGGCAGGTAAAACAGTGGGAAGTGGTGCCAAGGCGGAAGCTTTGCCTGCACCATTACCATAACAGCCCCTGGTAACAGGTTGATGGGAGCACCCTGAACCTAGGTTTACAGGGCCAGAAGAAAGAACCTACATAAAGACATACTTAACATCAAAATCGTTTTCATGAACTTTAACCTTTTAATGGATAATCTGACAAGCCCGGCTTTGCTGTTTTTTGCACTCGGCGTGCTGGCGGTCAGGTTTAAGAGCGATCTGGAGATTCCTCCTACCTCCTCAAAGTTTATATCGCTGTACCTGCTCTTCTCAATCGGCTTTAAAGGCGGGCAGGAGCTGGCGCACAGTACGTTTACTGTAGAGATCATCTGGGCCGTTCTGTTCGGGATCCTGATCTCGCTGCTCATTCCCCTGTACAGCTTCTTTATTCTTAAAAGGAAACTCAGCATAGAAAACTCCGGCGCTATTGCCGCCGCCTACGGCTCGGTAAGCGCTGTCACTTTCGTTACGGCCGTGTCTTTTCTGGAGGTCCAGAACCTGGACTACAGCGGGCATATGGTGGCGGTCATGGCGCTTATGGAGGCTCCGGCCATTATTGTTGGGGTAATCCTGATTCGCTTCTACTGCGAAGATCAGGAGAACTCACCAAAGATCGGGCAGATACTGACGCACTCGTTTACCAATGGCAGCGTCATGCTGATTCTGGGAAGCTTGCTGATCGGCTTGCTTGCCAGTGAGCAGCAGGCGCAAGGTATAAAGCCCTTCACCACCGATATTTTCAAAGGGTTTCTGGCCATCTTCCTGCTTGACATGGGCATCGTGAGTGGCAGAAAGCTGAACGACTTCTTCAAGAGCGGCTGGTTTACGGCTTTCTTTGCGGTTGCCATACCCTTCATAAATGGGTGTGTGGTGGCAGTCCTGAGCGGCCTTATAACAGAGGATATCGGTAACAGGTTTATGTTTGCCGTGCTGGCTTCAAGTGCCTCCTATATTGCGGTGCCGGCAGCCATGAAAATAGCAGTGCCAAAAGCAAATCCGGGCATTTACCTGCCCATGGCGCTTGCCGTAACCTTTCCGTTCAACATTACGCTTGGCATGCCGGTGTACCTGTCCATTATTGGTTCTTACATTCAAGGTACCTAAAGTTGTCTCACGGCTTTAGGTACCTTGAATGTAAAGGCTGCTTGCTCCTGGAAATAAGAACAGCGTGCTTAAGGAGGGAAGGCTGTGTAAGCTTATCCCCGGTTAAAACTGGTCCAGCCAGCCAAACCAGTGCTGTATCGCTTTGTGTTTTTCTTTTTGCAGGTACTCCAGGTACGCTGTCGCAACGGGGGAGAAGCTTTTGTTCTTCAGCCAGATCAGGTTCCAGGTTGATTGTATGGGAAAGCCTTTGACCGGTATTATCTGCAGGTCGCCATTGTACAGCTCATTCTTGATGCCGATCAGGGGCATGACCGAGTAACCAAGCCCCGCGATCACAGCCTGCTTTACCGCTTCGTTGGATGTAAGCTCCATCTTCTTGCTTACCCGCATGTTATGCTGTTTGATAAAGTTCTCCATCACGTAGCGTGTGCCCGAACCGGCTTCGCGGTAGATCAGCGGTACTTCTTCCAGTATGCTGTTGTCCTGAAGCTTTCCGGTGTACTGGTGCTCCCTGCTGCCTACCAGAAACAACTTGTTTGTCATTAACTCGGTGTTCTCTACCTGCATATTTTCCGGTAAAACCGACACAAGCGAAAAGTCCACCTCATTGCGCTTCAAACTCTCAATCACCATGGATTTGTTGGTGACATCCAGCACCAGCTCCACACCGGGGTGCTGCCGCAGGAAATCAGACAAAAAGTAAGGCATCACATACTTACCCGTAGACACCACCGTGATCTTCAGGCGACCGATCAGCTGGCCTTTATAGGCCAGGGTCTTGTAGTTGATGGCGTGTACCTCGTTAAGGATCTTTTCGGCTGCGGCGGCTATCTCCTTCCCAAAGTCGGTGATGAAGATCCTGCGGCCCACCACCTCCGTCAGGGGAATGTCGAACTGGTCCTGCAGGTTCTTGAGCTGGATGGATACAGCCGGTTGCGTTAAATGCAGCTCTTCGGCGGCTTTGGTGATACTGAGTGTCTGGGTGATCTTATGGAACACCTGTAACTGGTGGAGTGTGTAGTTCATAAATAATGCTTATGACAGGCATTAAAAGTATATATTTTTATTTATACAAGCAAATGCGGAATTTTGAAGCAGCAAAAGTTTGAAGGCAGGTAAGCACTGAAAACACCTGTTACATGCCGAGTTAAACCAGATACATTCAATGCTAACAACTACAGCTGAAAGAAGCGCATCAGCGCTGGAAAAAGAGAGCCTCCTGGTGAAGAGGCCAGGGCAAACTACAGTCAGGCAAAAGAGCCTGCCTTTCGATCTGAGCCTGAATAAACTGTACCGCTACGCCAGTGTGCTGGGGGTAGTGCTTGTTATCTGCGGACTGCTGATAGCACTAAAAAACGACCATGTGCTCATGGTTGAATGCTTCAAGGCACTGCTGATAGCAGGTAGCCTGAACCTGATACGTGTATTCTCAATTTCTTAAACCTAACAGATACCCAAATGAAAATCTTAAACCTGATCTCGGGTAAGTATACCCCGTCAGAAGCGAATGAAGTGCTCCTGAAACTGGTAGACATCAAAATTAATTTTCACAAGATAAAGAACCTGAAGTCACAGATTAATTTTGAGATGCCGGATGCGGGCTCTGATGCAAGGATCAGGGAGCTGATGGACATTAGAGCGCAGATCGTGAGCCTTATTCAGGAAGCGGTTGAAAGTAACTCAGATGTAGCGGTTGAGTCGATACTGAACGTAGCTGTAGCAGGAGAGGTTTATGCCGTAGATCATGTTCAGAGGTCGGAAGCTGCTTATTGCAACGAAGCATAAGAAAGAAGTCGTGCTGGCGCCTCTTCTGCAGGAGGCACTGGGTGTTGCCTGTATTGTAGCTGAAGATTTTGACACCGATACGCTCGGTACTTTTACAGGGGAAACAGAGCGTTTGGCAGATCCCATAACTACTGTGCGCTCCAAGTGCCTGCAGGCCATGGAGCAGTATGGGTGCGATCTTGGGATTGCCAGCGAGGGCTCCTTCGGCCCGCATCCTGCTTATTTCTTTCAGCATGCAGATGAGGAGATACTGATCCTCATTGATAAGCAGCATGGTCTGGAGATCCTGGCCAGGGAGCTCAGCACGGAAACGAATTTCGGAGGCGAGGAAGTTAGCTCGGAAGAGCAACTCGTCAGGTTTGCAGAACAGGCTCTGTTTCCCTCGCACGGCTTGATCCTGCGGGGGCAGCAGAACAGCAGTGCCGGGCTGGTAAAAGGAATCACGGAGTGGGAGCAGCTCGCAGCGGCCTTCCGCCAGCTCCTGGAAAAGTATAAGACTGCCTACGTGGAGACCGACATGAGGGCCATGTACAATCCCAGCCGCATGAAGGTAATTGAGCAGGCAGCCCTGAAACTGGTCGAAAAAATAAACTGCCAGTGCGCTTCCTGCGGCGCTCCTGGGTTTAGTGTAACAGAAGCAAAGCCCGGGCTGCCCTGCGAAGCGTGCCGCTTCCCGACTTTATCTACCTTAAGTCACACCTATCAGTGCCAGAGGTGCGGCTTCGCGAAGGAAGAAAAATACCCCCATAACAAGGTGGCGGAAGACCCCATGTATTGCAGCCTGTGTAATCCATAGGATTCCAAGGCCGGCACAGGAAACTGTTTGTTTAAGGTGAGATGTAAGCAAATGGTAACCAGGGGCTGTCAGCGGATTATAGCTGATAGCCCCTTTGTGTTTTGGTGGTTAATTCCGCTTATACAGTTGCTGAGCAATAAATTCGGCAAGACATTGCTGGGAAACTTCGTTACTCGTTTTAACTTGCTGTTCATCTAACCCATTACATGCCGGAGTATGGTTAAGGAACTGCAGAAGTTAAAGCAACTGGTAGACACAATACACCCCTTGCCACAGGAAGACTGGGAGGCCTTTTCTTCTATCTGGATACTCCAGGCTGCAAAAAGGAAGGAATCCATCACGGTAGCGGGGGAAAAAGAAGGCTACCTGTACTTTGTAGTGGATGGGGTGCAGCGGGTATACTATTTCGATGATCAGGACCGGGAGGCAACACTCGTTTTTACCTACCCCCCTTCGTTTGGCGGCGTGCTCGATTCCTTCATGCTTCAGCAGCCTGCGCGCTATTACTATGAAACACTCACGCCATCGGTTCTCCTGAAGGCACCTTTCCAGGAACTGCAGCGGCTTCAGCAAAGCAGGCCTGCTATTGAGGCTATGATCAGAGAAGGTTTGTCTCACAATCTGTCTGGTTTGCTGGAGCGCCTTGTTGAGTTGCAGTGCTATACCTCAGAGGAGCGGTTCCGGAAGCTCCTGCAGCGCAGCCCTCATATTCTGCAGCTTGTGCCGCATAAATACCTGGCCAACTACCTGGGTATTGACCCGACCAACTTCAGCAAGCTCCTGAACAAAGTGAGGATCTGAAATCTTGGTATTTACCAAGAATAATCTTTGCGGGGCACGCCATCTTTGTAACGTAAACTTAAACGGAAGACGTTATGAAAGCACAACAGATCCTTACCCTGGCCTCCAAAGGCTTCATTCTTTTATCGGCGCTTAGCCTTCTTGCCGTCAGTATGATGGCATTTGCAGATCCACAGGCTGTCATGGACCTGGTAGGTGTACAGCTTCAGAACAACGACGCCTTCAGCTCGATCAGGGGCGTGTATGGGGGCGTAGGATCAACGCTCTTTATCAGCCTGATTTACCTTATGCTGCGCGACACCCGAAAAGGATTGGTGTTTCTGTGCCTGCTCTGGGGTTTCTATGCCTTGTCCCGCACCATCACCATTTTCTCAGAAGGAGCCCTGGGTGATTTTGGGAATCAGTGGCTAATGACAGAGTCAGTTCTGTTTGTGCTGGCTGTTGTATTGGCCTCTGTTTATAAGAAGCCGGTGATAACCAATCATGTTAACTAGCATGCGAGCCGTGAACCAGGAGGAGCTGCTGGAGGCGCTGGAAGGCACAGTGGAGCGGCACATACAGCAGGCGGTAAGCGTTTTCCAGAACCTGGCGGAGAATGAGCTCTTAAAGCCAGCTGCAAATGGCGGCTGGAGTATAGCACAGTGCCTGGCCCACCTCAACAGCTACGGAGACTATTACCTGCCGCGCATAAAGGCTGGTGTAGAGAGCCAGAAGGGAACGCCTGTAGCTGCGACATTTAAGAGCAGCTGGCTCGGGAGACTGTTCACTCGCATGATGGATCCAGCCACAAGCAGTAAGAAATACCAGGCCATGAGAGAACACTTACCTCCTGCTGCGCTGGATGCACATGCTGTGGTCAGGGAGTTCGTCAGGCAGCAGGAGGAGTTGCTGTTATACCTGAGGCTTTGCCAGAAGGTGGATCTCAACAGCATCCAGATTCCGGTTTCTGTTCTGAAATGGATACACCTGAAGCTGGGGGACGTGCTTCAGTTTCTGATCGCGCACAGCCAACGCCACCTGGTGCAGGCAAGCAGGAATCTCCCCACCTTGACCGGCTATAACAGAGCTTGCCCAAGCGCGGATATGCTGGCCTGCTAGTTTCTGGAAGGTAGTTTCAGGGGGTACGGCAGGCCCGTTCCGATCACTCGTACAGCCTCTCTTTACACTTCAACTGCATGCTCAGGAAACAGGTGAGTTTGCTGCTCCTCTTGTTGTGGAGTTCCAGGGCGGAGTGTACCTAGCTGACGCGCCTTCATTCATAATCAAGTATTCACTTAATCATTCAAAAAATAAAACTATGAAAAAATCATTTCTGCCTCTCGTAGTGCTATTCGGAACCATCGGCTTTACCAGCTGCGACGATGCAGCCGTAAGCAAAACCACCTTTGCCTTAGATGAAGAGAACTCTGAGGTCGTGTGGAAAGGGTATAGCCCAACCCTCTACCATGACGGTTCCTTTGCTGTGGAAAGCAAGGGCATAGAAGTAGTAGACGGTAACGTAAAGGGAGGAACCTTCACCATTCCGATCTCCTCTATCCAAAACTTTGATCTGCCTGATGAGGTGAAGCCGGTGCTGTTAGAGCACCTGAAGAGCCCGGACTTCTTTAACATGGCCCTGCACCCTAGTGCCTCTTTCAAAATCACGCATGTAAAGCCTCTTTCTTCACCGACTGAGGAGGCGAATTATACAGTAACAGGGGACTTTACGATGCTGGGGCAAACGCACCCTATTACTTTTCCGGCCATGATCACATTAAACGGAAGTAAGCTCGACATTATTGCCAGCTTCGAGATAGACCGCACCAAATGGGGAATGAATTATGCCGCCGACCCAGCACTGGGTGAGCATCATATCCTGCCTAAGGTGGATATCCGTCTGGATATTAAAGCGCGCAAGCAGTAAAACATCAGCGGCTGAGGCCGGAGAAGTAAGCTATTAAATCAAAAGCCGCTCCAGGTAGAATGGAGCGGCTTTGTTTTGATCATGAGGGAATGTTACCGGGTAGTGTCGTACCTACTGCTTCCCGTTCGCTTCCAGCCACTTTCTGGCATTCACAAACGCTTCCATCCAAGGCGACACCTCATCGTGGCGGCCTTTCGGATAGTGTGCCCACTGCCACTGCAGAAGTGATCTTTCAATGTGCGGCATCATCACCAGGTGACGGCCTGTCTCGTCGCAGATCATGGCGGTGTTGTAGTCAGAGCCGTTCGGGCAGGCTGGGTAGCCTTCGTAAGCGTACTTCGAAACGATCTGGTACTGATCCTCGGTGTGTGGCAGGCTGAAGCGGCCTTCCCCGTGCGACACCCAAACACCCAGGGTGCTTCCGGCCAGGCTGGAGAGCATCACCGACTTGTTTTCCTGGATCGTCAGGGAGGTAAAGATGCTTTCGTGCTTCTGGCTCACGTTGTGCAGCATTTTCGCCTGCTGTTCATGCCCCATCGTGATGAAGCCAAGCTCCACGAACAGCTGACAACCGTTACAGATACCTACCGATAGCGTGTCTTCGCGCTTGAAGAAATTCTCGATGGCGGTCTTGGCTTTCTCGTTGTACATAAAAGCACCGGCCCATCCTTTGGCCGAGCCCAGTACGTCGGAGTTGGAGAAGCCACCTACCGCGCCGATGAAGCGGATATCCTCCAGCGTTTCCCTGCCCGAGATCAGGTCCGTCATGTGCACGTCCTTCACATCGAAGCCGGCCAGGTACATGGCATTGGCCATCTCGCGTTCCGAGTTGCTTCCTTTTTCGCGGATAATGGCGGCCTTGATTTTTGGTTTGGAAGGATCGATCACCGGTTTCTTGCCGTCAAATCCTTCCGGGAATTTATACTTCAGCTCCTGCTTTTTGTAATTATCGAAACGCTCTTTGGCACTTACAGGACCGCTTTGTTTGATGTCCAGCAGGTATGAGGTTTTGAACCAGGTATCGCGCAGCTGGGCAATGTCGAAGCTGTAGGCGTCGGCACCGTTCTTCAGCTCCAGCGTGGCCGTGTTAGTTGCTGCACCGATCTTATGGAACGGCACCTTGTTCGCTTGCAGCGTAGCCTCTATGTCTGCCGAAGCCTGGAATACCACGCCAATGTTCTCGGCGAACAGCACTTTCACGCTGTCTGCCTCGCCCAGTGAGCTCAGGTCGATGCTAGCACCCAGGTTATTGTCGGCAAAGCACATCTCCAGCAGGGTCGTGATCAGACCGCCGCTGCCAATGTCGTGGCCTGCTTCTATTTTACCTTCTTTGATCAGTCCCTGTAGCGTATTGAAGGCATTGCCGAACATGGCTGCGTCGGTGATATCAGGCGTTTCATTGCCTATTTTATTCAC
>JAJLKL010000235.1:0-2734 GCA_033838975.1 Hymenobacteraceae bacterium | reverse complement strand
GGCCAGCTGCCCGATATTGTACATGCCGTCATCCGCCATGTCGGTATAGCGCGCGTCGCCGATGTGGGTGTTATGCTCCCACACAATCGCTTTCGAATCAGGTCCGTGTAGGTCCAGCAGGCGGTCCAGTGTCTCCATCATATGGCCGTCGCGTACATTCCAGGAGTTTGCTCCCCCTCTGATCATGGCCCGGTAGTACTTTTCGGCATTAACAGCCACCAGGGCGTTCTGCTTCGTGTTAAAGTCATGTTCCGGGTCATCGGTGAAGGCCGGCTGCTTCTGAATCCGCTGCAGCATCTCGATTACCTCGTTTTCGCAGTCGGTAGGTACGAAAGCCGTGGCATGGGCATAGGTCTGCGGGTCGCGGTTAAACGGCTCAAAACAGTTGATGGCATTGCGGGCAGCCTCAGCAGCCTGCCCGTCGTTATGCTCCAGAAACTGCACGATCTGCTCCAGCGACTCCCAGAGGCTATACACGTCCAGTCCGTAAAAGCCGGCTTTACTGCTCGTACTGCGCTGGAAGTTGTACTCCCGCATCCACTCTACCAGCGCCGCCACTTCCCAGTTTGCCCACATCCAGGTAGGCCAGCGCCTGAACACCTGCAGTACATCCGCGATCTTACTGCCGGAGTTTTGGTACCCCTTTATCAGCCGGTTCAGCACGTAACACTCCGGCCAGTCCCCCTCCACGGCTATGAAGTTGAAGCCTCTCTCCTGGATCAGGCGCTTGGATATGGCCGTTCGCCAGGTATAATATTCAGAGGTACCGTGCGAGGCCTCTCCTAACATGACGATCCTTGCATCTCCGATCTCATCAATTAACACATCCAGGTCTCTCTCCTTCGTGATGGTGCTGTACTTAAAAGGTTTGTTTTCCATAGTCGTGTTTTTTCGCGCGCTGTACCTGCATCAAAATTTGCTGTATTGTACTTTTAATGAAGGGTTTATGTTCCACAAAAAAATACACCCGCCTTACGTCAGGGTAAAGCCGGTGTATATGAGGGGTGAACAGTATTTTAGCCTACGACTGATTTTGTTTCGCGAACACACGCCGCAGCAGTTCGGTGGTACGGGCAAGCGGGTTCTCCCGGATGTTTGCCTCCTCCTGGGCTATCAGTACAAAAAGCCCGTCAATTGCCTTTTGCGTGGCATAGTCATCCAGGTCCGGGTTTACCTTCTGCACCAGCGGGACCTTGTTGTACTGGTTCACAATGTCGGCGTAATACTTTGTGGCATTCGTCTTCTCCAGCGAGCTCACCATGATCGGGTTGAACGCCTTGTAAAGCTGCTGTGAGGTGGTGCGCTTCAGGTATTGCGTGGCGGCATCCTGCTCGCCCCGGAGTATAGCCCAGGCATCTGCTATGGTCATTTGCTTAATGGCGCTCACAAAAATTGGCACCGCACTTTTAGCCGCATCCTCTGCCCCACGATTCAGGGTCAGGATAAAACGGTCCACCTCGTTCCCAAGCCCTACCTGCCGCAGGGTGTTCTCCACGCGCTTCACGTCCTCTGGGAACGGGATGCGTATGAGCGGGTTCTTATAGTAGCCATCCGTCTCAGAGGCCCTTCCTGATCCCTTTTTTATACCTACCTCCAGGGCCTGCTTGAGGCCAGAGGCTACCTCATCCTGTGTAACCGGGCCACCGGTGGTGCCATTCAGAACGCCGTCCATGGTGCGCTGCACATCTGTTACCGTACAGGCAGAGGCGCTCAGTGTAAGCGCAACAAAAGAAGTGTATAGTAGTTTTTTCATATCGTTAAATTAGTACTTAGATTGTAGATATTAGATAATAGACTTTAGCAGCACGATTGCAAACAAGATTACTAGAGCTTTGTTACTGCTGCATTTAACTTACTGTTGAATTTTGAGGTACATTACGCACAAGTATAAAATCTGGGATTTAACACCTAGAGTCTACTTCATCATAAATCAGACCAAAAATATATATGAAAGCAGTAATTGCTGAGATCATCACCATCGGAGACGAGATCCTGTACGGCCAGATCGTGGACACCAACTCTGCCTGGATGGGAGCGGAGCTTGCCAGAATTGGCATCCGGGTAAAGCAGATTACCTCCATCTCCGACAGTGCTGAGCATATTATAGCCGCGCTGGATGACGCCAAAACCAGAGCCAGCATTATCCTGATGACCGGCGGCCTTGGCCCGACGAAAGACGACCTGACAAAGGACGTGCTGACCGCTTATTTCCAGACAACTCTTAAACTTCACGAACCTTCGCTGGCAGACGTTACAGAAATCTTCGAAAGGCGCGGCAGAACGCTGACAGAGCTGAACCGGCAACAGGCTTTTCTGCCCGAGGCCTGCACCCCTGTCCGTAACGTATTGGGAACAGCCCCAGGTATGTGGTTTGAGCAGAACGGGAAAGTATTTGTATCGATGCCGGGCGTACCCTACGAGATGAAGCGCATGATGACCGATACGGTGCTGCCACAACTCAAGGCTTACTTCAAAACACCCGAGATCATACACAAGGTGATCCAGACCACCGGTATTCCCGAGTCCATCCTCGCCGATAAGCTGGAAGCGTGGGAGACGAGCCTTCCGGAGCATATCAAACTGGCATACCTGCCTCACCTGGGGGGCGTGCGGTTGCGCCTGACCGGGCAGGGCAAGGAGGCAGCCCAACTGGAGGAAGACCTGACAAAAGAGGTCGGGAAGCTGTCAAAGCTTATTCCCAACTATATTTTTGCCTATGGGGAGGTTCCCCTGG
>JAJLKL010000234.1:0-15779 GCA_033838975.1 Hymenobacteraceae bacterium | reverse complement strand
TAGCACATTAAAAAGGATAGCCGATGGCGATGTTGAGCACCATGCCGTAGTCGCCGCTGAAGCTGCCGTCAAACTCGTTAAGCACAAAGCGGTCTCCTTTGGGCAGGTAAGGCACCCGAACCGGTATACCCAGGTCCAGGCGTATCACGAAGAACTCTATGTCTATCCTGAGGCCAAGCCCTGTGCCTACGGCCAGTTCGCTGAGGAAGGTGCCGGAGTCGAACTTCCCTCCCGGTCTGACAGGCTCTCCTGCGTCATCGAACTCCTGGCGCAGCATCCACACGTTGCCCGCATCCACAAATACAGCCCCCTTAAAGAAACCTGCTATCGGAAAGCGGTACTCCAGGTTGCTCTCCAGCCTGATATCGCCGGTCTGGTCAAAAAAGGAGAAGGCGGTATTGCCGGCGTCGTAGGAACCCGGTCCTACACTGCGCGCCCTGAACGCCCGTATGCTGTTAGGGCCGCCCACGGCGAACTGCTTCACATAAGGTAACGTGGAAGAGTTTCCGTAGGAGTAACCTATACCTGTTACCAGGCGTGCTACAATTTGGCTCTCCGCTCCTATGTTGAGGTAGTGCCTGAAATCATTGTCCACAAGCACATACTGTGCGTAGGGCTGGCCTGCGATGGTGCGCGGCTCATCATCAGTAGGGGACTCAGCACCTGTTAACGACTGTATGCCGCTCACCAGGTTACCGGAAAGGTCCAGCGTTAGCCGGTCAAACACCTGGCTGGTGCGGTCCGTGTGCATCTGGGTGTTGAAGGTGGCCTGATAAATGGAGCCGATGATGAACTGGTTCTCGAAGCTGCGGCGCAGGAAAGGGTTCTGCTCCAGCACGCTTTCAAAGGCCGGGGTGGTGTTGGATAGCCGGACATACTGCAGGTTAATGGGCGTGGCATCGAAAGTCAGCTCCTCTTTGGGGCGCCAGTTGTAGCCATAGGAGGCGTTGTAGGAGTTAAGCCTGTAAAAGCCGGAGCGGCTCAGGAAATTGAAACCGAGGCCGATCCTGGTCTGTGGCGAAAACTGCGTACGGAGGTTGCGCAGCCGGAACGGTGAAACAATGCGTGGAATGGAAAGCGTGGCCTGTACCCCCAGCTCGTAGGAGGTCAGGTTGGTGTTCTCCACTTCCTCCACACCCTCTGGCACATCTCCAGTGCCTCTTCCGCCGACCTGCGATTCCGTGCTTCCCGTAAACTCCACGTTCAGGAGCTCAGAACCTTTAAAGGTATTCCGGTTCCGGAAGGAGACGCTCAGACCCGGCCCGGCAAACCCATTAGACTTGGTCACCATCCGGGCCTCCGCCCGCAACGATTTTTTCAGGGCTGGAGTCATGTATACAAAGGCATCCAGCGCGTTATTTTTAGCAGTATCCTGCTGGTAATCGATGTTCACGAATTTGTAGGCCGACAGGCCCGCTAAGCGTCTTATGGTGAGCAGGTGGTTTTCGCGGGTATAGAGGCTGTCCTGCTCCAGGAAAACATTGCGTAGCAGGTGGCGCGCGCGCACGTAATTCTCGTTCGGGATGTAGTGGTAGCCCCTGAAATCTACCGTGTCCCGTACGGCCAGGCTATCGCCTGCCGAGAACTGGGCAAACAGGTAGATATCATCCAGTTTGTAGCGACGCAGTGCCTGGGCAGAGGCTGCTCTTTTAATGCGGAGCAGCACGTCGGCCTGCCGGTTGCCCACGGTAGTGTCCACACTGAAGATGAGCAGCTCCGGACTAAAGTAGTAGTAGCCCCTGTTTTTGAGCTCACCGTCTATCCGCACGCGCTCCTGCGTCATCATGTCCAGGTCGTAAGGCTCGCCGGGCTGTAGCAGGGACTCCCGCTTTACGTCCTCTATGTCCTGCTGCACCTGCAGCGAATCGTGCCAGGTATACTTGATGTTGCGCAGGCGGTAAGGCTCGCCTACCCGGGCTGTCCAGTTGATGGTGGCCTTCTTTTTCTTTACCTCCGTGGTGCTGCCCACGGTGTTGTTAAAGTAGCCCCGGTTGTGCAGCCGGTTGCTCATGATCTGGCTAACGTTGCCTGTATCCACCTCTGACAATAGAACAGGGGGCTCCCCCAGTTTGGTCATGATCCAGTGCTTCAGGCCTTTCTCCCTTTCGGTGTAGAAGGCGTTGTAAATGGCTAGGCGGGGGCGCAGGCCGAGTATGGAGGTGTTGGGCTCGGGCCTTATCGTGTTGCCCAGTTCCGTCTCCAGCTCGCCCTGGCGGTTGCTGCTGTCGTTCTCGCCCTTAACAGTTACATTGTAGTCAATAAACAGCGCATCGTCTTCGGGTACCACCTTCGTGACGCTACAGCCAGAGAAACACAGCAGCAAGCACAATAAAGGGAGTATGTATGACAGTTTGTTTAAGCCTGAGCCGGACTCATGAGGTACCATAAATTGTTAGCAGTATAAGTTCTAATTCTCTGTATTTTCTGATCTGAGTTTTTCGGCCTCCTCCTGTTTGCGTTCGGCTTCTCTTGCCCTTCGTGCCTCCAGGTTGCGGAACAGGTCCGAGAAGTTGTTGTACTCCCGCACATAAATCAGCGAGGCTCCCGTGGCACGCACGTCTCCCCCCTCAATGATCCCCTCGTATTGGTTGCGTTGGAAAGCCCGCACACGCAGGCGGCCATCCTCCGTTAAGGAATACTCCACGGATATATCACCGCCAAAGCCACTCATGGTCTGATTTGCCTGCTGCCCCTGGCTACCGCCCTCCAGGCCTATGTCCGTACCTACGCGCACGGTCAGCCTGTCGTCGAGGAACTGCTGGCGCAGGGCTACGTTCAGGTCGGTGCGGCCCTGCGCACTGCCGGATGAGTAATCCTGGTAGGAATCCACACCCAATTCCAGCCCCAACCCACCGGCATAGCGGTTGGTGAGCTGGTTCAGCTGATCTGTCAGAACGCTGCTGACGCTGTTGCGGGCAGTGGCCTCAAACCCACCTCCGGTGCTTTGCAACGGATCCGGAGCCAGGAAGCGGTTAAGCACCAGCAGCGCGAAAACCTGTTTGTTCAGCTCCGACTCATCCTGCCTCAGATTTCCCAGGCTGGCTACGACCTCCGGTGGTACGCTGCCCTGTTGCTCTTCCGGCAGCTGAATGTCAAAGCTGATCTCCGGCTGTAGCATCTCGCCCCGCACATACACATATACCTGGAAAGGCACCTGGTTGCGCAGCGCCGGGTTTTGCGTACCGGCAGCCTGAGAGGCCACAAGCTCACGAGGGGCTGTCTCTACCTCGTAAATGGCCGTGATGTCCATGGTGGCCTGCAGGGGATCGCCGGTCCAGTTGATGTAGCTGCCCTCGGCAATGTCAAGTTCGCGCGAGGCCAGGTCGTAGAAGTCCATGCTGTACCTGCCTTCGGTCACGGTGAAGCGTCCGCTCATGTTTATCTCGCCGCTTGGCCTCACCCCGATGAACAGCGGGGCGGCAGTGCCGCGCACGGTAAGCTGGTCGCCTGTTATCGGGTCGATGACGATGGTGATCGGGGTATCGTCGGTTACGGTGATCTCCGCCTCAATGTCTGCGCCTACAAAGCCTGTGATCTCCGTGGTATCCTGCTCCGGACGATCCAGGATCCGGGTCATCTCTGGGTTCAGGTTCACGAACTCCACAATGCCTTCCCGCTCGGCAGCGCCCGCCTCGTCGGCAGGTATGACAGTGGTAAAGTCGGAGCCATCCAGCACACGTGCGTTCACATTGATGGCCGGCTGTGCCAGGTCTCCGGTGATGGCGGCATTGGCTGCCACGAACACGGTGCCGTAGAACAGGTCGTTGTCCTGGACGGTGGAGTTGAGGGCCAAAAACCGCTCTGTGTCTACGTTCAGGTCAAACTGGAAGTCGGTATAGGTTTCGGTCAGGATGCTGCCGTCTATCACCAGGTCGTTGCCCAGGCTATCGGTGATGGTAAAGTTCGGAAACTGTATACCTGCCTCGTTAAACTCCAGGCGTTCGTTTTCCAGCGTGAACAGGGAACCCAGCATGGTGATGTTGAACTGAGCCCGGTCAAAGTTCAGCTCCCCGAGGATGTTGGGCTGCTCCAGGGTACCGGTAATGCTGAGGTCTCCGCTAGCTTGCCCGTCCAGTTGGTCTACCATGCCGGCCATAAAGCCCTCCAGGGAGGCCATGTTCAGGCTGGCAATGTTAGCGTCCAGGTTCAGGAGCGTGGCGTTGGGCTGAGTTTCCACGAAGCCGTCCACAATCACCTGGTTGCGGTTGTCGGACAACCGGGCGTTGAGGTTATAGCGGTTGTCGCCGGTGCTGCTGGCCTGCAGGGCCAGGTCGCCTACCGGGGTGCCTTCGTAGGCGAAGTCGGTTACGGTCAGGTCAGAGGTAAAAGCGGGTGCCCCGGACATGATGTTTCTGAGCGTAGCCTCGCCGTCTACAATGCCCGCTATCAGCGTGTCCTGGTCCTGGAAGGTTCGCATCACGTAGCCGATGTCGAAGTTGTTGAAGGTTACCTGCAGCGGCGCGTTGGGCTCAACCGGGCCTGTGCTGTTCAGGGTAAGGGAGCTGTTGCCCCGCTGCAGGCTGATGTTGTTGGCATAGAGCAGGTTCGTGTCAAACTGCAGGTAGTTGTCCTCCGGCACGGTCCACTGGTCCCCGTTGATCACCAGCTGGTCCGGGGCAAAGGAGAAGCGGTAGCCGCGGCCAACGCTGTTGAGAATGCCGCCCAGCACGAAGCGTGCCTGCTGGTCCGTTGTGTCCCCCTCCACGGCCAGGCGTACGGCCAGCTCGTTGTCGCGGGCAGCACCCTCCAGGCTAACGTTCTCCACGTTCAGGGAGGGCGACACCAGTTCCTGCAGGCTGATGTCATAGGCTAGTTCCTCCCGGTTGCCCTGTAAGACTATGTCAATGTTCTGTAAGGTATAATCGGTGTAAACCACTTTGCCCAGGCCCCCTGTGATGCGCAGTTGCCGGGTTTCCCCGTTGTAGCTGCCGGTAATCGGCTCCGACTGCTGTAGCTGCTCCAGCCCCGGCACAAAGGAGGTGATGAGGCCGGTTTTTTTCAGGTTGATCGTAAACCTGAAGTCCTCCAGGTTCAGGTTAGCTGGGTAGGGCGGGTCAGGCTGCAGGTCGAAGTAGTTGGAGAAGTGCTTCTGCAGCGCGGTCGGGAAGGTGGCCAGCGAGTTCTCGAAATGCACCTCGGCTGCCAGTATGTCTGACTGTATGTTTATGTCCGAAACCTCCTCACGCTGGTTCAGGGTAAGCAGGAGCGAGTCCACCGGGTACGTGCGCCCGTCATGCTGCACCCTTAGCTGCTCTGCCTCCAGGGTGCCGCTGAGCGTGCTGGCATCGGCACCGGTGAACCTGCCCTCCAGCTGCCCCTGCAGGGCAAGCGGCTCCGGGTACAGGTTGAGGGCCTGCAGGTCCGCCTCCCGCAGATCCAGGTTAAAGGTATAGGCCGGCTGCTGCTCGTTTCGCAGGTTAAAGTCGCCAGCCAGATCGAAAGACAGGTTCTGGTCATTGGCCGTTGCCTTCACAGCGTAGAGGTTGCGGTTGATGTTGGCGTTCAGGTTAATGTTGTTATAGGTATAGTTGCTGTAGTCGAACCGCTGAACCTGTGCCTGTACATTGGCCCGCATGGTTTCGGGCGTCAGGCCGGTGCCGCTGGCCTGGGCGGTCAGGGCTACCTGGCCGAGTCCCAGGCTGTCGGTAAACAGCTGCCCCAGGTCAAAGCCGCCGGAGCGCACGGTGGCGGTAAACGTCTCGTTCGCGCCCATGTCCACCTGCGCGTTTACGTTGCCAAAGGAGGTGCGCAGGTCTGCGTTCGCATCAAAGGCCGTGAGCGTGCCCTGGTAGTTGCCGGTCAGGCTCATCTGGCTGGGCAGGCGGAAGTCGGGCGGGATGGTGCCGGCCGGTACCAGTGCCTGCACATCGGTACGGGTCGTGGTGAAGCGGTCAATATCAAGGCTGAGGTACAGGTTATCCGGGTCCAGCGCATTCCGCACATTGCCGCTTATGTCCACGTTCGTGCCCCGAAGCCCCGCCAGTTGCAGCTGGTTTATCCGAAGGTCCGTGAGCGGGCCCTCCGCATCTGCACTCACCCGGATCGTGGAGTTCGCGATACTGCGGAAAGACGGGTCGTCCGCCAGGTCCGGCGCAAAGTACTGCACATCCCGCATCCCGATGTAGCTGTTGTCGATGTCGATGTTCAGCCCAATGCGTTCCGGATTCTCTGCGATCGCCTCCAGCGAAGGGTAGGTCATCGCCATCATGTTTTGCAAATGGCTGTTGCCGGTTTTCAGGTCCAGGTTGGTGAGGCTGGCGCTGGTGGAGTCGAAGGTGATGTCGGACTGGAAGTTTTCTACCCGGAAGCCGCTTTGTTCCTGCAGCGTTAGTTGGTTAAGCCGGGCACTCGACTGGTTCAGGCTAT
This sequence comes from Hymenobacteraceae bacterium, assembly GCA_033838975.1. Lineage (GTDB taxonomy): Bacteria > Bacteroidota > Bacteroidia > Cytophagales > Hymenobacteraceae > Pontibacter. The sequence continues at coordinate 9,413 of JAJLKL010000234.1, read as the reverse complement.
AGCTGATGTCTTCCGCATCCAGGGTAATGTCCCGGAACAGGAGGTGGTTAAAGTCCATGCCGCGCGGCTGTTTGGGGGCATCGGCGTTATCAAAGGCGAAGTCAAACCCTGTTATATCCAGGTCGTTTAGCGTAACCACCCAGTTAGCTGGCTGCCCATTGGCCTTTTCAACCGACTCATCCAGCTTCTCGGCGGTTCTGGCCGGGTTCACCGCCAGCGAGTCGGCAGGTACGTACTCTTTCTGCTCATAGACTAGGGAAGTATTGTGCAGGTCAAACCTGTCGAGCTCAATGCGGGCGTCTTTCAGGTTGATGTTGTCTGCTACTACCTCTGACTCGCCCAACCTGAGCTCTATGTGCTGATCTGAGACGTAGCTTAAGTAACTGAGCCGGATGTTTTCCAGCGCCACCCGGTTCAGGCCAAAGTCCAGCTCCAGTGGTTCAGTTGGTTCTGTTGCCTCCGGCGGTAGTTTGGTTTGCTTATAATCCACCCAGGTATTGCGCAGCTCCACCTCATCCACCAGGTAGCGTTGCGCATCCAGGTCTATTTCGTCCATGCTGGTGGTCAGTTCCCCCACACGGCCCCGGATATAGTTGCCGCCGGCATCGTCGCGGAACACCACATACACCTGGTTCAGGTTCACAATGCCCACGTCGATGGGCATGGCGGCGGCCGTGTCGGCGGGCTGCGCGGTAGCCGTATCTGTGGCGAAGGCCTCGGTGATGAAGTCGAAGTTGGTGGTGCTGTCTTCCCGGATGTGCAGCTTAACGGTGGCATTGTCCAGGTCTGCCTTTGAGATGTCCAGCCTGCCCTGCACCAGTCCCCAGATGTTCATGTCCACGCCCAGCCGCTCGCTGTACCACAGCGTGTCCTGCTGCTGGTCCTCCACATACACCTCCTTCAGTACAATGGTGTTGCGCCAGTCGGTGGTGAAGCGGCCGATCTCCACGCGGGTGTCCAGCATGTTGGCGAGGTAGCCGGCGCCTTTTTGCGCCAGAAAGTTCTGCACCCCCGGAAATTGCAGGGCGATCACAATGAGCACGACCAGGCTGAGGATGAACACGAGCAGCCAGAGTATGCCCTTCAGAAATACACGTCCGATATGTTTAGCAGTAGCGATAGGAGTCTGATTTTAATCTATGCTCTGATAATTACGGATTTGTATGCAGATGGATAGGGGAAATGAAATTAAGGAATGTAATTTGTTGACTTATAAATGGTTGTAGAATGGAAATTTGCCAAGGTTTGCCACAAAGTGCAGTGACCGCTGCCTGGTGGTGTATACCTGCGGCTTTAAACCGACAGGATATTCACCATGCTTAAATACTGCGGGTTGATGAGCTTGGTCTTTGTGATCGTGTCGATAAACGGGGTGAAGACAAGCTCTTTGTCCACGATACCTGCCATTTCGTTTTTGTGGCCTGTCAACAACCCCTCCACGCAGGCTATCCCTAGGCGGCTGGCCAGCATCCGGTCAGCCGCAGTAGGGGAGCCGCCGCGCTGTACGTGCCCCAGAATAGTTACCCGGGCGTCCATGTGCGGAAGGGCATCCTGTACCTTGGCGGCAATCTCGGTCACGCTGCCTTCCACGTTTCCTTCTGCCACGATCACAATAAAAGAAGTCTTGGAGCGGCTCCAGCCGGTGCGCAGCGTTTGCACCACCGTGTCGATGTTGGTTTCCGTTTCCGGGATCATCACCAACTCGGCTCCCCCGCCAATGGCGCAGGGTATGGCAATGTACCCTGAGTCACGGCCCATCACCTCGATGAAGAAAACGCGGTCGTGGCTGTCGGCCGTATCCCGGATCTTGTCAACGGCATCCAGGGCAGTGTTTACGGCAGTGTCGTAGCCGATGGTGTAGTCGGTGCCGTAGAGGTCGTTATCAATGGTGCCGGGAGCTCCCATGGTCGGGATGCCGAACTCCTCGTTAAAGATATTGGCCCCCGTAAAAGTACCGTCGCCACCTATGGCTACCAGGCCTTCGATGCCATACTTCTGAAGCTGATCGTATGCCTTTTGCCGGCCTTCCCTGGTCATGAACTCAGCGCTCCGGGCCGAGCGAAGGATAGTGCCTCCCTTCTGAATAATATTGCTTACAGAGTGAGATTCCAGCCTGACAATCTCTCCCTTGATCATCCCATTGTATCCGCGTTTGATGCCGTATACTTCCATCCCATTGTAAATAGCGGTTCGCACTACAGCCCTGATGCAGGCATTCATGCCCGGGGAGTCGCCGCCGGAAGTAAAAACGCCAATTCTTTTCATGATTTGTAATTTTAACTAGCTTGTACTTGAGAACAAAGGTAGCTGATTTTCAACTATCGTGCTGCGCTGCCAGTGCAACGGCCAGCCTGTAGGCCTGTTACGGCACGCGCAGGTTTCAGGCATTATAATAAAAAAAAGTGCAAAAGCATGACCAAAAATAGAGAAAACCGTATGTAATAGCGATAGTAGAACTACTGGTGTTTTGTCGCAGGTGTTGCACTGTGAGACGCGCTTGTTGTTTAAATGCAAACACACATTCCAGCTATTGAGGCACTTATACTCTAATACAGGTATTGAATCTTTACATCATCAACTAGAGGATACGTATGTTTGGTTTTTTTGAAAGCGAGGAAACAAAGAGATTGAAGAGCCATATCGCTAATTTGGGCGCGCTGGCAAAGATCGACGGGCACCTGGATCCTGCCGAGATGGACTTTATCGTGCACATCGGGACAAAACACGGCATGAAACCCGAAGAGGTACGGGAGCTGATCGCGAACACCGCCAAAACCGAACCGCAGCTTCCCACAAACGACTCCGAACGTTTTGACCAGATCTATGACCTGGTGGACATGATGCTGGCAGACGGCATTGTGGATGAAACGGAAATGGACTTCTGCATTAGCATGGCCGCACGGCTGGGCTTCAAAAAGTCGGTGGTGGGCGTGCTCGTGCGCAAGATCTCTATGGGTGTAAAAGATGGCCTGACACGCGACTACATTAAACGCGAAGCGCAGGCTTTTCTGGATTAATGGTTATGAGGTACTCTGCAAAAGATTATAAAACGCTTTTAACAATATACATCTGCCTGCTGCTTGGGCTCGGGTCCTTTTTCCTGATGCAGGACCCCAAGGTACTGGTGCGGATGCAGGAAAAACTCCCGCTCATCTTCCTGATGCGCTTCGCCGCGTTCTGGTTTATCAGCATGGTGCTGGCACTGATCCTTTTCCTGGTCCACGTCCGCCTGAACGATATTTATCTGTCAGATAGCGAGATTGCCCTGTCGGCCAAAGTGGGGAAGTTTGTTTTTGCGGCAGGAGCTGCTACTGCTCTCGTTTGCATCTGCGTTTTTTATACCCTGCTCTACTGAACGTGCGGCGTCAGATGCTTTGCCCGTACTCCGTAAAGTCGTTTTCCTGAAACACATAGGTGGTGGTCTTGTTTTCTATACCCACGGAAATGGCGTCGTGAGGCGCTGCTGCATCTGTCTCGCTGTCGGGCAATTCCTCCCCCTGCTCAGTCAGGAACAGGTAGTACAGGCTTTTGAGGGTCCCGCGCTCGTTAAAGAGGATGTCGCGCTTCAGCTCATAAACGTTCCAGTTGCCGTCGCCGCCATCAAGTATGGCCAGTATCACGACATCCTTGTCCTGCTGCAGCTGCAGGGCATAGTCCTGGCGTGTGTCACTGTTAAAGTCTCCCCGGATCACCGTTGGGCCCTGCTCATACGCCTGCGCCCGCTTGATGGCGCCGTCTGTCAGGGTGGGCTGCTCCCAACCCGGGTATCGTTGCGTCAGCAGCTGCATGACAGGCTGCGGCATGGGCAGGTTTGGGGAAATCTCGTTTTCATCTGTTCGTAAGGCATCTTTACGCGTGTCGGCTATAGAGTCCAGCGCCTCCCGCTGAGGAGCTACCTCCACCTGCTCCTCCGTTACCTCCTCGTTCTTAGGGGTACAGGCTACCATCATCGTCAGCAGCAAACCTGCCACAAGGTGTGTTTTTGATTTCATGCGATACTGCTTTTCCAGTTTTCTATGCTTACTGCTATTGCCTGCAAGCAGTTACATTGGCCAGAAGACTGGCACCAGGAGCAGGATCACGATAACGAGCAGCAGCGTTAGAGGAGAGCCGATTTTGATAAAGTCCCAGAAGCGGTACTTGCCCGGGCTGTAAACTAGGATACAGGCGGGCTCAAAAGGCGTGACTAGCGAGACGGAGGCGGCCAGCATGATGGCGATCGCAAAGGTTCTGGGGTCAGCCTGTAGCTCTACGGCGGTGCGCAGGGCAACCGGAATTATCACAAGAGCCGCCGCGGCGTTGGACATCGGCTGCGTCAGGATCACCGTCAGAACGATAAAGCCCCCGAGCACGGCCATTTTCCCCAGCGGGCCCATCAGGTCAACGATGCCCTGCGCCAGAAAGTCGGCTGCGCCGGAGTTCTCCATTGCCGTACCAAAAGCCGTCATCCCCCCGATCAGGATGAGCAGGCGGAAATCAATCGAGCTGTAGGCTTTCTCGGTGCTGATGCAGCGGAAAAGGATCGTGCAGATCGCCGCCAGCAGAAACGCAATGGAGAGGGGCAGCAGCTTAAGAGTACCCAGTAAAATGGCTATGGCAAAGCAACTCAGGGCGATGATGCCTTTCCGCTTCTTAAACAGCAGTGGCTCAAAAGCATCCAGCAGCGCTACGTTGCTGGAGGAGCGCAGCTGGTTTAGCCTCTCTGCCGAGCCCTGTACCAGCAGCAGGTCTCCAAGCTGCAGCTCTATACTGCCGATCTTGGCGCGAAGTGTTTCGCCGTGGCGGGAGATGGCGATCACGACCAGGCCGAACCGCTGCAGGAAATTAACCTCTTTTACGGTACGCCCGATCAGGTTCGACTGCCGGGTGATCAGGAGCTCGGCCAGCCGGATATCCTCTGTCTCCAGCACCTGCTGCAGAATAACGTCGGCCATGATCTTGATGCCCTTTGTCTCCTTTACTTTCATCAGGTTGTCCAGGTCGCCTTCTACCAGCAGGATGTCGTTAGCCATGATGCGGGTGCGGAAGTCGGGCAGGAAGTTATCCTTTCCCCGGATAATGTTGAGCATCCTGAAGTTGAGGGAGGTCAGGTCAGAGGCGAACACCAGCTGCCCCACCAGGGGCGAATCCGGCATGACCACGATCTCGGTCAGGTATTTCTGCAGTTTGTATTCCTCCGTCAGGTCCTGGTCCTCGTGGCTCGGCAGCATGCGCTGGCCCAGGGTCATCATGTAGGCCAGCCCCACAATAAAGATCACCACCCCGATGCCCGTGATCTCGAACAGCCCGATGGGGGGGAGCCCTGCCTTGGCGATGTAGCCACTCACGGCCACGTTGGTAGAGGTCCCGATCAGGGTGCAGGTGCCGCCGAGTATGGCTGCAAAAGCAAGCGGCATCAGGAGCTTGGAGGCACTCTGGTTGATACGTTTGGATAGGCCTATAAGCGGCGTTACAAACATGGCTGTAACCGTAGTATTATTCATGAAGGCTGACACAACACCCGTGGCCGTCATCACAATGAGCAGCATCAGGTTGGTGCTCTGCTGTGCCAGCCGCACAAGCCTCACAACGGCAAAATCCAGAATGGCTGTTTCCTGAAGCGCTGCGCTGAGAATGAATATGGAAGCAATAATGATAATGAAGTCACTGCTAAGGCCTGCAAAGGCCTCCTCAGGGGTGATGATGCGGGCGCTTGCCAGGATGATAAGCATACTGAGCGTGACGATCTCAATAGATACTTTCTCTGTGGCAAACAAAATTACCGCAATGAGCAGCAGTGCTAGCACAAGGGCTATTTCCATAAAGTTCTGAGGTTGTGCCTACCTTTGGCTTAAGGTACAATTTCGGCTTTTACGTGCAATTTTCGCTGCGGTTGCTGTTGGTACAGGTATAAAAAGGAGGGAGGTAAATGGAGCCGGTGGTTAGGCTGTGCTTGTTTGTCAGTCTTTGGGCTTGTGTCTTTCTTGATGATGCAAGACCACAGCTCGACTGGGGAGGCATCCATACGTGCCTTATTATACTTTCCTGGGGGCCTGGCTGCGCATGCGCACTCTTGTGCCTTTATACTTGAGCCGCTGTTTGCCGCAACTCGATACAAGCTATACTTTCTAGCTATTGCTGAACCACAGCTTTACTTCTGATAAGTTTCATCTTAAGCTGTGGAGCGCTCAACCCGAGGACAGGGATTAACACTCCTTCGCCACGGCACTTGCATTCAGAGGCAGTGTGTAATAGACCTGTCCGCACGAAGGCAGAAACCATGCAATTTATACTTTTGCTAACGAAACGTCTGAAAGTCATTTCGAAGTGGGCAGGGGTGGTTGACCCGAGGCTGCCTTCTGAGTTAGCTAGCAGCTTGTGTTATAAGGCAAGTATAACACAAGCCTACAAAATGCGAGGTCCGGATGCTCCTGTGAGCATCCGGACCTTGTTGGGTACCTATCTCAATAAAACCAGAAACTGCTACTTCGTAGCCGTGGCTTCTTCGATAGAGCGTAGAATAAGGTCGCAGGCTTCCCTGATCTGCTCTTCCGTTATCGTTAGCGGGGGGGCAATGCGCATGGAGTTGTCGCAGAACAGGAACCAGTCGGTGAGCACGCCGTTGAGGATGGCCCGGTCGATAACGGCTTTCAGCACCTCAAAACTTTCAAACTCTGCTGCCATCATCAGGCCACAGTTTCGGATCTCTTTGATACGCGGGTGTACCAGCAGCTCCCTGAAAAGCGCGGCCTTTTGCGCCACACCCTCCAACAGTTTCTCTTCCTGGATCACCTGCACGGTTGCCAGCGAGGCTACACAGGAAACAGGGTGTCCGCCAAAGGTGGTGCAGTGGCCGAGTATCGGGTCGGTTTTAAAGGCCGCCATGATTTCCTGCGGCGCAATAAAGGCACCGATCGGCATGCCGCCCCCCATGCCCTTGGCACATAGCAGGATATCCGGCTCTATGCCAAACTGCTCAAAAGCCCAGAAGGTACCGGTGCGGCCAAAGCCACACTGTATCTCATCGAGTACCAACAAAGCACCTACCTCGCTACAGCGTGCGCGAAGGTGCTGCAGGTAATTATCCGTGGCTACGCGCACGCCGGCCTCGCCCTGCACGGTCTCCACGATCACGGCGGCGGTGCGGGTGGTGATATCCTGCAGGTCCGGCAGGTGGTTGTAGCGGATGTGGCGCACGTCGGGCAGCAGCGGTCGGAAAGCGTTCTTGAAGCTCTCGCTGCCGTTCACGGACAGGGCCCCCTGCGTGGAGCCGTGGTAGGCGTTGCGGCAGGAGATGAGCTCGGTGCGGCCCGTGTAGCGCTTGGCCAGCTTCAGGGCACCCTCCACGGCCTCAGTTCCGGAGTTGAGCAGGTATACGTTGTTCAAGCGAGCCGGCAGGGTGCCGGTAAGTGCCTGTGCCAACTGGGCCTGCGGCGCCTGCACAAACTCGCCGTACACCATCAGGTGCATGTATTTTTCCAGCTGATCCTGTATTGCCTTCACCACGCGGGGGTGGCGATGGCCCACGTTACTCACACCTATACCGGAGATCAGGTCCAGGTAGCGCTGTCCTTCAGGGCTGTACATGTATACTCCCTCTGCTTTCTCTACCTCTATCATCAGGGGGAAGTCTGACGTCTGCGCCTGGTGCTGCAGAAATAATTGCCTCATCGAAATCATACGGCAAAGGTACGGAAATAAGTGCATTGTGGGGAGCGTGGAGAGGAGGGGCTGCAGCTACAGAATGAACGCGTATGCGCAAGACTTCTCCGCCTGCAAATAGGACCTTGTAGTTTATGCAGTCACAGCTCATGAAATTGGATTATAAGAGGTAATTGCCGGTCTGACAGCTGTAGTTTTTTCTTCTTAGAACATTCTTAGTTAGATTTAGTATTACGAATATTCACAAAAACTGCTGCTTTAGCGTTTATCGCCAGACTTTCGAGCTGGTCAGGTACTAAAATGAGCGAGCAAAACCATACTTTACAAGAACCCTCCGGGTTATTGGCTGGCAACAAAGATGTGTACAGGCTGTTGGTAGAGGGGGTGCACGATTACGCCATCTTTCTTTTGAGTCCGACAGGGCATATCCAGACGTGGAACCTGGGCGCTGCCAAGATTAAAGGGTATAAGGCCGAAGAGATCATAGGGAAGCACTTCTCCACTTTTTACCCGGAGGAGGCCAAGCGCATAAAGTACCCGGAGATGGAGCTCCGGTATGCCTCCAAGCATGGCCGCTTTGAGGAGGAAGGCTGGCGCGTGAAGAAAGACGGCTCTACTTTCTGGGCCAGTGTGACCATCACGGCCATCCACAGTAAAGAGAACGGGGAACTGATCGGCTTCTCCAAAGTTACCCGCGACCTTACCGAACGGAAGAAGCTGGAGGATAAACTCTCTAGCACGCTGAGCGAGCTTCAGGAAAGCGAGGAGCGGGCCAGGCTGCTGATAGAAGGGGTGAAGGACTACGCTATCTTTATGCTGAACACCGAGGGCAAAGTGATCACATGGAACCATGGCGCAGAAAAGATAAAAGGGTACAAGGCGGAGGAGATCATCGGGAGGCATTTCTCTACCTTTTATCCGCAGGAAGCCAAAGACAGAAAATACCCGGAGTATGAACTGAGCAAAGCCCTGGAGGAGGGACGCTATGAGGACGAAGGCTGGCGCCTGCACAAAGACGGCGGCATGATCTGGGTAAATGTGGTGATCACCCCGGTGTATGATTCCAGGGGCAAGCACATCGGCTTTACCAAAGTAACCCGGGACCTGTCGGAGCGCAGAAGGAATGAGGAGCTAATGCGTAAGAACAAGGAGCTGCACAGGATCAACACCGACCTCGATAACTTCATCTACGCTGCCTCTCACGACCTGAAGGCACCCATAGCCAACCTGGAGGGGCTGCTTGCCGTGCTCAAGCTGGACCTGGGGCAGGAGCTTGATAAGCACCTGGAGGTGATCAGCCGCATTGATAACTCTATTTCGCGCCTGAACAACATCATACTGGACCTGACAGATGTTTCCAGGGTACATTATGAGGAGCATCTGGTGGAGATGGTGCAGCTGGATCAACTACTGGCCGAGGTGAAGGGTAGCCTGGAGGACCTCATACTTTCCTATGATGCAACCGTGCAGGCTGACCTTTCCGGCTTCTCGCAACTCAGCTACTCCAGAAAGAACCTGCGAAGCATCCTTTTCAACCTCATTTCGAACGCCATAAAGTACTCCTCGCCGCAGCGCAGGCCCGTCATCCGCATCAAAACCGAAGCGCTGGAGCAGGCAGGGCAGTATGTGCTGTCTGTATCAGATAACGGCCTGGGGATAGAGCAGCAGCACCTGCAAAAGATCTTCTCCATGTTTAAGCGGATGCACACCCATGTGGAGGGCACCGGGCTGGGCCTGTACCTGGTGAAGCGTATACTGGAGAACTCCGAAGA
>JAJLKL010000233.1:0-13707 GCA_033838975.1 Hymenobacteraceae bacterium | reverse complement strand
AGTACCTGTTTCTGTCTCGATCGCAGCCATTGAGCAAAAGCTGAACCAGGAGGTAAACGGGGTGCTGTACAAAGATGACAAGCTGGATGGCGACAATGTGGCTGTTACCGTGTCCAAAAAGGGCAAGATGAGCATCCGGGCTGATAAGGACAAGATATACTTCAGTGTGCCGCTGCACATCTACGCCAAGGGCCGCTGGAAGTGGGACCCGTGCAAACTCTGCCCATCCATCGACAAAACCGAGGACACGAGCTTCGACATGGTGATCAAGACGGAAAGCAAGATCAGCCTGACCGAGGACTATAAGATCAACACCATTACCAGCGGCGATTTCGAGTGGGGCAACACCAAGCCTGTGCTGGAGTTGGGTCCGCTTAAGATCGGGCTGGCCCGCTTCGTGGAGCCTGCCATGCGCAGCCAGATGGCCACGCTCTCCAAGCAGTTGGACAAAGAACTGCAGAACTACCTGGACATGCGCAAGTACGTGGCCGATGCCTGGCAGCTGGTGCAGGAGCCCGTGAAACTGGATGATGACATGAATGCCTGGCTCACAATCGTTCCGAAGGAGGTACGGGTTGCGCCGCTACAGGCGAAGAACGGCACCCTGAACACACGCCTCGGCATCACCTCCTACATCACGGTTACCACCGACGGCAAGCCACAGCTGCAGCCAAACAAGAACCTGCCAAAGCTGATCGTGGACAGCCGCATGGCCGACGATATTCAGATCGGCCTGACGGCCAACATTCCGTATGCCCACGCCAGCAGACTGCTGCAGGAGCAGGTGGCCAGGCAGACCTACAAGTTTGACGGCGGCAAGAGTCAGGTTACCGTTAACGACGCCTCCATTGCGCCGAGCGGAGACCAGCTCGTGCTGATGCTGGATGTGGACGGCAAGACGAAGGCCGGCTTGTTCACGAAGAAGATCGTGGGCAAGGTATACCTGCGCGGCACGCCCTACTACGATGCCGAGACAGCCTCCATTAAGGTCCGCGACGTGGACTATGACCTCGACACCAAGGATAAGCTTCTGAGCACCGCCAGCTGGTTAGCGAAAAACAAGTTCAAGGATATGATTCAGGCGCAGGTGAACATACCTGTGAAGGGCGAGTTCGAAAACGCCAAAAAGATGCTGCAGGCAACCCTGGACAAGCAGGGCCGCGTGCATGAGTCGCTGCTACTGCGCGGCAACATTAAAGACATCGCGCCTGACAACATTTACCTGACGCAGGAAGGCATCAAAGCCGTCGTGAATGCTAAGGGTAACCTTACCGCCACTATTGATAGGCTGTAAAAGTAAGGCACAGAACATCAGGTATAAGCAAAAGAGAGGAGGGACTGCTAAGCTTAGCAGTCCCTCCTCTCGTTTGTCTTAAGCCCCGGTTCAGAGCTTTCCTACTGGCACAGGACTGTTGAAGATTTCATCCGGTACCGCCTCCGGAGCAGCAATATGGAACAACTCGAAGTCGCTCTGCGGATTGCTGCGGTCGCTGGCCAGCTTTATACCTCCGTAGTCTTTGTAGTTGCTCCAGCGGCGGGTAAAGGCAGGCTCGGCATCAGCGGAGTTCCGGAAGAACGCCCATTGCGTGATCAGCCCCTGCTCCTTATCCACCCACAGCTTATACTTGTTCTGTGGCGTCAGCCCTACCTTCTCGAAGGTCATCTCCAGCACCTCCGCTGTGGCCCCGTCCATGGTCTCCTCCTCCCCTACATACTTCAGGTTTACCCCCGGGTCCTGTAGCTTAAACGGCATCACAAGCCAGTAGGAGTTATTGATCCAGAGGGCATAGGCACGCTCCAGCAGCTTCTGCCTCTCCTCCGGGTTCTGCAGCTCCTGTCCCGCCACGTATACTTTGCCGTCTTTGGTTTCGGTGTCGATGATAGCCACCAGGCTATCCTTCTCCCACCGGAAACGGTTCTGGTGCTTGTCCCAGACCTGGTACTGGTTATTGAAGGTCCAGGCCAGGTAGCGGGTGTTGTTCCAGGCTTCCTCTCCGCCCATGTTCCGCATCACCATCTGCGCGATCTTCCTGGCCTTTGGGTCTGGGTCAGCGAGAGCTTCTACAGGAGCGGGGGAACCTATGAGGTATAGCATCCACAGTACGAACACTTGTTTCAGTAGCTTTTTTGCAGGCATAACAGATAATTTATAGCACAAAGTGAATATACGCAAAACGCCTCCAATGATCCGGAAATATTGGCCATAGCGGCAGAAAAGGCAGGTATTTTAACTTAAAGCAACTGCAGCCGTATCAGAAAAAGCTAAAACCAAGTGACTGCATATGCCTGAATACACCGCTAAAAGCGTATTCTCCCTGTTCAAGACAACAGCAACTGAGTTCTCCGAAAATGACTCCCTGATGCTGGCAGCCGCCGTGGCGTTCAATGCCATCTTCTCTATCCCGCCCCTGCTGATCATCATCATTCGCGCAGCTGGTGCTGTGTGGGGAGAGGCAGCAGTATCGGGGAACCTGTCTAACCAGATCTCTGAGGCTGTGGGCCCCAGTGCGGCACAGCAGGTAGAAACGATCATTCAGAATGCGCAGCTAAGCGAAACGGGCGGCATAGCCCTGTGGATAGGCATCGGTACGCTTGTCTTTGCCTCAACCACCTTTTTTGTAACGCTGCAGAAATCGCTGAACTATGTCTGGAACCTGAAGGTGAAACCCGCCAGCAGCATCCTGCGCATGGTGAAGGAACGGGTGTTCTCTTTCGGCATCATCCTGAGCATTGCCCTGCTCATGCTTATTTCCTTTGTGGTGAGTGCGGCCATCTCCATCCTGAGCGACTACCTGACCGGGTTGTTACCGGAGGGTATGGGCGTATGGCTGATCAAGGCGATAGACTTCGTGGTTTCTGTCGGCATCATCACCACGCTGTTTGCCCTCATCTTCAAGTACCTGCCCGACGGCAACATTCGCTGGAAGGACCTGTGGGTGGGTGCCTTTGTTACAGCGGTGCTCTTTACCATCGGAAAGTTTTTGATCAGCTGGTACATCGGCACCAGCGATCCGGGCTCAGCCTACGGAGCGGCCGGCTCCATTATCCTTTTGCTCATCTGGATCTACTACTCCTCCATGATCGTGCTGTATGGGGCGGAGTTTACCCAGCAGTACGCTGACACCTTTGGGCAGCACGTACGGCCTAAGGAGCATGCGGTGTTTGTAGAGGAACGGGAGGTGCGGGAGGACCCGGTAGACAAAAAGAGCGGCAGACCACCGTCAGAGGGAAGGTTTGAAAAAGAAGATTAACTGTAAATGCCCTGCCGTTTCCACGGTAGGGCATTTACAGTTAAAGCAGGCAATCCTAAAACCGAACCCCAACCAAAAGGCTTGTTGTACGCACGGTAAAGAGAACAGAGAAGCTGTCCCCCCGCTCGTGCCGGACCTCTGTCACCAGGTTCATTTTCTCAGTCAACGTAGTTATGGCTCCCACGCCCATGGAAACCCCGAAGATGCTCTTCCTGTAGGCCTCTAAGGCTGGCTTTTGGTACTCTCTTGGATTAACAGTCTCTCTGCCGACAATGGTATTCCGCTCACCGGAAACATTTAACATATAAGAAAGGTTAGGACCCACATTAACATAAGGTCTGATTTTGCCTTCAGGGTATGTGTAGCGCAACATAAACGGCATCCTTAAAATATCCCCCTGAAAATCCACATAATGCTCCTCCATCAGGCCGGCATTACCGTGTATCCCATGGGCTTTTTTATAGGATTCCGTTTTAAACCTGATGTAGGTAACTCCTGTGTGGAGTGATAACTTCTCGCTTACTTTTGGCACACTCAGGTCCAATGTAATACCCCCTGTGAGGTTTGCGGCCAAATCAAAGTCCCCATAAAACCTTTCTTCGGAGGGGTGCCCAACAAACACAAGCTGCGTAGCAGAGCCACCTGTCAGCAACCCAAAGTTTACAACAGGCTTCTTATCATCGCTGTTCACATAGCTCTGTTGCTCCGGCGCAACACAGGAGTTATAGTCGTTCACCACTTTCTTCAGGCTGTGCTGGTCCAGGCGCACCTTGTCCGCACGTCGCTGTACCTCGTCGCAGCCTGCAAACGCAATATTAAGCACACCTATATAAGGCTTAACGGTTACCTTATACATCTTGCCGCTGTTATTTATGCTTCTAGTTTCCTCTATCAATTCCATCAGCTGCTCCTGCTCTCTTCTTATAAAGAACCTTTCATTACCGCCCCTTTCCTTCAGAAAGAACAGGCTTGCCGGCCCCTTTACCAACACCTCCAAAAATAGCTGTTGCCCCTGCCCGATGGAATAGGACTCGTACATTTTACCCTGATCGAAGCTGTACACAGCGGCATCGGAAGGGGTGTAGGCGGTAGGAGCAGAAGCAAGAGAAGGCTTGTAGAGTAGTTCCTGAGCAGCCTGTACCTCACCGGCAAAACCCAGGTATCCTTTGAGTGTTTCACCACTGTTCAGTATTACAGCGCCTGGTTTATACACGACCTGCGCAATAACGGAGAGATTTGGAGTGCCCAGGAAAAATAAGGTGATGATGATAAGCTTGTAAAGTTTGTTCATGAAGGCTAAGTAATATATTGAAGATTAATTACATACAAATATAAAAATACCTATTAACATATCATTATATATTGAATTTTTGTATGACAGAATGGGGCTTATCAGGCCTAGCGCATAAAAAGAAGCGCCCTGCCGTTTCTACGGCAGGGCGCTTTTATAACTGCAGCTATACCTATTGTTAAGCTGTCTTTTTCTCTTTCACGGCTAACTGACCACAGGCAGCGTCAATGTCTTTCCCACGGCTGCGGCGCACGTTCACCTGTACCCCCCGGTCTGCCAGGTAGTAGATAAACTGCTGCAGGCGGTCATCATCCGTATTCACAAAATCGGCGTTTGCGATCGGGTTATACTCGATCAGGTTCACCTTGCATGGGATGATCTTTGTAAAGCGAAGCAGGTCCTCGGCATCCTGTACCGTGTCGTTAAAGCTGTCGAACACGATGTACTCGTACGTTACCTTGCGGCCTGTCACCTGGTGATAGTGTTTCAGCGCATCCGTCAGGGCCTCCAGGGAGTTGGTCTCGTTGATCGGCATGATCTGGTTACGCTTTTCGTCGTTGGCCGCATGCAGCGACAGCGCCAGGTTAGCCTTGATGCCATCATCCGCCATCTTCTTGATCATCTTGGCGATTCCTGCAGTACTTACCGTAATGCGACGAGCCGCCATACCTAAACCATCATGCGCTGTGATGCGCTCAATGCTCTTCATCACATTGGCGTAGTTCAGCAACGGCTCTCCCATACCCATATACACGATATTGGTCAGGCCCTCGCCGTACTGCTTGATGCTTTGCTCGTTGATGCGTACCACCTGGTCGTAGATCTCGGCGGCATCCAGATTGCGGACACGGTCCATGTAGCCGGTGGCGCAGAACTTGCAGGTAAGCGAACAGCCTACTTGGCTACTCACACAGGCCGTTTTGCGCTCATCGTGCGGAATCAGCACCCCCTCCACAATATTGCTGTCGTAGAGCCTGAAAGCGGATTTGATGGTGCCGTCGTTGCTTAGCTGTTCCGTGGCCACCTGCACCGAGTTAATGGCGAAGTGCCGGTCCAGCTTCTCGCGCAAAGCCAGGCTCACGTTGTTCATATCCGCAAACGACTGGATGGAGTGCTTCCAAAGCCACTCATAGATCTGCTTGGCACGGAAAGGCTTCTCTCCCTGCTCCACCATCCAGGCCTTCAGGTCATCCAAAGACAGCTTACGGATATCCTTCTTATTGATAATATTTATGTCAGCAATCAAAGTCATACTGCAAAATTACAAAAATCCTCAGGCAATAGTTTCAATCTTTGCCTTTACTTCACCGGGCAGCGACATAAGCTTCCTTTCCTTATAATCAAAGCACAGCATACCTGTCTTGGCGCGGGCCACTTCCCTGCCCTCCTGGTTGAGCACATGGTACGTGATATCGAAGCCATACTTGTTCAGGTCACTAAATGCCAACTTTATCGTTAGCACATCACCGTAGAAGCCTTCGCCTTTGTAGCTGATGGCCACATCGGCCATGATCAGGCTGGCCCCGCCGAGGTTCAGTTCACTGTACCCGTAATGCTGTAACAGTTGCATACGCGCCTCGTGCAGGATGGAAAGCAGCGCATCGTTGCCCAGGTGGGCGCCGTAGTTAAGGTCGGTGATGCGAACAGGTATGGTTGCCTCAAAGTGGGTGTGCCCGGGTATCTCTACGTTTATTATTGCCATTCTTACTCTGTGTTTTTTGCTGTAAAGGAGTACCTGAAGGGTGTGCAACGAACAAAGTTTGCCTAGATTGTATTGTTTTTATAAAATCTGAACATATTGTGTTGCAGCCAGTCCTTTGCTTTGCTTACATTTGTAAAGTAACACAAAAAAGATGCAGCTCGAAATAAGACAGACGAAAGATGGCTCTAACACCCTGTATGTGCCCGCCCTAAACGAGCACTACCATTCGGTGCATGGGGCATTGCAGGAGTCGCAGCATGTGTTCATCAAACATGGGCTGGAGCATGTGCTGTCTTCGAAAAAAGATATCAAGGTTTTAGAAATTGGCTTTGGCACCGGCCTCAACGCTATACTTACCTACCCGTTTGCGCTGGCGCAAAAAGCCTTTATACAGTACGACACGCTGGAGAAGTTCCCGCTAACACAGGATGTGGTGGAGCAGTTGCATTACGAGAAGCTTATCCTGAACCCGGAGCTGCACGATGTGTTTGTGCAGATGCACGGTGCCCCCTGGAACGAACCCGTTGACATTATACCATACTTCTCGCTGCAGAAGATACACGAGACACTGGAGGAGTTTGTGGTGCCCAGCTCCTACTACGATGTGGTGTACTTTGATGCCTTTGCCCCCGAAAAGCAGCCGGAACTCTGGACCGATGAAATGTTTGCCAAGCTCTACAAAGCGACGCGCCCAGGCGGGGTACTGGTAACCTACTGCGCCAAAGGCTCTTTCAAGCGCAGCCTGAGAGCCGCCGGGTACGAGGTAGAGGCGCTGCCGGGACCTCCGGGTAAGCGGGAGATGACAAGGGGTACAAAGCCGGTCGTATAGTTGCACCTATTCCCGATGCATTTACTTAACTGTTTTGGTCTTACCAGCTCTTTAATCACTGCTTCCGAACTAAAACTCAAAGTTAAGGGTTAGGAGAAAATTGTATTTTTTTGCAGCTGCAGCACCTTGATAATAAAAATAAAAACACTAGCTTGCAGTAGTATGAAGCATTGTATACAAACAGCAATATAATGAAGAACTTACTTAAAAAAGTTTTCAAGCCATTCCTCCCGAAGTATGAGGTGGTATGCACAACTTACCAGATCATTCCTGGCCTGCCGGTCAACAAGAACCAATCGAGGCATGAGTTCGAAAGAGGTGCCGAGACGGAGGCGAGAACCTTTTATGTGAAAGTGGTTAATTCCGATATGACCAAGACCATGGCCCCTGTGGAGGTACACCTGAAGAGAAGAGGAAAAGTGATCGAGAAGTCAGAAATTGGCCCTGTTAACGACCTTAAGAAATTCAAAATTAACGGCTAGCATTAGCTGCTCCCTATAGTGTTGAAGCCCCTTTCGGTTCGCCGCCGGAAGGGGCTTTTACTTTGATAGATATGTGAAGAGCATTTTGAGGCAAACACGTTGCCAGAGGCCTTACAACTCAGTAACAGCCAGTAGAGAAAAAAACCTACTTAACCCACACCCCCTCCGGCATCACCACGGCATCCAGCGGCACATCAAACGGGTTCGGGTCAGTGATACGCTCTACAGGCGGCTCCAGCGACAGGCCGATCTTCAGCACATCCGGCCGGCAGTCGGCGAGGAAGCGGTCATAGAAGCCCTTGCCGTAGCCTACGCGGTGCCCCGCCCTGTCGAATGCCAGTAGCGGCACCAGCACCACATCCACCTCCCCGGCATGGATGATGTGGGCATTCTGAGGCTCCGGTATCCCCCAGTTGTTCTCCACTAGCACAGCCTCATCGGAGAGGTGATGGTGGGTCAGGATATTTTGCTCCACATCGGTGACCGGCACTGCCACGCGTACCTCCGGGTGCTCCTGCCGCAGCCGTTCTATGATGGACCAGGTGTTCACCTCGTTGTTTTTGATGATCGGGAGAAACACGTGTACCGTCTGCCCCGCCTGCAACGGGAAGCGCTCAAAGAACAGTTCGGCGATACGGGAGCTGCGCAGCTGTACCTCCTCTAAAGGCAAGGCCCGCCGTTTTTGCAGCATGTGTTTCCGCAGTTCTGCCTTTCGCATTACTCCTCCTCCAGAATCGTGAACTTCAGATCGAAGGGATCGAAGGCATCCACAAGGGCCGGTATAAAATCAGGGTTATTGGTTTTGTAAGTGAGCAGGTTGTCCTGACGCTCCTGCAGGCTTCCGTTCGGGAAGAGCTTGTCCTTCAGGTTCTCCAGCTGCTTAAAGGTCTGCTCATGCTTGTTGTCGCGGGCTTTGGAGATCTTCTTCTCCAGCATCTGCAGCGAGTTAAAGGCCTTCTGCGCCTCCGCCCCAACGGCTTTCTGCAGCGTCGGGTCTACACTTTCGGCCAGCTGCTCTACCTGGGTAAAGACCGCGGCCACAGCCTTCCGCTGCTCCTCCAGGCTGATCTCCTCCTCGTGCAGCTGGCTGGAGAGGTACTTCTTCAGCTCCTGGTAGTCCTTAAACAGCTCCTCCGGCTGCAGCCCCAGCTTGTGCATGCGGCTGGCATTGCCCCGGTTTATGTACAGGGCGGAGTTGCGCAGCATCAGCACCGGAAACGCCACCTCGTAGGCGGCAAACACCTTTCTCAGCTGGAACCAGTACGCCACCTCTGCCCCACCCCCGATGTAGGCCAGGTTCGGCAGGACCAGCTCCTCATATAGCGGACGCAGGATCACGTTAGGGCTGAACCGCTCCGGGTGTTCCTGCGCCTCCTGCTTTAGCTCCTCCAGGCTAAAGCTGATGTCTGTGTTCAGCACATTGTACCTGTCACCCTCCTGCACAAGGCGCTCCCGCAGTTCATCGGTCAGGTAAAACAGGTTGATCTCCCTGGAGTATACCTGCGGCTTGTACCCCAGCTCCTCCAGCTGCGCACTTGCCTCCTCTACCAGTTTATTCGACAGCTGCCCGGTCAGTTCTTGCTCAACTACTGGCAAAAGGGCTTTTTTAAGTTCGCGGTGGTCACCATCAACGCTCACCAGACCATACTCTCCAAACAGCGCATGCGTGATGGCGCGCGTGGCATCTGCCAGGTTCTTGCTGTTGCGGTAGGCCTCCTCGAAAACAGGGTACTGCTCCGGCAGCTCCTCCAGCACTTTCTCCAGGCCTGCTGTTGAGAAGCGCCCCACGGCGCCGGTCTGCGCTGTCTCCCAGGTATACTTCTTGCCGAACAGGTTAAAGTGATTGATCTCGGCGAAGTCATGATCTTCGGTGGCCATCCAGTACACCGGCACAAAATTGTAGTCCGGGTAGCGCTCCTGCAGCTGTCTGCAGGTATTGATGGCTGTGATGATCTTGTAGACAAAGTACAGCGGGCCCGTGAAGATATTGAGCTGATGCCCTGTAGTGACGGTGTACGTGTTCGGCTGCAGTAGCAGGTCCAGGTTTTGCTGCACCTTCGGGTTGATATCCCCGAGAGAAGCATACTGCTCCTGCAGGGCCCGGTGCAGTGTCTGGCGCTGCCCTTGGCTGAAGCTTTTCTCCTGCAGCTGGGCCTCAAAGGCCTCTACAGACGGGAAGTGGTTATAGAACGGCCGCAGCTTTTCGCTACGACAAAGGTAGTCGGTTATCGTTTGTGAGAAGGCGCCGGTGGCGGCGTAGTCCATCCTGGTGATTTTCATAGTTGTCACTTCCATCTGCGGTGCGTTTGAAGATGTATAGCCTCTTTAACAGCTAATTTCTTTTAGGGTTACGGCACTGCTGCTCTTTGCCTGCCGCTCCACAAAGTACGGGTTTTATTTTATGTTTTGCAGATGGTACGATAGAAAGCAGGCGCAGGAGGATGAGTTGCAGGTTTTCAGTTGCCAGTCGAGGCTTACGTTATCCGGCAAGAGATATCCGCAGAGAATTATACATAACAGAAAAGGCCTGCTTCGTATCAGCAGGCCTTTCTACATCATTTTAAACCTTGTACTATTGTCCGCATTATCGCTAGTATCATCCATATGCTCATTGGTTAAAACACAGCCGCTGTAAAGGGCTTACGAGAGAAAACAGTTACTTCATCCACATCTTTCAGGCGGCAGACGAACCGTGTCATGCGCTCCACGCCAAAGCCTCCGCCGGCTGTACGTGGCAGCCCCTGCGTCCTGGCTACCTCCAGGTAATGGGCAAATGTCTTCTCGCTTGTACCTACCTCGGCCATGCGCTTTCTGATCTGGTGGTACTCATGCTCACGCTCTGCGCCCGATAAGCCCTCGCCAAAGCCTTCCGGCCAGATCACGTCGTAGTTCAGGTAAGTGCCTGGCTTCTTCGGATCTTCCTTGTCGTAGAACTCACGGCGGTGGTTCAGCAGCCAGAAAGGTTCTGTCGCCTCTTCCGACACTATGCGCTCATACTCAGGACCATAAAGTTTCTCCAGCTTTTCGGTACGGTGCACGGCCCACTTCTCGTACTGCGGCAGCAGCTCCCCGCGCAGCTCCAGGATCACCTGAGGGATCTCCTCGTTCAGGCGGCGGAACACAAAGTTTACCAGCTCCTCCATAAACTCCATCACAAAGAAGCGGTCTTTGTTCTTAAACTCGAAGTCGATCTGGGTGAACTCGAACAGATGGCGGCCTGTATCGGCACGATCCGCAAACTCCAGGCGCACGTTTGGCGACACAATGTAGAGGCTGTCCAGGGCGGGGTTGAGCAAGGCCAGCTGCTTATGGAAGATCATGGACTTGGTCAGGCTCCAGCGCTGGTCGGCGTAGCCAATGGTGGCGTCCACCACCCCATGGTTCAGCGGGTCTGTGATAGGCGAGAGCATGAGCGGCATAAGCTGCGTCAGCCCCTTCCTAAACATGAAATCGTGGGTGGCACGCACAATGCCTTGTTGTACTTGTAATACCTTCGGCAGGGTAGTGCGCCCCAGATGGTCCAGCGTGGCGTCCAGCACGGATGGACCAGAAAGTGTTTGTAGCTCCATGTTTTTTGATAATTTGTTAAAATATAGTGGATTTATACTTCACAAAGACAAAAACAGTTGCTAATTTTTATAAATTCATTAACTAAATTTCATCACCATTTCCATTTTAACAATTTAAATTTACTATCTTTGAAAAAGTGTTAACAACAGCAAGTATAGGAGCATATGAATTATGAAATTGATAATCTGGACAAACAGATTTTAAAGCTTCTGATGGAGGATGTGACCCGGGCCTATACCGACATTGCAAAAGAACTGAACGTATCAGGCGGCACGATCCATGTGCGGATGAAGAAGCTCCATGAGATGGGCGTGGTGAAAGGGGCACAGCTGCTGGTGAACCCTTCGGCTGTAGGTTTCGATATCTGCGCCTTCCTGGGGGTGTTCCTGGAGAAGGGGTCTGAGTACAAGGACGCGGTGGAAAAGATGCGCGCAATACCGGAAATTGTGGAGCTGCATTACACCACCGGCTCTTACAGCATGTTTGTGAAGGTGATTTGCCGTGACACAAAGCACCTGCGGGAGGTGCTGAATGAAAAGATACAGGAAATTGAAGGCGTGCAGCGTACCGAAACCTTTATTTCGCTGGAGGAAAGTATCAGCCGGCAGATCACGCTTGTGTAGCCAAACGGATGCTCACCGCTTAAAGCAAAAGAGGCGGCAGCGTAACCGCTGCTGCCTCCCCTCTATGCTATTATAGCTGCCTATGTCAACTTCTGAAGCGCTGCACGCAGCCTGACCAGCGCGGCCTTTATTTCGTCTAGAGAGGCCCCTCCAACGGATAGCCTGAACCAGTTCAGGTCGCGGCCGGAGCCGAAGGCAGAGAAAGGCACCACGGCCAGCTTCGCCTCCTGCAGTACGTAAAACGTAATGTCCTGGCTCGTTTCGAGCACCTTGCCTTCCGGGGTGGTTTTGCCTGCCAGGTTCATTTTCGCCGAAAGGTAGATGGCTCCCATTGGCTCTATTGCGTCCACGGCAAAACCTTCGGCTTTCAGCTCTTTAAAGCCGCCATACAGCACCTCCAGGCTTTCCTGCACCTTTGGCTTAAACTCCTGCATAAACCCGTCCACGGCCTCCGGCTGCCTCAGAAAGTCGGCGGTAGCCATCTGCTCTGCTTTAGGCGCCCATGCTCCCACGTGCCCCAGGATAGACTTCATTTTATCCATCACCACAGTTGGCCCAAACGCATAGCCCACACGCACGCCGGTAGCGGCAAAACACTTGGAGATGCCATCGATGTACACCACGTAATTGCGAAGCTCAGGCCTCAGGCTTACCGGATCATAATGCTCCGCAGCGCCAAAGGTCAGCATCCAGTAGATCTGGTCGTAGAGGATGTACAGCGGCTTTTCGTCTACGCCGCGACTCCGGTTCTCCTCCAGTACCAGGTCGCAGATCTCCTCCAGGTCCTTTCTGGAGAACATTGTACCTGTTGGGTTCAACGGCGAGCAGAGCGCCAGCATGGTGGCCCCCTTCAGGTGCGGCCTCACATCCTCGGCGGTCGGCATGAAGTTATTCTCCGGCCTTGTCTTCACTTCTACCGGCATTGCCCCCGATAGGTGGCAGTAGTGGTTGTTGTTCCAGGAGGGCGTGGGGTATACCACTTTATCTCCCGGATCCACAATAGCCAGGTAGGTGGCGTAGATAAGGGGACGTGAACCACCGGCCACTAAGATATCATTTTCAGGGTAACTCAGCCCCAGCCGCTCCTGTGTAAAGGCCACCACAGACTTCCGCAGCACGGCCACTCCGTTAGCCGGCGGATAATTGGTGTGGCCTCCGTCGTACGCCTGTTTGATACCCTCGCGCAGTTCCTCCGGTATAGGGTACAGCGCCGGGTTAAAGTCGCCGATGGTCAGGTTACAGATCGGCTCGCCTTTGGCGATCATTGCATTCACCTCGCCGGCCACTCTGATGATCTCAGAGCCGATAAGGTTTTGGGCCATCTTGGAAACAGTCATGGGTGTTGGTTTTAAGTCTCTACAAGTTAGGGATTTCTGGTTAAGATCTAGGCTCTCCCTTCAAAATCTTCTAACCCGGCAGTAATCAAATTGGCTGCTTATCTGCCTAAGCGGGGTACCCTACGCACTGAGCGCAGCAAAACAGCAGCGGCCTGAGCTAAATGATGTATAGCTCAGGCCGCTGCTGTGTTTACAATTACTGGTTACCTACCACCTGTAGTACCCGTTCTCCTCCCCATCGTTCAGAATATCGGCTGCGGTGTCGGGGCTACGGTGTATATCTTTTAGCTTACGCTCTTTCCAGACAGCGGCAGACTCCCTTACCACCTCCAGGTGCGCGTCCGACTTGATCCGCTCCTCCTCGCGCTTGGCGTCGATCTCATAATCGGTGCGGGCAGAGAACTTGGCTTCGGCCACCGTTTGGCGGGTATCGTACTGCTTCTGGCGCTCTGCCACACGCTGCATTTCCTGGGTGGTGCGTTCGTGCTCCACGCCCTTCAGGATGTCGTCGTAAGGTCCTTTACCGGAAATAAGCTTGGTAAAGATGGGGGCGGTCTCCAAACAGATAAACAGTAGCGTAATGAAGAACACCGGCAACCAAGGCAACTCATCCAGGGCATTA
>JAJLKL010000232.1:0-9536 GCA_033838975.1 Hymenobacteraceae bacterium | reverse complement strand
ACTCTCCATGGACGACCTCAACCGCGACTCGGTTGAAGAATTCAAAAATAAGAAAAAAATACCGTTAGTCTTGGTGCTCGACAATGTGCGCAGCCTCAATAATGTGGGCTCTGTGTTCCGCACCGCCGACTCGTTTATGGTCGAGAAGGTATACCTCTGCGGCATCACCGGCACCCCTCCTCACCGCGACATCGAAAAAACAGCCCTCGGCGCTACCGAATCGGTGGAATGGGAGCATGCGCCCAACACGCTGGAACTGGTGAAGCAATTGAAGGCCCAAGGGTATAAGGTTGGTTCGGTGGAGCAGGCCGAGAACAGCCTCAAGCTGAACGAGTTTATACCTGAACCGGATCAGCATTATGCGCTGGTACTCGGCAACGAAGTGTTTGGAGTGGAGCAGGAAGTGATCAACCATTCTGATTTTGTGCTCGAGATTCCGCAGTTTGGCACCAAGCACTCCCTCAACATATCCGTGGCGACGGGCGTGGTAGCATGGGATTTCCTGAGCAAGATCATGCGATAAAAAGTATTTGCCTTACCAACTATACCTCTGCTATAGCTGGTAAGGCTTTTAGCCTATACCTGATGAAATGGCTACCCTCCTAGTCGGCAACTTACCAGCCTGGCTCATATTTTTTGCACCTTTTCAGAATAATTTTCTTCCCAGTTAAACCTTTGCTCTTGCTGCCTGTCATACCTACGGCTAATAGTTGAAGCCGGGGCAAACTGCAACCTTCTCAAATGGAAAGCGGCAAACCCCGGCTCATGCCTCTTCTAAGCTCTCACCTGCTGCTTCCCCCACCCTGAAGCTTATCAGCACTTATCCTATTGACCCCGTATTAAAATTATGAGAAATCATTCTTTATCGTTACTCTTTCCTTTCATTTTTTCGCTCTTTACTTTCTCTAGTATACAGGCCCAGGAACAGGCCACTTCCGGCCAAGGCAAAGTATCCGGCACCGTGCAGGACCAGGAAACCAAAGCTCCGCTGGGGTTTGCCAACGTGGTACTGCTCACAGTTCGCGACTCCAGCCTGGTAACCGGCGCCACTTCCGACATAGAGGGAAAGTTTGAACTCGGCCGTGTACCGCAAGGCAGTTTTATACTTCGCATATCATCCGTGGGCTATCCCACTAAGTTTATACCTAACATCAATATCCTAGCTTCCGAAAACCATGTTCGGCTGGGCGCTATACCTGTAAAGGGCGGCGCTACGCAGCTCAAAGAGGTGCAGATTGTGACGGAGCGGCCTATAGTGGAGTATGAGCTGGATAAAAAAGTGGTAAATGTAGAGAGAGACATTGCTGCCCAGAGTGGAACCGTGGCCGAAGTGATGCAGAACGTGCCCTCCGTTACGGTGGATGTGGATGGCAATGTAAGCTTGCGTGGGAGTTCCAATGTAACCATATTGGTCGATGGCAAACGCTCTTCGCTGGCCAACCTGAGCCTGGACCAGATTCCGGCTAACCTTATCGAAAATATTGAGATCATAACGAATCCCTCTTCCAAATATGATCCGGAAGGAACATCCGGGGTGATCAACCTGGTTCTCAAGAAAGACAAAAAGCCCGGGTTTCACGGTTCGGCTACTCTAAACGCCGGTACTTATGAGAACTATAACACCTCGCTGAATCTGAACTACCGCTATTTTAAGTGGTCCATTAATGGTGGCTACGACTTCCGCCACAGGACCCGGCCAGGCTGGAACTCCAGCTCAACCACATACTTTGGCGACACGCTGACTTACCTGGAGCAGAACGGAGAGCGCGACAACCTGGATATTTCCCACAACTTCCGCTTAGGGGCTGATTATTTTCTTACGCCTAAACGTACGTTATCGGTCTCGGCCCTATACCGCACCGATGACGAAGAAGGAAGCAACAGCATTTTTTACCGTTTCCTGAACGAGGACCGTCAGCTTACCAGTTCCCGAAACCGCAGGACCGAAGACACCGAGGAAGGCTACAATGTGGATCTGACGATGGGTTACCGGCAGGTGTTTGAGCGAAAAGGACAGGAACTTACGGCAGACCTTATCTTCACAGACAATGTGGATGAGGAGAAAAGCCTTTTCACGGAATACGAACTTACCTCATCTGCTCTTGCCCAGATACAAAACACAATTACAGACGACAAAAACAGGCGCTTCGTAGCGCAGGCTGATTACGCATACCCGATCTCTGAAAACAGCCGTTTCGAAACCGGTTTCCGCAGTTCACTGCAACGCCTTGACGAAGACTCCCGGTTCTTCGATTTTGACAACAACAGCAACCAGTTTGTGTACAACGATACCATCAGCAACCATTTTGTGTACGATGAGCATGTACACGCCCTGTATGGCATCTACAACAACAAGCACAAGCGCATAAGCTATCAGCTTGGACTACGGGCCGAGCAAACGTTAACCACATCAGACCAGCGCACCAGCAACGAAGTCTTCAAGAACGATTACTTCAGCCTTTTTCCGAGCCTGTTCGTCACCCATGACATCAACAAGGATAACAAAGTACAGTTCAGTTACAGTCGTCGCATCAACAGGCCCAGAAGCCGCTTTCTGAACCCGTTTGTGGACCTGAGCGACAAGTATAACGTCGATTACGGGAACCCGGAACTCATGCCGGAGTTCATCAATTCGCTGGAACTGGGATACCTGAGATATTGGGGCAGTTCTTCGTTGAATATCAGCACCTTCTACCGGCACACCACCGATCAGATTCAAAGGCTGAGAACCTCTTCTAATGTAACAGATGAGAACGGGGAAACCTTTATCCGGACCGAAACCACTTTCATCAACCTTTCGGATGGCACCTCTTATGGCGTGGAGCTGGCCGCTACGCATGAGCCCACCAAATGGTGGCGCCTGAATGGCGGTATTACCGGTTTCCAGACAGAACTGAACGACACGCAGGGCGACACAGAACTGAGCAACTCTCAGCTAAGCTGGAACGCCAAAATAAACTCCACCATGACTGTCTGGAAGGATATGGATATTCAACTTTCGGGTAACTACCGCTCCCCGATGGCCAGCATTCAGGGACGTATAAAGGAAATGTACAGTGCAGATTTAGGGATTAAGAAAGATGTACTCAAGAAAAAGGGAACGATACTGTTTCGTGTTTCCGACATCTTCGATACACGCGAGTTTAACTTCCTGAGCTATAGCGACAATTTCAGGACCGAGAGCAACAACAAGCGTCAGTCCCGCATATTTTACATTGGCTTTACTTACCGGCTCAATAGTGAGAACAGTGGTCGCGAGCGCCGCCGAGTGGAACAGAACGGGGGAGACGAAGACTTTGGTGATCAATAAGCTATACCTGTTTAAAGGGCGGGAGTGAGATCTCTGGCTTTTTAATGGCACTACCCTTCTTCGCAGCTTCTCCGTATCTTACATCAAACTAAAACGGAATAAGATGACCGCTCCCGCCCGATTGCCTATTGTTGACCTGCATTGCGACCTTCTGGTATACCTGTCAGATGTACCCAACTCTGCTATTGACAAAGTGGCTGAGATCGGTTGTGCGTTGCCGTCCCTAACGCAAGGCAATGTGCGTTTGCAGACCATGGCCATTTACTGTGCCACCGCGCCGGGCAGCACCAATTACGCCCATCTTCAGGCCGAGATATTCCAAAGACTTGCCACCGACGAGAACAGCTGCCTGACAGCGGTCACCGATGCGGAGTCGTTACAGCATGCCCTGAACGGCAAGGGCAATACCGGCATGGTGGCGTCTATCGAAAACGCCTCCGGTTTTTGTGAAGAAGATGAGCCTTTGGAGGATGGTTTTAAGAAACTGGAAAAAATCATTGAAGCAGTGGAGCGGCTCTTGTATATCAGCTTTACGCACCACCTGGGCAACCGCTTTGGAGGCGGCAATTCGACCGACCGAGGTATAACCCGCGATGGCAAAATGCTGCTCGACTACCTGCATGGCCGCCGCATCGCCGTGGATCTTTCCCATACCAGCGATGCGTTGGCCTTCGACATACTGGAGCACATCGACCGTGAAAACCTTGACATCCCCATCATGGCCAGTCACTCCAACTTCAGGCCCGTGTGGGAACACAACCGCAACCTGCCCGACGAAATTGCACAGGAGATCATCCGCCGCAAGGGTTTGATCGGGATAAACTTCCTGCGGGCCTTTGTGAACAATGACGAGCCCGGGGCGCTGCTGCACCACATACTTTACGGTTTTGAGAAGGGCGCGGAAAACGCCATCTGCTTCGGGGCCGACTATTTCTATACCGCCGACTCCACCGACTTAAGCCGTATACCTTATTACTTCCCTGAGCACGAGCAGGCCGGCACCAGCTATACCTTCCTGTTGGAGCAACTACACAAGCACCTTTCGAAAGGGCAACTCGAAAAGCTGGCTTACCAAAACGCCCAGCGATTCATGGAGCGGATCTGGTCCTGAGTTCTTCCGATTGTCAGCTATATGTTCCTCCCAGCCTAATTCATACTTTCAGCACAGAAACTTGCGCTGAAAATAATTTTTATTATATTTAAAGTGCTCTATATAGGTCGAACTCAGCAGAGATCTACTTATTGTTATAACACACTTTTTCTACCCTATAGCCGCACAAGTATGAAATTCATCGGACTCCTTCTTCTCATCGTTGGTTTTGTGTCACTTTTCATTGAGTTCACTGGCGCTAACTTGCTAGCAATCAATTGGGTAAGCCAGTGGGGCGAAACAATTGGCTGGTCAATACGTATCGCTGTGACAATACTAGGTGGCGTGTTGTACTTTATTTACCGACATGAAGATTGAGCACCTTCGCTTACTTTCTAGATAGATACCTTGCCACGTGCATCTAAACTCCGTATACCCAAATACAGCACCTGATTGGAGTCGGCCAGGCTGCTGCCCAAATTGAACTATAACAATAGCTTTATCAGCCATGGACACTCCACACTACTCTCCTTACTATATCCAGATCAATGAGCTCTATATAGATACAGTCGTTATTGACGACACGGAGTTTATCACACTTTGGTGCTTTACCGTACTCGACGATGAGTACAAATTCATCTATCTGGGCTGCGACTTCACACAGTTTAACCAGATCCTGATCGGCGCCGGCGACAAAGGCAAAGAGATCGCCCTGCACCTGGCCAACGTGCTCAACAGCGAGCACGACTCCCCTACCCTGATACCTATCAAAGAGCAGTTCGACGATTACCTGGAACTCACCGGCTTTGACCTGATCGTGTATGAGCCGCTGGCGGTAGATGATGAGTTTGATGATGAGTTTGATGATGATGACGACCTGCCGCTCGAGCAACTGCTGGGTGGAGGCAGCAAGCGCTCCGATAACACCTCACAGAAATACCTGATCTACCAGCTCGACAAGCTATACCCTTCCAAGATATTTGAGCCCGAGAAGCTGCAGCGCGAGAACCTGACCGAGCAGTTTGAGGATGACTCGCTGGAGTTGGCACAGCTCTACTATGATTACCTGAACGCCTCCGAAAACGGTTACACTGAGTGTGAGGCGCGGCAGGTGGCCGGACTGGAGAAAGACCTTTTCTTCCGGATGGCTCGCAAGGCGGCCGACCTCTGGAGCTGAGCCTCCGCAAAATAATTTCCTATACCTATTGTTTACCGGCGCTGTCGTGCTCTACGCTTAGCTGCCTGCGCGCCTGGAGCTGCAGCTGCATTTCGCTTATCCACTTCCTGATCTCCTCCTCTTCCGTGCGCACCAGCATTTCCTGGTAATGGTCCTGCTGCGATCTGTGCGATGAGTTGACATACTGCCTGTAGCGCTTGTCAAACTCGGCTGCCGGAAGCTTCCTGAATTCAGCAATTGTTTCCAAGTCTGCTGTGCCCAGCGAATCAGGCAGGCTGCTGTCGAGCCCCTCTGCTTTTGCCACTTTGCGCAAACTGGCCAGCGCTTCTTCGTAAAACGCCAGCATTTGTTCGGCCATGGCTTTCACCTGCTCGCTTTGCCCCTGCGCTATGGCGAGTCGGGCCAGTTCGGCCTGCAGCATGTTGGTACTGGCCGCATAGTCCACGAAAGCGGCACTACGGCTCATTTCTTTTACAACAGGCGGGGTAACAGTCTCGCTCTTTTCCGTTTCGACAGTATCGCCACAGGCGATGGTGAGCAGAAATAAGAGCCCAAAGGCAAGAGACAGGAGTTTATCGGTGAGCATAGACAGGACGTAAGGGATCTTGGTTGATACCTATACCGCACTTCCCGCCGATGAGTTTATCCTAATTTCAAAAACTGCTAAAAATGCAGCGATGAACTTAAGACGGTACAATTTGCCCTGCAACCTAAAAGCGGTAGGACTTTCGCACCAGCGTCAGGTTACTCTCGCGGCCCTGCTCCGGCACCACATGGGCAGGGATAGGTTCGCGTACCAGTGCTTGCGGGAGCCCGATGGATATGTCGTACAGGTATAGCAACAGCCTGCCGCCCTGTTTCAGGCGCACCTCCAGTTCCACTTCCTTTGACTCGGGAAGGCCATGTACTTTGGCAAAGTATACTGCTCCCTGCTCTGTTTTAATCGGGCCCAACGTGAGCGAATCGCCGTTGATGGCGGCTCCAAGCAAACCACCTTCCTCCAGTGGCTGCAATACAAGGTCCAGGTGGGCGGCATTTCGAGGGGAGCGCAGGCGCAGGGTCAGTATGCGTTCTCCCGGTGCTATACCTTCGTTTGCCAGCGTGGCTACCGGCACCTCTACAGGTATAACTTCTGCCTCGTTTTTCAGGTACTGCCGCACTGCCATCGGGTATATTTCGGTCAAGGCTCCTGTTGTAGGATCCGGAAAAAACTGTTGGTTCCAGTCGTCCGTCCGTTCGTAGGCAGAGGCCCATACGGCTACACTGTCGTCGGCGTTCAGGTAGTAACTCACGTGGCTGTGCAAAGGCTGGCTTTCGGATGGCTTCTCGGCTTCGATGGCCCGGAATAGCTGAATCCCCCCGACGAACAGCAAAAGTGCCGGCAGTAGGGGAAGCATACGCCAGCTAAAACCCTTGTCTATCACCACCAGCAGGGGTATACCCAGCCCAACCAGCAGCATCAGCGAGGCGATCATGGCCACCGGCATCTGCAGCGCAAATACTACAAACAGGAAACGCACTAAGGGCATAAGCATGAAAATGGCTGGCAACAGTCCTACAAGTAGCACCAGGGCGTAGGGCCAGCCCACCGGCTTTTCGTGTAGCTCCAGCAGGTATACAACCAGCATAGAAGCCAAAACAAAGAGCAGCGGGAACAGGAACAGGTAAGCCGCCACTGGCACCATTACAAAGGTTACCACCAACAGGGCAAACCACACCAGGCAGGCTCCCATAAGCAGCGAGAACACCGACATCCAGCGCAACAGTAACCAGCATAGGAACAGGAATAAGCCTAACGCTACCAGCAGGTAAGACATGAAAAAGCGACCGGAACCATATACCCCGTTTATATCATGCGTATAGGCCAGCATACCCTTTACAAAAGTATTGATTGGGAAAAACACGCCCGCCACGATGGCTGAAATCAGCAAAAAACCAAAGAAGCCGCCGATGATCTGAGGTATAGAGAGTGCCTTTTTCCGGTAGCCGACACCTATCGTCACTACCAAGAGCAGCGTGACCAGCCCAGCCCAGAGCATGTTGAGACCAGCCGGATATTGCACCAGCCAGCTGCCAGCCGGGTTAAAGAATATCTTGTCCTGCGATTTGGTATTGTCCAGCGAGACGTTGCCCAGCTGTCGAACCAGCGCCAGCATGTTGCTGCCATGATGCTGCAGGCTGTTGCGGTCCAGGTTCTCAGGCGAATCGGTCATTTTATGGTAATGCACAAAACCGTCGATAAAGGCAGAGTTCACGCCCGTATACCCGGCATCGCGGAACACGGTGAAGTCCGTATTGTTGGGCAGCCGACGGTATACCTCGTACATCATAGAGCTGGCAAAAGGATAGGGAGCCGACTTGGCAAACTGCTCCACGATCCAGCCGTTTTCGGGGCTTATCTCAAAGGTCATGCTCGGGCCGGCGTTGCCGCGCGCCTCTACGTTCACAACCACGCCGACATCCTGCGCCCAGGGGTGCTTCAGAAAAGCCTTGGCCCCATACAGGCCATATTCCTCACCGTCCGTCATCAGGAAAATAACGTCGTGCTGCAGGGGTTCGCTCTGTTGCAGGGCGCGGGCGGTCTCCAGCAGGGCGGCTATACCTGCCGCGTCGTCGCCGGCACCGGGGGTGTTGGGCTGCGAATCGTAGTGCGCCATCACCAGCACGGCCTTGCCACCCAGCTGCGTACCTTTCATACGCCCCAGCAGGTTGTAAACATAGCCCACATTATTGGCTTCACCGACCTGGTTCACGGTAACCGCCTCCTGCACTTCTGTCTGCAGACCGAGTGCCTTCATTTGCTGCAACAGGTATTGCCGTACCTCAGCGTGGGCAGTCGTGCCCATGGCGTGTGGCTCCTTTGCTACCTCCTGCACATGCCGCATGGCTCGCTCCGCCGAAAACTCAGTGGCAGGGACATTGGCAGGCAGCGCTTCCGGCGGACTCATCAGGCTAACACTAAACACACTCAGCCCCACCAGGGCTACAAGCAGAAACAGAGCAATCAGGTATGGACGTTGCGACATGGAGGCAAATGAGTTCAGGTGTAATATTTTACTTTTACAATATAAATATATTTCCAGAATCTTTATACCTGGCACCTTGATACTCAGCAAAAAAGCCGCCGCCCCGCCAGGTATATTGGGCGGGGCGGCGGCCTGTTTCGAATCTGAAAATGCTTAGCGTGAGGGGTCGCCCTCGGGAAGCACTTCGTTCTGGCGCAAATGCACCGGCGTGGTCTTCTTGCGGAGGCGCATGTTGAGCATTTCCACCATCAGCGAGAAGAACATCGCAAAGTAGATGTATCCTTTCGGGATGTGCTGGTGCAGCGCCTCTACCACGAGCATAAAACCGATCAGGATCAAGAAAGCCAGGGCCAGCATTTTCACGGTTGGGTGCTTGTTCACGAAGTCGCTCACGTACTTGGCGAAGATCAGCATAATACCCATCGCGATAATCACAGCCACGACCATCACTACGATCTCCTGAGCCAACCCCACAGCCGTTAGGATGGAGTCGAATGAGAATACGATATCGATCAGGATGATCTGGATGAGAACGTTGCCCAATGTCAGCTGAGACTTTCCACCTTCGTGGCCTTCCTCCTCGCCTTCCAGTTTATTATGGATTTCGGTAACTGACTTGGCCAGCAAAAACAGACCACCGGCGAACAAAATTATGTCTCGCCACGATACCGGGAAATCCTCTTCGGTAAACGGCAGATTGATCGTGAAAATCGGGTTGTTGGCGCTCACGATCCATGCAATAAACATCAGCAGGATAATGCGGAAAACAAGTGCCAGCATTAAACCGATGTTGCGCCCCCTGGCCTGCTGCGCCTGGGGTAGCCTGCTTACGATGATCGATATAAATACAATGTTGTCGATGCCGAGCACTACCTCCATAAAGGTCAGGGTGAGCAGACTGATCCAGGTATCCGGATTAGCGAAAATTTCCAT
>JAJLKL010000231.1:0-8835 GCA_033838975.1 Hymenobacteraceae bacterium | reverse complement strand
AGAAGAGTCCGCCCCGGTAGAAGAGGTCGTGGAAACAAAAGAGCCTGTGCTTACAATTAACGGTAAAACAGGACGTTTTTACATCATTACGGGCGGATATTCCCGCCTCGAAAGCGCGGAGGCAAGCCGTGAGGCTATCCGCAAGCAAGGCCAGGAGGCGAAAGTGCTGCTGCCTTTGGCCGGCAGTAAATTATACCGCGTGTCAGCCGCCGATTTTGATACCAAGGAGGAGGCGTTGGCACAGTTAAACAGCTACAGAAAATTATTCGGAGAAACAACTTGGGTACTCAACAATTAACATGACATCACTCTTATTACAAATTACCACGTCGGCTCCTGCCGATACTACTGCTGCCCTGGCAGAAGGTGCTGAAGCAGCAGACACATCTGTTTCCCTGTTTGACCTGGCGATGGCCGGTGGCTGGGCCATGATCCCGTTGGCGCTGCTGTCGCTGGCGGCTATTTACATTTTTGTTGAGCGTTACCTTACCCTGAAAAAAGCCGCCCAGAATCCGGAAGGCTTTAACGACCGCATCAAGAGCATGGTGCTGGCTGGGGACATCAACGGCGCCAAAATGCTTTGCGCTCAGACGAACACACCGGTTTCCAGAATGATCGCCAAAGGGGTGACGCGCATCGGTAACCCGTTGAAGAACATCGAGACTTCTATAGAAAACGTAGGTAAGATCGAGATCAGCCGCCTGGAGCGTAACCTCTCCGCGCTGGCTACTATTGCGGGTGCCGCTCCCATGCTTGGCTTCCTGGGTACGGTAACGGGTATGATCCAGGCTTTCATCGCCATCGCACAGGCGGAAGGCTCTGTAAGCCCGCAGCTGCTTTCTGCCGGTATCTACCAGGCGATGGTAACGACGGCTACAGGTCTTATCATCGGTCTGCCGGCCTATGTTGGCTACAACTACCTGGTAGGCAAGATCGACAATATCGTGCACGCCATGGAGTACTCTTCCATCGAGTTCCTTGATCTATTACAAGAACCACAGCTTTAAGAATGAATCTTCGCTCAAAAAACAGGATAAATGCCGAGTTCAGCATGTCGTCCATGACCGACATCATTTTCCTGTTGCTCATATTCTTCATGCTTACCTCCAATTTCGTTACGCCTTCCGGGCTGCCCATCAGCCTGCCCACGAGTAAGACCTCTGACATCGTGATGGAGAAGATCAGCGTTACGATCACAGAGAATCTGGAGTACTACGTGAACGACCAACCGGTTGCATTGGCCGACATTGAGCCGCAGCTTACCTCGCTGTTACAAGGAACAGAGGCGGGGGCTGTTGTGTTACGTGTAGACAAAAGCGTGCCTGTGGAGCACCTGGTAAAGGTGGCAGGTATCGCCAAGAGCCTGAATGCAAGTGTTACGCTGGCCACTGAGCCAACAGAATAAGTTATTTACTATGGCAATTGCCCAATCACAGGAAGAACTCAAAAATAAACGCATAGCCGCCGGTGTGAGCATCGGCCTGCATGTGCTTATTCTGCTCCTCCTGATTTACCTGCTGGCCTGGAGAGCACCCGATCCGCCCGCTGAAGAACTCGGTATCGAGCTGAACTTTGGTACCGATGCCGTGGGTAGCGGTAATGTGCAGACCAGGGCTGTACCGAACGAATCGAAGAACGTGGAGGACAGCAAGCCTGCGCCTACACAGCCAGACCCGCTGCCGGAGCCGCAGCCTGTGGCTACAGCCACGCCGCCTGCCAAGCCCGTAGAAACACCCAAAGTAGTGACTACTACGGCCGATGCGCCTGTTTCGGTAAAGGAGGAAGTGAAGCCGCAGCCAAAGCCACAACCTAAAGAGGTGGTAAAGGAGCCGGAGCCAAAGCCGCAGCCGAAAGAGGAAGTGGTAAAGAAGGAGCCGGAGAAGCCAAAGTCGCTTTACCCGGGTAACCCAACGAGCAGTGCAGGCACGGGCAAGAGCGGAACATCGGATAACGCGACTGGCAATAACAACGGCGACGACTCCGGTAAAGTAGGGGACAAGGGTAGTCCGGAAGGGAAACTGGATGCCAAAGCCCTGTACGGCAAAGCCGGAGGCGGTTCCGGAGGTTCGCTGGACATGCCGGGCTGGCGCTACGACATTGAGCCGCGACGCGACCCCTACAGCAACGAAACCGGTATCATCCGTTTTCAGATCAAGATCGACGAAGACGGTAACCTGATCGGCATCACTACGCTGGAGAGCAACGTATCGCCTCAGGTAAAGAAATGGTATGAAGACCAGCTGCGTAAGACAACCTTCAGCAGAACAGGCGGAAACGCCAATAGTACAGGTGCCACCGGCGTCGTTACGTTCAGAATCACAGCCCGCTAATACGATACATTGATGACCTATCAAGAATGTCTTGATTATTTATACCAGCAATTGCCGATGTTTCAACGCATCGGCAATGCTGCTTTTAAGAAGAGCCTCGACAACATCATTGCCCTTTGCGATGCCCTGGGGCAGCCACAGCATCAGTTTAAAAGCATCCATGTGGGCGGCACCAACGGCAAGGGCAGTAGCTCCCACATGCTGGCGGCTGTGCTGCAGGAGGCAGGCTACAAAACAGGCCTTTATACCTCACCGCACCTCAAATCCTTTACGGAGCGTGTCCGGGTGAACGGGCAGGAGTTGCCGCAAGCCTACCTTATAAACTTTGTAGAGCAGCACAAGTCACTGTTTGAGGAGATCAAGCCGTCTTTCTTCGAAATGACGGTGGCTCTGGCCTTTAAATACTTCGCCGATGAGCAGGTGGACATTGCCGTGATAGAGGTAGGACTGGGCGGCCGTCTCGACTCCACTAACATCATCACGCCGGAGGTCTCGCTGATCACCAACATTGGCTTTGACCATCAGGCCCTATTGGGAGATACCATTACTGCCATAGCCGGAGAGAAGGCGGGCATCAT
The DNA here is from genome assembly GCA_033838975.1 of Hymenobacteraceae bacterium. GTDB lineage: Bacteria > Bacteroidota > Bacteroidia > Cytophagales > Hymenobacteraceae > Pontibacter. The sequence goes on along the minus strand of JAJLKL010000231.1, from coordinate 5,927 downwards.
TAAACCTGGCGTACCGGCCGTGATCAGTACCAAACAGGAGGAGGCGCAGGAGGTCTTCACCGCGAAGGCTGAGGCGGTAGGAGCTCCTTTGTACTTTGCGCCGGATCACTTACGGGTAGAGTTTGAGGAGGGCAACCTGGACCGGCAGGTGTTCCTGGTGTACAAAGATGAAAAGCTATACCTGGCCGAACTAGAACTGGACCTGACAGGCATTTACCAGCAGTACAACCTGCCGGGGGTGCTGCAGGTGCTGCAGGTGTTACAGGAGAAAGGCTATACTATCTCTCCGGAAGCAATGCGCAGGGGGCTGGCAAACACCAAAGGCATCACAGGCCTGAAGGGCCGCTGGCAGGTGCTGAGCCGGGGGCCATTAACGATCTGCGATACCGGCCACAACGTGGATGGAGTCAAGCAGATTCTGCAACAACTCGAGGCGCTTCACCCGAAGCACGTACACATGGTGTTCGGGGCCGTGAACGACAAAGACGTGACCACGATCCTGAAGCTGCTGCCGAAGGATTATACTTATTACTTCTGTCAGGCGCAGATCCCGCGTGCCTTGCCGGTACAGGAGTTGCTGGAGAAGGCCTTGCAGGTAGGTCTGATAGGCACCGCCTTCGACACTGTGCCTGCTGCCATAGCGGCTGCCAAGGCAAATGCTGCCCCGGATGAGGTTATTTTTATAGGAGGTAGTACCTTTGTGGTCGCAGAGATAGAAGAATTATAATCAATGGGAAGATCAAAACTAGCTAAGTTTGCCGTGGTTGCCGAGCGTGAGAACGTACTGCAGCCTGGTGATGAGTTGTATGGCCAGATCGCTGGCAAATGGCGTGAACTGCATTTCGGGAATAACAACCCGATTGTACTCGAGATCGGCTGTGGCCGCGGAGAGTACACGGTAGGCATGGGGCGCATGTTCCCGGGCAAAAACTTTATCGGTACCGACATCAAAGGAGCCCGCATCTGGAAGGGCAGCACGATGGCAGTGGAGGAGGAACTGGATAATGTAGCCTTCCTGCGCACTTTTATTGAGCGTATAGAGGAGCATTTCGCTGCCGGTGAGGTAGACGAGATCTGGATCACCTTTCCTGATCCGCGTCCGAGAGACCGCGATATCAAGCGCCGCCTGACCTCACCCCGTTTCCTGGACATGTATAAGCGCATTCTGAAGCCGGGTGGACTGGTGCACCTGAAGACTGATAACCTGGGGCTGTACGAGTACACGCTGGAGGTGCTGGAGGAGCGGAAAAGCGAGATCAACAACCTGATCCACACCGCCGACCTTTATAACTCTGACCTTCAGGAGTATACCATGGGTATTTACACCACCTACGAGAAGCGTTACCTGGCAGAAGGCATTCCGATCAAATACCTGCAGTTTAGCTTTTAGGTAAAAGGGCTGTGAGGAAAAGAAGCTGTTGAGGCTAATATTCCATGGTACGTCAACTAAAAGGCCTGCTGATCTTGTTCTCAGCAGGCCTTTTAGTTGACGTGTACTTTAGAATGAGAGACTCAGAATGCCCTAAGCCTCTTCAATTTCCTCAAATATTTCCTGTAGCTCGTCAAAGTCCTTCAGGCCCGGCTTGATTTCGTGGCCGCCCTGCAGCCCGATTCCGGCGGGTTTGATGGTGTCCAGGGTCGTGCTGATGTTGTCTTTGTCCAGTCCAAAGCCGATGTACACAGTGAACTTTGCTGCAATGTCAGCCAGGAAACGGGTGTTGGTCTCATCGATGGTGCTGAAATCATCAGAGTAAATGATGAAGGCGTGCACATATGGGTTGTACAGCTCCATCATTTCCAGCAGTTCGCTCTCTACGGTATCCTTGTTGATGAACACTTTCTGGATAACCGGCAGGTTGATTTCTTCAATCTCATCGATCAGGTAGGGGGTGTCCAGCTGAATGTAATTCAGGCCAAACGCCTCACCCTGCTCATTGATGATCTCCGGTTTGGCACGGGTGTACTCTCCGGCTAGTTGAACGCCTGCTACCCAGCCTGCGATCTCCTTCAGCGTTTCTGGCTGCACCCGCTCCGGGTCGTCTAGTTTAAGGTTGAAACCAATGATATCGACACCCATTCCGGCACAGTAGCGGGCATCGCTCAGGTTGTTTATGCCGTTCACTATCACAGAGGTACGTAAAGCCATAATAATTTATACTTTAATATATTTTACTCTTCTAACCTTTTTCTTTGGTGGCTCAAAGTAAACCCCAAAAAGAGTAGCATGCCATCTTTTTTGTGTTTTTTTTAATACCTTCCGGTATGGCCGCAGCGGCCAACTGCACATTTGTAGCTACAATATTCGGGTGCTGAATCTTTATTACTCTTAAGTTGTTGCTATATTTGTGAAAATTTAATATTGAATCGTATTTAAGAGTATTTTCCATAGATGAGCAAATTAGGAAGAGTGCTGGTAGCCATGAGCGGCGGAATCGACAGCTCTGTGGCGGCAGTCATGTTACACGAGCAGGGATATGAGGTGATCGGAATGACCATGAAAACATGGGATTATTCTTCCAGCGGTGGCAGCAAGAAAGAAACCGGTTGCTGCAGCCTGGACTCCATCAACGATGCCCGAAACATTGCCGTGAAGCTTGGCTTTCCGCACTATATTATTGATATCCGCGATGAGTTTGGGGATTATGTGATCAACCACTTTACCGAAGAGTATCTGGCCGGGCGTACGCCAAACCCCTGCGTACTCTGCAACACCCATATTAAGTGGGATGCCCTGCTGCGCCGCGCCGATCAGCTGGGTTGCGACTTTATTGCCACGGGGCACTATGCCAACCTGCGGGAGGAGAACGGCCGTTACGTGATCTCCAAAGGGCTGGACGAGCACAAAGATCAGTCTTACGCCCTGTGGGGGATTTCGCAGAAGAGCCTGAGCCGCACTATTTTCCCGTTGGGAGGACTGCATAAGACCACAATTCGTGAGATGGCGATGGAGCGTGGCTTTACGGAACTGGTAAACAAGCCCGAGTCTTACGAGATCTGCTTTATTCCCGATAACGACTACAGAAGCTTCCTGAAGCGCCGTGTGGAGGGGCTGGAGGAGCAGGTAGCCGGCGGTGAATTTGTGTTGGAAGATGGCACCGTGGTAGGCAAGCATGAAGGCTACCCCTTCTATACCATCGGCCAGCGCAAAGGGCTGGGAGTGGCCTTAGGTTTTCCGGCTTACGTGACGCGCATCGAAAAGGAGGCAAACCGCGTAGTGCTTGGAAATTTTGATGAACTGGCCAAAAACGCGATGACGGTTGGTAAGCTGAACATGCTCAAGTACGAGAACCTGGTTGGGCAGCCTATCCCAACGGTTACGAAGGTACGCTATAACGACCCGGGCACGGAAGCCATCATTGAGCAGGAGGGAGACAAGATGAAGGTGCACTTCCTGCGTGGCGTGCATGCCATTGCCCCCGGGCAGGCGGCTGTTTTCTACGAAGGCAACGATGTAGTAGGAGGCGGCTGGATCGAGACGAACTATAACTTAGACTATAAACTGGACGTGCTTCAGTAAGCCTATGAAAAACGCGCTGTTGTGTTGCCTGCTGCTGGTTGGCCTGCTGGCCGGCTGTAAGGAAGACTCTGTAGAGCCGGACCCGGATGCCATCGGGTATACCTATTATCCGCTGGCCGTGGGAGACTACCGCATCTACAATGTGATGGATATCAAATTCACACATAATGTTGGAGACACAACACGTTTTCAGCTGCGCGAGGTGGTGGATACGACTTTCGTGGATCAGACCAATACCTTGAACTATAAGATCGTTCGCTCTACACGTCCCAATGCTAATGCGGCTTGGGTGGAAGACTCTGTACTAGTGGTGACAGCCTCCAGCAGGAACCTGATTCTCACAAAGGATAACACAAAGTATGTGAAGCTTGTGTTTCCGGTGAAGGAGGGTAAAACGTGGGTTGGAGATGCCTACAACGATCATGCGCTAAGTGAAGGCGACGGAAGTATTACGGATCGTAAGGAACTTTACAAGTATGAACAGGTAGGGCAGCCTTATGAATTGAACGGTAGAACTTATCCGGAGACGCTTACCGTTATCCAGGGAAACCCAACAAAGAACTTCGTTTTGTTTGACGAACGAAAAGAAGTGTATGCCAAGGGGGCTGGGATGGTATACCGGTTGTTTAATCGTGTGGTGTATTGCAACGACACGAACTCAAGAGATTGTGAATACGGTGTCGACTATAAGCTTAATGGCCATGAACGGCATGAGGTTTTAATAGAACACGGAACGAGATAACCATGCAACGTTTGCTCCTCTACATTTGCCTTTTGCTTTTCGTGCCCGAAGTATGGGCGCAGACATCAGCAGCCGGCAGTGCAGAGGAGCAAAAACGTTTAATCTACTTCACAGACAAAACGCACACCCCTTATACAGTAGCTGAACCGCTGGCTTTCCTCTCTCCGAAGTCCCTGGAGCGCCGGCAGCGGCAGAGAATCTCCCTTAGCCCACGAGATCTTCCCGTTGATCCGGCTTATGTTTACGCGCTCAAGGAGCGAGGGGTGAAGGTGTGGTATACCTCGCGCTGGTTTAATGCGGCTGTGGTGCAATGTACCGAAGAGCAGCTGGCACAGCTGGAAAGCCTGCCTTTTGTAAGATCCTCCCGTACCCTTAACCGCATCGCCACCGACCATATCCTAAAGCAGCAGGCATTGCTAAAATCTGACCAGGCAGCTCTTGCGCAGCGATTCACCACTACCCTAGAAAGCAGAGATTACGGCCCGGCTTTCCATCAGGCTGACATGCTGGGTGCTGTAGAGTTGCATGCCGCTGGCTTTAGAGGAGAGGGAATGACGATTGCTGTTTTCGATGCAGGTTTCCCGGCTGTGAACACGATCGATGCTTTCTCGCACCTGTACCAACATGATCAGCTAAAAGGCACTTTCGATTTTGTGCAGAAGCAGGAGCATGTATATGGGGCGAATACCCATGGTACGGCGGTACTGTCTACCATGGCGGCCTATGCTCCCGGTAAGTACATTGGCACAGCCTACAAGGCAAACTACCTGCTGCTCCGGACGGAGGATGCTGCCACGGAGCATAATATAGAGGAAATAAACTGGCTCTTGGCCGCCGAGTATGCAGACAGTGCCGGGGCGGATATCATTAACTCCTCGCTGGGGTACACGACCTTTGACGCTCCCTCCAAAAGCTATACCTATGAGGAAATGGACGGGAATACTACCCTTGTCTCCAGGGCAGCTGACTATGCTGCGGCCACAGGTATGCTGGTGGTGGTAAGTGCCGGCAATGACGGGAACAAGACCTGGCGGTATATTGCCTCACCCGCCGATGCGGATTCGGTGCTGACAGTGGGTGCCGTGGACTCGCTGGGTGTCAAGGCCTCTTTCAGCTCATTTGGGCCCACAGCCGATGGCAGAACAAAGCCTGATGTGGTTGCCATGGGCCTGAATGCTTATTTCTTAGGCACAGCCGGTACAGTAGTGAAAGGGAACGGCACGTCTTTTTCCGGCCCCATTATGGCTGGCTTCGCTGCCGGTTTATGGCAGGCCAATTATGATAAGACAAATTACGAGATGATCCGCTTGCTGCGCCAGATCGGCAGCAATGCAGCCACCCCGGACAATAACATTGGGTACGGCATTCCCAATTATACCCGCACCGTTACTTCTGTTCCTGCGATCCCTGCTCGGGAGTCTGTGTTGATCACGAACCCTGTCGGTAACGAAGAGGTGGTGCTGACACTCGGCGAGCAATGGGCGAAGCAAGCAGCAACGCTGCAGGTGTTCGACGCTACGGGAAAGCTGGTGTACAGCCAGAATTTACAGCCAAACACCTACAAGCATACCCTCAAGCTGCAGCCACAGCTGCTGAAAAGCGGATTATACCTATGCCGTATCCGCTCCGGTAGCCTAAGTACGACGGTTCGGTTTGTGAAGCTTTAGG
>JAJLKL010000230.1:0-5055 GCA_033838975.1 Hymenobacteraceae bacterium | reverse complement strand
ATTTACCTGGTTTGGCTGGTTAAAGGTCTGCTGCAGCGTTACGTTCGGGATGAAGATGACTTTAGAATCCTCCACAATGTCCTCTCCCTTGCCCACTGGCTCAAAAGTACCCACCACCTGGAAATAGCTACCCTTGATGTTGATGTACTGGCCGATAGGGTCTGTATCCTTGAACAGCAGCTCCAGCGTTCTAGGCCCCACCACCGCCACCTTACGGCGCTCCTGTATATCTTTCTGGTTGATAAACCGCCCCGTCATAATTTTGGTAGGCCTCACGTGCAGCATCTCGGGTGTTTCGCCATTCACCGTAAAGGCCGCGCTTTTAGTCTCGTAGGTCACGGCAAAGTCGCCCCGCAGCTGGTTGTTAGGCGCAATGACCGCCACCTCCGGCACATTAGCCCGCACAGCGGCCACGTCATCATTCGTTAGCTGCACAAACCGCCCCGCCTTCAGGCCCATGTAGGGCACGCTGGTACGCTGGGTCCAGATGAACACGGCATTCTTGGCCACGTTGAACTCTGCCACAATACCGTTTTCCAGCCCCTTGCCTGCCCCCAACAGCACCACCAGCATAAAGATACCCCAGAACACACCAAAGGCCGTCAGCGCTGTGCGAAGCTTATGCTTCTTTACAGTGTTGTAGATCTCGGTCCATTTATCGATGTCTATCATGCCTGATTTAATTTTGAATGAGTGATTGAGGACTGTTTAATTTTGAATAATTGAATGTTGAATAAATGAATAAGTATGGCTTGTCATTTCGTGAGGCAAGTGTAAACTCACTCGGTCACTCATTCACAATTAAAATCAATCCGCCCGTAAAGCCTCTATCGGTTTGATACTTGCCGCCCTTAAGGCAGGCATCAGACCGGCCATGGCACCAGAAACCACCAGCACCGCCGTAGCCGACAGCGCCACACCGGGGTCTACCTCAGGGTTGGCGAAGAAGGGCATCTCCGCCCCCGACGAGACCATCAGGTACTCCAGCAGTGCCAGCAAACCGGTTCCGGCCAGCAGCCCCATGTACCCGGAAAATGCTGTGATCACCACAGACTCCTGAAGAATGAGGCTAATGATGGAAAAAGGAGTAGCGCCAAGCGCCTTTCGCACCCCGATCTCCCGCGTGCGTTCCTTCACGATGATGAGCATGATGTTACTCACCCCCACGATACCGGCAATCAGCGTTCCGATGCCCACAATCCAGACAAAGATGCGGATGCCGCTAAACAGGCCCATCACCTTCAGGAACTCCGCCTCCGTGTTCTCTATGCCCAGGGCCATGTCGTCGCTCTCTGAAAACTTATGCCGCTGGGCCAGCAGCACACGCAGCCGGTCCTCCATCTCCTTGGCCGGCACCCCTTCCTGCGCCGTCAGGATCATCATCTGTACCTGATTCGGCTGATTGAATGTGCTCTGGATCGTAGAGAAGGGGATATAGGCACGCTCCTCCCGACGGGCGCCGTTGTTGCCGCCCACCCTGAAAGTGCCGACCACCTTAAAGTGTATGCCCCGGATGTTCACATACTCCCCTACAGGGTTCTGCTCCCCGAAGAGCACTTTTGCGGCCTGCTCTCCCAGCACCACCACCTTACGCCGCTCCGCCTCATCGTTCTCGTTCAGCAGACGCCCACGGAAAGGCACCTCGCCGTTCATCACCATAAAATCCGGCTCGGCACCAAACACCTGAAAAGAGCCGTTCTGCTTTTTGTAGTTGATGGTGTACTCTCCCATCACGCGGTTGCGGGGGGCCATCATGTTAAGGCTCTCCACCTCCCGGTCAATGGCCTTCAGGTCCTCGTTGGTCAGCTTGATCTCCCGGCCGGGACTCATGCCCTGGTGCGCCATTGCCGTTTTGCCGCTCCAGATATAAATGCTGTTTTTGGCGCCGTGCCCGAAGCGGTTGATCACACCGTTCTCCAGGCCTTTACCAACCCCCAGCAGCAAGACCAGCATAAAGATGCCCCAAAACACGCCAAAGGCGGTCAGGAACGTACGCAGTTTGTTTTTCTGCATCGTTCCGAGTATCTCCTGCCATTTATCTACATCAAACATATTGGTTGCTGATTATTGCTGTGCCTGAGAGCTATCTTACTGTTTCGCCTGATGCCACTGCCCCGGCTGCTTCGTGCAGCCCGTGGTCATCGTTCACGATCAAACCATCCTTGAGGCGAATGACGCGGTGGGTCTGCTCGGCAATGTCGTTCTCGTGCGTCACAATCACCACCGTCATGCCTTTGCGGTTCACCTCCTTAAAGATATCCATCACCTCATAGGAAGTTTTGGTGTCCAGGGCACCGGTTGGCTCATCGGCAAGTATGAGCTTGGGCTGCGAGATCAGCGCACGGGCAATAGCCACCCGCTGCTTCTGCCCTCCCGACATCTCGTTTGGCGAGTGCTCCGCCCAATCCTTCAGCCCCACCATGTCCAGGTACTCCAGCGCCAGTTTGTTGCGCTCTTTGCGGCCCACCTTCTGGTAATAGAGCGGCAGGGCCACATTCTCCATCGCATTCTTAAAAGAAAGCAGGTTGAATGACTGGAACACAAAGCCCAGAAACTTATTGCGGTAGAAAGCAGCCTTGGTAGCCGAAAGGTTTTTAATAGAGGTGCCTGCCAGGGTATACTCTCCGCTGTCATAATCATCCAATATGCCCAGTATGTTCAGCAGCGTCGATTTGCCGGAGCCTGATGAGCCCATGATAGACACAAGCTCCCCCTCACGCACGTGCATGTCAATCCCCTTCAGCACATGCAGTTTGTTGTGCCCGACCGCGTAATACTTATGGATGTTATGTAGCTGAATCATAGGCAATAGGCTAATGCTAGTTCTTTTGTACGCTAGTTTGCATTACAAGGTACTGTATATTTAAAAAGCTATTCCGATTTTTATACTTACAACGCCAATCCTTCGACATATCCCCGCCGTTTCTCTACCAACCAAAGCAATTACAGGATCGGGCGCAAGGGCTTTTTAGCAAAAGCCGCAATCCATTATGTATAAATCTGCCCTGGCGTATACCAACTTATGCGGGCAACCCGAAGTATAGATGCACTGCCTGTGCGGATGGTTGCCTGGGCTGCTAAAATTTTAGGGTGAGGTAAATTAGGCCGCGGAACGCAGTTTTCAGCTGCACACCCGGCCATACACCGTTTAAGGTGCTTAAAAGAGTTGCTATGTTCTCCGACACACTGCCCGAGCCTATCCTGTTCCACCCGCTCAAGCACCACCTGGGCCATATCCTGGCGTACATCAGGCGGGCAGCTACGGCAGGTGCTCCCGCTTCTCTGAGAACTGATCTACTCACGCTGGGCACTTCGCAGCTGGACCTGTACTGCGGCCCCCTCTCCCCTGAGGAAGTGGCAAAGGAGGTTATCCTATACCTGAGGCAACAAGACCTTTTAGCGCCTGCGGTGTTCCGCCGGTACCTCCATGCGGCAGGGGCCGATTACCGCTGCACTACCCTCTCCGACGACACCGACTGGGTACTGCGCTGGGGAGTGGTGGCCGGACGGTACGTGCACCTGCATCCTGCACGCTACGCAGCGCACACAGTGCGGGTAAAGGCCGCCGCCCTGAAAACGGCCATTGCCTCTGTTGTGGCAGCCAGGAGGCTCCATATCTCTAGCATCGACCTGGAGCTGGTAAACAAGGTGCGGGGGGAGTGGCTGCAGTTACCCCCTGTTAAGGCAATGAGCAAAGAGGAAGGCGCCGGGAAATTTCTGGACCTGCTCCTGCAGCGGTTAAAATAACAGCGCCACCCAGGTGTGGGCAGCGCTGTAGCAACTGGAGGTGCAGTTTTTCTTTAGCGGTTCATGTCCAGCAGCGTGGTCAAAGATACCTGCTTGTTGTTCAGCTTGGTGTACTTGAAGTCATCGCCGCCTCTGAAATCGGCGCCGCGGATGTTGAAGGAGTCAGAGATGTCGGCATACTTAAAGTTGGCGGTACCGTTAAAACGGGCCTTCTGGAAATTTACCCCTTCTCTGAACTTGGCATATTTAAAGTTAGCTTCCTCGCCGAACGTAGAGCCGGCAAAGCTTACCTTCGCCGGGAACTTCACATACTTGAAGTTTGCATCTTCCTCGAAGCGCACGTTACTGAAGTTCACGCCTTTGTTGAAGTCGCTGTACTTAAACAGCGCCTCTTCGTTAAAGTGACTTCCCACAAAAGAGGCAGCTCCATCAAACTTCGAGTACTTAAACGCACTTTCCTGCTCAAATCTGCAGTTTTCAAACACTACATCCCGCTCAAAATTGGTGTTGTACACTTCATTGCTAGATGAGCTGAAGATGCCTGAGGTGCCGTTGCTCGGGTTGTAGTAGGCCAGCACATTACCCTTAAAGGTGCAGTTTACGAACGTAAGCGGGGCTGTTACGGTGCTGATGTACTCCTTGGTGTCGTACTTGTTCTTCCCCTCTTTCTTCAGCTTCATGTTCTGCAGCTTTGTCAGGTCCAGGTCGCCGGTAATTTCAGCGTTCTTGTAAGAGACAGCTTCCCCGCGGTTGATCTTGGCAATGATTTCTGATGCGTTCACCTTGGTTTGCGCCCACGACAGAAGGGGCAGCATGAGCAGCACAAGCAGGATCTGTAGTTTTTTCATCATAGTTTATGTTTAAGGTTTATACATGGCTCCGCCAGCGGTTATACAGGAAAGATGGAGCCATTACGGCAAAGGTTGCCTCGGCTCCCGAATATTTTTAAAAAAAAGCCTTCCTACCTGCGCTTTGGCGGCAGAAAGGCCTTAAAATATAAAGAAGCTATTGCTGTTACTCCACCTCAGGAGCCTGAGGGGCAGCCGGTGGTTGCGGTGCTTCCTGCAGCGGCTCTGTTTTCACAGAGGCATCCAGGGCATAGTACTTGGCTGTACCCAAGCCTGCTGTTATGACAAGCAGCACTACGATGAACAGCCCGAGCAGAAGTTTATTACTGGTTTTCATGTTGATTTCTTTTAGTGGTGATGCGATACATTAATTTACACTTGCACCTGTGTGCCTGGCAGCGTACCCCTTCAGGTCATCCAACGTCAGCCCCAGCAGTTTCATGGTTCTCAGAAAAGCCGG
>JAJLKL010000229.1:0-12672 GCA_033838975.1 Hymenobacteraceae bacterium | reverse complement strand
GTACTCACGTCCGGTTTGATAAGCCCTGCGGCCTTTCCACCACTTGTCTCTCTCGTTATCGCACTCCATGTACTTCACCAGGCCCAGCCCCGCCTCGCTTGTTCTTACCGGGCTGTTCTGTGCGGGCGGGTAAACGACGCCCGTCACGACACCATTCAGCATGGAGGCATCAACTTTAGAGTTGCTACCATACCTGGCGGCAAACTGATAAGCCAGCTTCGCCTGCTCAATGTAGGATTTAGGGTCCGTAAAGTCCTTCCCGTACTTCACGGGCACGTTCTCCGAGTCCCGCTCTCCTTCCGGGTAAGTTGCCAGCATCCACTTTGGCAGTGTTTTCAGGCAAACCAGCACCTCTACCCCTTCGGCCTTCAACCGGCTGTAGATCAGGTCCAGGTCCCAGCCGCCGCTGATGGTTGGGTTAAAGGCGTAGTTTCCCTCTGTCGTTTCCACTCTCTCCCAGTCCAGGTAGTGCCTGATGCCGGTGAAGTTCTTGAGCGCCTTCATTTTATCCTCATTGATAAAACCGCCGCGGCCTCCATCCACCACATCCCACTCAAAGGCGTTCACCCCGAAGGTATGCTTCAGCTTTACTTCCTTCTGTGCCACCGTGTTGGCAAGGGCAGTATAGCCGGCCTTGTGCGTGCCTATTATTTCCATTTCTGTCGGATAGGCTCCCCAGCTATTCAGCACCAGGTAGCGTGCATTTTTGATGGGTGTTTTCAATCTGAACTGGCTGTCTCCGGTAGCGGTGCTGGTGGGGTAAGGTCCTACCCAGGTGTTATACTTTTCCCCTGTAAAGGTGGCAACTTGCACACGCTCCCATTTGTCTGTGATCACGGATATGGTAACGGGCTGGCTTGTGTTAGTACCTTTCCCATCATAGAACCTGATGCCTGTGATGTACATCTCCTCGCCCTCCGCCAGGGGATAGTAAGCGTCATAGTTGTCAAGGACCTTGCTCCACCCTGTGTTAACCGTAGCGTCAGTTCTGCCGTCAAACAGGCCCTCCAGCCCGTTGCTGGCATTCACCAGGTGGTACCATCTCTTAGGATTGATCGGGATTTTGCCCTCCACTGTGGCAGTGGCTGTTACCGTAGTCTGTGCCCACAGGCTTTGTATGGGCAGCAGAAACGCAAGATAAGCGATAAGGTTGGATAACTTAAACATGTAAATAATAGCCTTACAGAAAGCCTTTCATTAAATTAGGTAAAACAAAATATCTTTGAATAATTAAAAAATTATTGAACAAACGGATCCCTGCAACCCCAGGCCCGATGGCCTGACGCTTAGCTGTGGCACAGGAAATAGCAAGGGAAAGAAGTAAGAAATCCTTAGAACATAGATACAACCTTATATTTGAACTTTTCTTATCTGATTGTCGTATTGGCGGCCAAATTATTAAACAAAATCAATACAAAAAAAGTATATATATGATTTTGCCTAAAAAAATAAAACAAGTACAAATTAAAAATAGAAATATTACCTTATTAAGATAAATAGGCTCAAAATCAGTTATCTCCGGGATATCACCCCAACACGCCTGCCAAACAAAGTACAATTGAAAAACACACAATAAACCGGCTAAGCCAGCGTTTAACCAAGTTGCTAAGAATAGCAATAATTGTATATACAGAAGCCGCACCTGGAGAAGTAATAAAGGAAAGGCAGCAGAAAGCCCCAACGGCAAATAGCCCTGCAGCACGGCCGGATTTGGCAAATTTTTCAACAGCACCGGATATAGCCCGTAAGGGAGAGTAAAAAGTCGTCCAGGATATGCAAAAGTACCTCCTCCCCTTCTGTCTGCTGTTGCATGCCGCCTGCTCCCAGGACAGCCCCTCCTCGCCTCCGAAGGTAGACCACACCAGCCTGGGAACACCCGCCCCTCCCACCATGCACCACGACAGCCTGCATTACCTGAGCAGGTATGTAGGGCAGCGCCCCGAAGCGGCTGGCCTCTGGCAGACCGAGCCCCTCAAAAGCAGGCTAAAGGAACTGTTGCAGGATGACTACCCTGTTTTTATGGAGGCCATGCAGCAGGCACAGCCACTGAAGCAGGAGCGTGTGGTGTACACCATTGGCAGTTTCCCGGGCCAGGGCTCCGGGGACTTTGCCTTTATGGTAGTGGATGCCGGGAACAATAAACTACACGTTTCCATAGTTAGAAATAAGGAGCGCCGGCAGTTTCAAAGCGGGGGTGGTGCCCTTTACCTGCCCCAGGAAATTGCACAGCGCTTACCACAGGCCCCGTAGCACACGGGGCATCGGGAATTCTTCTAAAAACTGTACCCATGGGAAAAATACTTTCTTCACTCTTGATAGCCGCTTTGTACTTCAATGTTGCGCCAGAGAAAAAGGCAGCGGCAGTTGTGGCGCCGCCTTATACCTTTGTACAGTCCTCTGTGCAGAAGCAGGTAATTAACAGGTCGCTGGGGACCTATAAGGGCACTGTCCCCTGTGCCGACTGTGAGGGCATCCAGATGGAGCTGACCCTGCAGGAGAACCCGGCTGGCAAAGGCAAAACATACGTGTTGCGGCAAACATACAAGGGGAAACCAGCCGGCGAAAACACCCTTGAGAGCCGCGGCAAGTGGTTTGCCGCCAATGGCAACAAGCAAAACCCAAAGGCTGTCATTTTCCAGCTAATACCGGACGGGGAGCACGACCTGCTATACTTTGCACGCGTGAGCGACAACACCATCAAAATGCTGGACCGCCAGCAGAACGAGATAAAATCAAAGGCCAGCTATACCCTGCAGAAGCAGCGGCAGTAGCCACAGCAGGTCATCTGGGATGAGGTAATTCTCACGTTTTTAGTTTAAATTGCAAGCTGAACAATTGCACATCTTAAACTATGGCACGTTACCTTACAGGCATCCAGAGTACAGGGCGACCACACCTTGGCAACCTGCTGGGCGCCATCATTCCTGCTGTGGAGCTATCGAGAACTTCTGAGCAGGAGTCGCTTTACTTTATTGCTGACCTGCACTCGCTTACCACCATCCGCGATGCGGAACTGCTCAGAAGCAACACCTATGCAGTGGCAGCTGCCTGGCTGGCGTTTGGCTTTGATACAGACAAGCATATTTTTTACCGTCAGTCGGATGTGCCGATGGTAACGGAGCTTGCCTGGTACCTGAACTGCTTCGCCCCTTTCCCGATGCTGGCTAACGCGCACTCCTTTAAGGATAAATCCTCGCGCCGTGGCCTGGCAGATGTAAACGCAGGTCTGTTCACTTACCCGGTGCTGATGGCTGCCGACATACTGATGTATGACGCCAACTTTGTACCTGTAGGCAAAGACCAGATCCAGCACCTGGAAATCACCCGCGACATTGCCAGCTCGTTTAACCATATTTACGGGGAGACCTTTGTGCTGCCTGAGGCCCGAGTGGATGAAACAGTGATGACAGTGCCTGGCATCAACGGTGAGAAGATGAGCAAGTCTTACGGCAACATCATCGATATTTTTGAAGCGGACAAGCCGCTGCGCAAAACGATCATGAGCATTGTAACCGACAGCAAGGCGCTGGAGGAGCCGAAGAACCCGGATGATGACACCGTATTCAAGCTCTACAGCCTGCTGGCTTCGCCGGAGGAAATTCAAACCATGCGCGAGAACTACGAGGCAGGCGGCTATGGCTATGGCCATGCCAAGCAAGCGCTTTATGAACTGATTACCCGTAAGTTTGCCAAAGAGCGTGAGCTATTCAATTACTACATGAACAACCTGCCGGAAATTGACAAAAAACTGCTGGAGGGCGCCGAGAAGGCAAGAGCGATTGCCACGCCTGTACTGCAGCGCGTACGCCAAAGGCTGGGCTACTAACCTTTCGCAACAGTTACAAAAACAGCCGCGGCAACCTGTGCAAGGTTGCCGCGGCTGTTTTTAGGTCTACCCGATTTTGTCTACCAGCAGTTCTGGCGCTAATTCATCTTTTGCACGGCCAGCCCCAGCTAGCTTACTCCAGAATACCGTTAGGGCAAAAGCGCTAACCATGTAGTAAAGCTTGAAATCCGCATCCGCCCCTACTATTGGTAACCCGTAATTCATGAAGGCATGGAAAAGTGCCAGGAAAAGCACGTTCCGGGTCCTCAGGTACACCAGCGACAGTATGATACCACTCATGAACAACTGAGCCTGCGTGCTGATGATGGTGGCAAGCTCCAGGTCGAAGCGGAAGAGGTCTCGCGGCAAATGCAACAGCGCGAACAGCGCCTGTGTGGCCAGCAGCGCAAGCAGGAGCGCCATACCTTTAGTCTTTATTTTCTCAAGGAGCAGCAGGTAGAACTGAGGGATAATATAGGCCCTGCACAGCACCTCCTCTACAAAGGCATTCAGGCATACGTTGAACGTAAAGACACCCAACGATTTGGATATACCTTCCAGGGAAGCGAACTTTTTCGTCAGCATCAGGCTGTCTGCTGTAAACACTGCCTTGAGGAGCAGCACCGTGTTAACGGCCAAAAAGAGGATGAGCCCCCATAGAAGCCCTTTGGTTATGGCGGCTTTCGTCAGGCTCAGGTGCCTGAGCCGCACGTGGTCGTTCTTCTGCAGCCAGTAGAGCAGGGCAAGCCAGGTAACGTAAACGACCAGCACTATCCCGACAAAGAAGAGTTGGTTCTCCATCAACCTTCTCAGCTCATCGGAAACGTAGAACAGGTTGATCGACAGGGGGACGGCAGCTATGCTAAGGAGCACGACTAACAGCACCCACCTTTTACTTTTGGGTATGGCTTCTAAATACTGAAATAACCTCTTCATAGGCAGGAAACATAATCCTACCCAATATAAACATATTACAAATAAAAAGCCTGCAGAATCAGCGATCCTGCAGGCTTTATTTCTCATGATGAGACTACCCTACTTTAGGGCTACTAAGGCTGCTGCGTTCGCTGCTGGCCATAGTACCTGTTGAACCGGGTATCGTACTCCTCATTCGTAAGCGCTCTGTCCTGGTCTGTGTCCCACTGGCCAAACACTCCCTCGGAGTATTCCCGCTCACTGATCATGTTATCCCGGTCTGTGTCCCAGTCCCGGTAAAAATTCTGGCGCTCCATGCCCTTTCGGAACTCACTTTCATCCAGGGTGTTGTCATTGTTCGCGTCCCAGTCTCTCCAGTTTTCCTGTGTCAGGCCAAAGTCATTTCGGGCAGTATTCCACTCATTCTCGTCCAGCCTGTTGTCGTCGTTGGTGTCCCAGGTGTCAAACTGGGCACTGTAGAACTCCTCTTCGTCCAGGAGCGCGTCATCGTTCTCATCCCAGCCGCCATAGTACCCGGTTTCTCTGAATGACTCATCAAAACGGTCGGTGTCCCAGTTGTCCATCACACCGGCGTCGCGGTCTTCCTCTACCGCTACGACTTCTCCCTGCTCCGTTTCCACTGTTTCGGTGCCTCCGCAGGCAACCACACCTGTAAGCAGGGCAAAGCATAAGCTGCCGCGTAAGATATCCATAGTTATTTCCCTTGTTTTCATAGCGTTACAATTTTTGGATTAAACATAAGCGTACACTATAGACCTTACGCGGACAGCGCCTGGTAGGGTTAACTTTACTCAAAAGGATTCAGTACGGCCTGGCCCCAAAGTGAAAAAGCCACGCTTCCTGAGAGCAGTCTACCCTCAGGAAGCGTGGCTTTTCGGGCCCTAAGCAGGCCATATTTACTGTTGTATTACTCTGCCGTCCAGAGAACACGCTCCTGGTCGGCCAGCACCAGCAGGATGCGTGGCGGGTTTGCCACCAACACCAGGCGCATCTCTACTCCCGGAAACTGGTCAGACTCTACCCAAACACCTTCTCTTTCCTCATCGTCTTCATCTATCACCGTGCCATTTAGCGAGCTGGCCAGGTAGGCAGTAGGCAACAGGATGTCAGCATCCGATTTTAGCTTACCGTGCACATCCTCCAGCACATCCTCCAGGTAATCCCCGTACTCCTCGTTGAAGTCATCCTCCAGGTCGTGCAGCTCTTCTTCAATATCATCGTAACGCTCGTCGTTGTAGTCTAAAGCGTTCAGTTGTTGCTTCTTCTCCAGTATCGCTACCATGGAGTTATTCAGGGCATTTACATTCATGGCGTATTCCTTTTTTACAAAGTTGAAAACATGCGTCAGGAATTGCAAGTAATCATTAGATAATTTGCTTCTGGGGCATCCATGTTTTGTTAATACCCGAAAAGGTGTATTTTTACAGAGATCATGAATTAAAACCATTAAAAATAAAACTATGGCAACAGACATTCTGCCTCTAAAAGGTACCGACCATATTGAGTTCTATGTAGGAAATGCCAAGCAGGCTGCTCACTTCTACCAGACCGCTTTTGGCTTTAAGCTGGTAGCCTATGCCGGCCCGGAAACCGGAGTGCGTGACCGTGCCTCCTATGTGCTGGTGCAGGACAAGATCCGCTTCGTGCTGACTACTTCGCTCAACCCTGATTCCGAGATATCCAGACACGTGCACCAGCACGGCGATGGCGTGAGGGTGCTGGCGCTGTGGGTGGATGATGCCGAGAAGTCCTTTTACGAGACCGTGAGCCGCGGCGCCAAACCTGCCCAGGAACCTACCACACTCACCGATGAGCACGGTGAGGTAAAGATCGCCTCCATCCATACCTATGGCGATACGATCCATACTTTTGTGGAACGCACCAATTATAACGGGCCTTTTATGCCGGGCTTCAGGGAGCGTAGCTCTGAGCTGCAGGTAGAGTCAGTGGGCCTTAAGTATGTAGACCACTGCGTAGGCAACGTGGAACTGGGCAAGATGAATGAGTGGGTGGAGTTCTATGAGAAAGTAATGGGCTTCAACCTGCTGCTCACCTTCGACGACAAGGATATCAGCACCGAGTACACGGCCCTGATGTCTAAGGTGGTGTCCAACGGCAACGGCTACATCAAATTCCCGATCAATGAGCCTGCCGAGGGTAAAAAGAAATCACAGATAGATGAGTACCTGCAGTTTTACCGCGGGGCCGGCGTACAGCACATTGCTGTGGCCACCAACAACATTCTGCAAACTGTAAGCGAGCTTCGCCGCCGTGGCGTGGAATTCCTCTACGTACCGGATACTTACTACGAAGACCTCTTTGACCGCATCGGCAAAATTGACGAGGACATGGACGAGCTGAAGAAGCTGAACATACTGGTAGACCGCGACGACGAGGGTTACCTGCTGCAGATCTTCACCAAGCCGGTGGAGGACCGCCCCACCGTGTTTTATGAGATCATCCAGCGCAAAGGCGCCCGTTCATTCGGGAAAGGTAATTTTAAGGCATTGTTCGAGGCCATAGAGCGCGAGCAGGAATTGAGAGGAAACCTTTAATCCGAAAATAAAGTATAGTCGCGTGTGATTGTGGCTTATATTACTTTATTTTGATATTCATATACATCACACCAGTTCTTTTGGATGTGCCTCGGGTGCAGAAGAGGGCTGGTGTGATTTTTTGTGCATTACCATAGCACCCTATACCTTTATTCAAGCTAAGACTGACTATGATCGAAACATCCATAAAAAGAAAAATTGACGCATGGCTTGCCGGCAACTACGACGAGGCCACAAAAAGTGAGATTCAGGGCCTGCTGGACAAAAACGAGCATGAGGCGCTCTCCGATGCCTTTTACAAGGACCTGGAGTTTGGCACCGGTGGTTTGCGCGGCATCATGGGCGCGGGCAGCAACCGCATGAACCGCTATACCTTGGGAATGGCCACGCAGGGGCTGTGCAACTACCTGAAGCAGAACTTCCCGGATGAGCAGGTGAAGGTGGCCATTGCCCACGACTGCCGCAATAACTCCGACAGTTTCGCCAGAATCGCCGCAGAGATCTTCTCGGCAAACGGTATCAAGGTATACCTGTTTGAGGCGCTTCGTCCTACGCCGGAGCTTTCTTTTGCCATCCGCCACCTGGGTTGCCAGAGCGGTGTGGTGGTAACGGCCTCCCACAACCCGAAAGAGTATAACGGCTATAAGGTTTACTGGAACGATGGCGCCCAGGTAACGGCCCCGCACGACAAAAACATCATTGCTGAGGTAAACAAGATCACTTCTATCGATGAAGTGAAGTTTGAGCCGAAGCCTGAGAATATTGAGATGATCGGCAAAGACGTGGACGAAGCCTACATACAGCGTGTACTGGGGCTATCCATCTCACAGGATATTATCAAGCGCCAGCACGACCTTAAGATCGTCTTTTCCTCTATACATGGCACAGGCATCACCCTGGTGCCGGAAGTACTGAAGCGCTTTGGCTTTACCAACGTGCATGTGGTGGAGGAACAGGCAGAGCCAAATGGCAACTTCCCGACGGTGGTTTACCCGAACCCGGAAGAGAAAGAGGCGATGACGCTGGCCCTGAACAAAGCCCGCGAAATCGATGCCGACCTGGTGCTGGCCACCGACCCTGACTCAGACCGCGTAGGTATAGCTGTTAAGGACCTGAAAGGGGAGTTTGTACTGCTCAACGGTAACCAGACGGGCGCCCTGCTGATCAACTACCTGCTACAGGCATGGCAAAAAGCCGGCAAGCTCACAGGCAAGGAGTTCGTGGTGAAAACCATTGTGACGACGGACCTGATCAAAGACATTGCAGACAGCTATGACGTGACCATGTACGAGACCCTGACCGGCTTCAAGTACATTGCGGAGGTGATCCGGGAGAAAGAAGGAAAGGAGGTATACATTGGCGGCGGAGAGGAAAGCTACGGCTACATGATCGGTGACTTTGTGCGTGACAAAGATGCGATCTCGGCCTGTGCCCTTATTGCCGAAATGGCTGCCGTGGCCAAGGATAATGGCCAGAGCCTGTTCGAGATGATGGTGGAGATGTATACCAAGTACAACTTCTACAAAGAGGAACTGGTGTCGTTCACCAAGAAAGGACAGCGCGGTGCCGAGGAAATTCAGCAGATGATGGCCGACATGCGCAGCAATCCGCCGCAACGTATAGCAGGTTCCAAAGTGGTAGAGGTAAGCGACTACAAAATGAGCACCCGGAAACTGATCATGTCAGGCGAGGAGCACAAGATAGCGCTGGAAAGCTCCAACGTGCTGCAGTACCTGACCGAAGACGGCAGCAAGATCTCGGCCCGTCCGTCCGGCACAGAACCCAAGATCAAGTTCTACATCAGCGTGAATGAGCCGCTGGCCTCTAAAGATGATTATGATGCCACTGAGCAAAAGCTGAACCAGAAGATTGAGCAGATCCTGACAGACCTGAAGCTGAAGTAAGGGCTTTTAGATTGTTTGATGGCTAAACTGCAGCGGGTATCCCCCTGACGGTTTAGCCATTTTTCGTTTATACCTACACCTATACTGAGAATACCGGCTACTGCCACAGACACTCGTAAGACCTTCGGACACTGCGAGTTCATTTTTAGAATTGCTTTTGTTTTCTCTTTCACTTACTTGGCATAAGCGCCTGCCTGTGAGTACTCCATACTACCTGATACGCCCGAATCCTGTACCTTTGCGGTGTTAACCTGACAAAGGACCTATATCATGAACACATCATTTTTGACAATAAGCGAAATTATTCAGAAGCGAAGAACGACAAAGCCACCTCAGATGAACGGCAAGCGCATACCTGATGAGCAGGTGAAACAGCTACTGGAGCTTGCCGACTGGCCGCCTACCCATGGCTACACCGAGCCCTGGCGCTTCCGGGTTTATGCGGGAGATAAGGTAAAGGACTTTTGCCAGACGCATGCCGACCTCTACAGGGCGCATACGGCTCCTGATAAGTTCATGGACCTGAAGCACGAAAAGCTGTTGCACATGGGTGACAAGGCCTCACATGTGATCATAGCCTGCATGAGGCGCGGTGACCTGCCGAAGATCCCCGCCCTCGAGGAAATTGCCTCTACCTCCTGTGCCATCCAGAACATACTGCTGGGGGCAACGGCCTTGGGCATTGCCAGCTACTGGGGCTCCGGCGGCATGGCCTACCAGCCAGCCATGAAAGACTTCCTTCAGCTCCGCGAAGAAGACCTGGTACTGGGCATCCTCTACCTGGGTTACACAGACATACCGCTGCCGGAAGGGAAAAGAACCGTGCCGCTGGAAGAAAAGGTGGAGTGGATGTAGGAGATTTTTTAGCGCCTTTCACCTCCCCCTCCACCTCCTAAAAACAGGAGGGGGAGTGCAGCACTGGGACCATCTTCTAGCGCAAGCGTCCGCTTGTGCTGCTTTGTGGATAGGGAAAATTAACCCACCCCTTCGCCCCTCCCGAGAGGGGAACTTGTACTTACTGTTTTGTCAGCCTTGCGAGGAGCAAAGGTCGTAGCGGTTGGAAACAAACCCAGCCTTTGGGTTAAGCGCCTTGTGAGATTCCGGTGCCGCCCTGGCGGCATTGCGACCGTCAGGGTAGCAAAGGAAGGGAATACAGCGCGATGCCGGAAGGCGAGCCCTCGCGGGCTTGAGCGCACCAATACAAGCTATACAACAGGGCACGAGTAAGACTGAGCAATACAGGATGCTATGAAAAAGAAGACCTGTTAACCAACAGCAGTATCAGAAAGGCAAAGCTAGCAGCAGAGGCTATGCAACGCAGACCCTAATTGAGGTATTTATATAAAAGAGGAGCCGCTGGTAAAAACACAGCGGCTCCTCATCCTTTTGGCTAAAGTTGAATAAAAACCTATTCCTAAAACGGCGGCTCCTCATCGAAGTTCGAAGCAGGAAAACCTCCTCCGCCACTGCCACCATCATTCATGCGGCTTCCTAAACGGATAGCCCCTGGCGTTTCTGTATCAAAGGTGCTGTTCGGCAAGGCGTTGAAGCCTCCCATCGGGTCACCAGCAAAATCGTTATCCAGGTTTGTAAATTTAGTGTACTTACCGATAAATTTCAACTGCACGTTTTCCAATGAGCCGTTACGGTGCTTGGCAATGATCACCTCTCCTACTCCGGCTGTTGGGTTGCCCATCTCATCCTCGGTGATGCCGTAGTACTCCGGACGGTACAGGAAGAGCACCATATCGGCGTCCTGCTCGATGGAACCGGATTCACGAAGGTCAGACAGCTGCGGACGCTTGTCGCCGCCACGGGTCTCCACGGCACGGCTCAGCTGCGACAGGGCAATCACCGGCACGTTCAGCTCCTTGGCCAGCATCTTCAATGCCCGCGAAATGGAGGCAATTTCCTGCTCACGGTTACCGTTGCTCTTGCCGTCGGCATTGCCGCTCATCAGCTGCAGGTAGTCGATGATGATCATCTGGATATCGTACTGCGCCTTCAGTCGGCGGCATTTGGTACGCAGCTCACGGATCGAAAGGCCCGGCGTATCGTCGATATAGATAGGCGCCTCGGTCAGCTTGGAGATCTTATGGTTCAGCTGTGCCCACTCATACTCCTCCAGGCTACCCTTCTTGATCTTCTCAGATTCCAACTCTGCTTCAGATGAGATCAGACGATTCACCAGCTGCAGTGAGGACATCTCCAGGGAAAAAATTGCCACACCCTTCTTAAAGTCAACCGCTGCGTTACGCATGCAGGAAAGCACGAAGGCTGTTTTACCCATCGCAGGACGGGCAGCCAGAATCACAAGGTCAGATGGCTGCCAGCCCGACGTCACTTTGTCCAGGGCGGCAAGGCCGCTTGGCACCCCTGTCAGGCCGTCGGCTTGCTTACGCTTCTCCTCCAGTTCCTTGATGGCCTGGTGCATGAGCGAGCGCATGTCGTCGAAGTTCTTGCGGATGTTGGACTCCGACACCTCGTACAGCTTCGCCTCGGTTTTATCCAGCAGCTCGAATACGTCTGTCGTATCCTCAAAAGCGCTCGACAGCACTTCTGAGGAGATAGAGATCAGGTCCCGCTTAATTGAGTTTTCCGTGATGATACGGGCATGGTACTCGATGTTCGCTGCCGAGTTCACGCGGGTGGTCAGTTGCGTCACGTAATATGCGCCACCTGCCAGTTCCAGCTCTCCCTGCTCGCGCAGCTCCTGGGTTACCGTCAGGATATCAATTGGCTCGGACTTGTCGAAAAGAGAAAGTATAGCCCTGAAAATACGCTGATGTGCCTCTTTGTAAAAACTCTGCGGGCGCAGAATGTCAATCACGTTGGTCAAGGCATCTTTTTCCAGCATCAGAGCGCCTAAAACGGCCTCTTCCAGATCTAGTGCCTGCGGCGGCTTCTTACCTAACTCCGAAACCACGGGAGCCTTTTTGCTCCACCCATTTCGGTTACCTGCAGGGCGCACGTTCATTTTCATTTCCTCCATAGTCACAAAGATATATCCTTATATATCCCCTGCCTTAAAATTGTTCGTAAAAATTGCCAACCTGCATTTCAACAGAGCAGCACAGGTCTTTGCACAGGATATCCACATAAATATACACATATCCACAATGTATCCACATATTAAGGTATAGCTATTTTAAATTAAGTAAGTACTTATAACTTTGTCTGTTTGAGAACATATTGCTTGGCTTATGGAGAAGAAGGAATTTAAGCATATACACCTGATCGCGATTGGAGGTAGTATCATGCACAATCTGGCGCTGGCGCTACACGATAAAGGCCTGAAAGTAACAGGCTCTGACGACGAGATATATGAGCCCGCCAAAAGCAGGCTGGCGGCCGCAGGGCTCCTACCGGAGCAGGAGGGCTGGTTCCCGGAGAAACTGGACAGCAGACCTGATGCGGTGATCCTGGGCATGCACGCCCGCCCGGACAACCC
>JAJLKL010000228.1:0-13323 GCA_033838975.1 Hymenobacteraceae bacterium | reverse complement strand
GGGCGAGATAAAGTCTTTGGCTATACTTTCAGAGGTGCTGGCAGAGTAATGCTTACCTGATCTTTGCATATAGAAACTGCTGTATAAGTGCCTTAAATGCTGGTGTACAGGTATAAATAAAAAGAGGGTGTCCGTATAGGGTACCCTCTTTCTCATGTGGCTATAACCGAAACTATAGCTTTCTTAATAACTTTATGTCAAACACAAGCACCTCATTCGGACCTATACTGCCTCTGCCACAAGGGCCGTACGCCAGGTACGACGGAATATAGAACCTGCTTTCCTCTCCAACCTTCATCAGTTGCAGGGCTTCTTCCCAACCTGCAATTACTCCTCCGGCGCCTATTGAAACCGTGAATGGTTTCGCGCCGCCATAAGAAGAGTCAAAAGTAGTGGAGGAGTTGAACGTCGGGCCATCCAAGTACTTACCCAGGTAGTGTACCTCAACCACATCGCCAAGATTTGCTTTAGCGCCTGTGCCCTGGGTCAGGTTAAAGTAATGTATACCGGATGCAGTAACCTGCATACTGGAGGTGTCGATGTTATTTTCCCGGAAGTACTTCTTGATCACCTTGATGTCAGCCTCTTTCTGAGTCATTTTCTCAGATTCCGTTGGGCGGCAGATACTCCTCGGGAATTCTTGTTTTTCACAGGCGGCAAAAGAAACAGCGATCACAAATAAAAGGAGTGCCCTTAGCAGGTTATCCTTTTTAGCTGTCCACTGAATGAGGGGGTACAGGCTCATAGTTCTATCGGTGCTAAGCGTTTCTAAAAATTAGTTCTTTACGTCTACTAACTCAATATCGAAACGCAGGATAGAGTTGGCCGGCATGTCCGGACCACGGTCCTGCTCGCCATAAGCCAGCGGAGAAGGTATAAGCAATGTCGCTTTGCTGCCCTTGTTCAGCTCCTGGATTGCCTCATCCCAGCCTCTGATCACCTGGCCCTGACCAAGCGTGAAGGTGAATGGCTCACCGCCAGACATCGGGTTGTTGCGGGACGACTCCACCTGCTTCCCGTCCAGGAATGAAAGGTCGTAGTGTACCGTTACCTGGTCGCCGGCGTTTGCCTGTGGGCCTTTACCTGGCTGTGTTACTGTATAGTACACACCAGACTCTGTCTTCTGCACATTCTGCAGGTTCTTGTCTTTGATGTACTGCTGGATCTTCTCGTCGTCTACTTTCAGTTGCTTCTCAGCACGTACCTGAGCTTCCTGCATTTGCTGCTCAAACATTTTCTGCTGGTCCGCAATGGCAGCTTCTCTGGACTGTACTTTCTCTGCTTTGATGAAGAAGGTAAGCTGAGAACCTGGCTTGATGAACGGAGGAAGCGGCTGGTTGAACGTTTTGGCAAACAGAGAGTCCGCGTTTACTTTGAACACACCGCTGTCGCCTGGTGAAAGCATCATCAGGGCCTGCTCCAGGCTGCCCTTGAAAGTCGGCTCCATCACCGGGATCATGATCGGCTGGTTCTGCGTGCGCGAGTCGAACAGAAGCGAGTCTTCCGCATTCTTGTAAGACATCTGCATGGTCACCACCTCGCCGATCTTGGCGCCGGTTGTGTCCTCAGGAGAAACCTCCCCTTTGTTCACGTACTCGCCTTTTTCGTTCTGCTCATAGATTTTATAAGTCAGGCCGTCAGCCGTAGTATAAAATTCGTCTTTGTTATTGTTGCAAGACTGCAACATGAGTGCGCCGGCAGCTATTACCGGCAACAAGAATTTTGTTTTAGATAGCATTAGTATAGGTTGATGTAAAGTTTTTATTTCTTGTCGGTGGCGTGCAGCAACTGGTCTTTGTACGCGGGCAGCAGGCTCTCAAATTTAGCAACCGTTGCCTCCAAAGTATCCATCGACATACCGCCTGCTGCGTTTTTGTGACCTCCGCCGTTAAAGTGCGCACGGGCAAACTCATTAGCCGAGAAATCTCCCACTGAGCGGAAAGACATTTTCACGGCCTGCGTACGATCGATGATGAGTGCTGCAAAAACGATGCCTTCTATGGAGAGAGCGTAGTTTACAAGCCCCTCTGTATCACCGGTTTTGGAGTCGTAGGCCTTCAGTTCGTCTGCCGTGATGGCGATATAAGCTGTGTTATACTCCCGCAGCACTACCAGCTTGTCTTTCAGGGCATAACCCAGAAAACGCAGACGCAGTTCCGAAGAGCTGTCGTAGATCAGGCGGTGAATGTCAGAGGTCTTTACCCCGATGTGCAGCAGGTCTGCAATGATGAGGTGCACGTTTTTAGAGGTGCTTGGGTGGCGGAAAGAGCCCGTGTCGGTCATGATGCCGGCGTAGAGGCACTCCCCGATGCCGGTATCGATCAGATCGCCGTCGCCCATGGCCTTGATCAGGTCGTACACGATCTCAGCGGTGGCGGCGGCACTGGTGTTGGCGTAGTCCAGGTCTGCGAAGTCCTCCGGCTGCAGGTGGTGGTCGACCAGCACCTTGGTGCCTTTGGCCTGCCGGATGTACTCACCCATCTCGTTGATGCGGGACAGGTTGTTGAAGTCGAGGCAGAAGATCACCTGCGACTCATTGATGATGCGCTGCACCAGGGCGTCGTTTTTCTCAGAGTAAACGATCACATCATCGTTGCCCTGCATCCAGTTCAGGAAGCCAGGGTAGTCGGATGGCGTGATAACCGTTACGCGGTGACCTTTCTTTTTAAGGTATCCTGCCAGGCCAAGCGAAGAGCCTAACGCGTCGGCGTCAGGTTTATGATGCGTGGTGATCATCACCTCTTTAGGCTCTTTCAAAAGCTCTTTCAGAGCATTGATATTGTGCATACTATAGGTTTAAATCCTCTGATTAATAAGGATATAAGGCGCAAATTTCTGAAGAAATAAGTTCTAAAGCAATAAAATAGCGTGTTTGCCGCTGCTAACCTGTTTTTAATAACCCTGGCCGGCTTTGCGGAGTTAACTAAAGTATAACTGAAAAATGTGCTGATATTGGCTGAAATGCCCTACTTTTGCAAACTTAATTTTGACATATAAACCATAACTAGTTAAAGAGACATGGCCGGAAACATTACATTCACCATGATTAAGCCTGACGCGGTGGCAGAGAACCACATCGGTGGCATTACGAAAATGATTGAGGAAGGCGGCTTCCGTATTGTGGCGATGAAAAAGACAAAGCTATCCGAGGAGCGCGCTGGAAAGTTTTATGAGGTACACAAAGAGCGTCCGTTCTACGGCGATCTTGTAAAATATATGTCTTCCGGCCCTATCGTGGCGATGATCCTGGAGAAGGACAATGCGGTAGAAGACTTCCGTAAGCTGATCGGCGCTACGAACCCGGCGCAGGCTGAGGAAGGTACTATCCGTAAGAAGTACGCCAAGTCTATCGAGGCAAACGCTATCCACGGCTCTGACTCTGACGAGAACGCGCAGATCGAAGGTGACTTCTTCTTCTCTGCTGACGAGCGCTTCTAAGCCTTAAAGTATACTTATTGATTGGAAGCCCGCCAGGTGTGATGCCTGGTGGGCTTTTTTTGTCTCTTTAGGCCCTGAGCCAACTATATCCCTGGCCTAATGTTGCAGGTACAAACAGCAAAACGGCCGGTCTCCAAAGGGAGCCGGCCGTTTCATCTTCAACACAAACAGTTCTTAGTCTCTCGGGATCACAAAACGCTGGCCCGGACGGATCAGGTCTGGGTTATCACCTATTTTATCTTTGTTCGCCTTGTAAATGCGTGTCCAGGCGCCGGCGTCGCCGTAATGTTTTTGTGCGATCTTAGAAAGTGAGTCACCGTTCTGCACTGTGTACACATCCTGACTAGGTGTGGGGTCCGTTACCTTCTGCATGTCGTTCTTGTTGTAAAAGCCATGCTCCGGGTTACCCGGGGTGCGCGACGTTGCATCAGTCCCTTTGCTTATGGGCTGTGTACCTTGCGGCGTGTCCACGTTTTTTTTCCCTTGTATGTTACTTGCCGGTTTTGCGGGTTCCTCCTTGCCTTTCCTAAAAAAATCTTTCAGTCCCATATCTTCAAGTCTTTAAATCGAAAATTTCATTTTACCGGTATAGCCTTTTGGCCAACCGTTTATGTAAGATACGCCGCTAAGGGCAGTTAGTTGTGTGCAGCAGTTGCAACGGCATGATGCCGCAGACCGTAAGCAAGTCACAGGCCCTGCGGCAAGCAGGGCGTAGTTCTATTATCTACATTTAACCTATGGAAGCATGAAAACGAAGCATAAAGTATGGACACAGCCTTTATCCTCTCTTCTGGCTATGCTGCTGATGGTGGTGCTGGTCAGCTGCGGAGGCGGTGATAATGAGGTCGGGTCTGAGAACATGATCTCGGGCACCAACAGTAAAACCTGGAAAGCGGACAAAGAGCTGACCGCTGCCGGAGACAGGCAGGAGATGACAGAGGAGGAGCAGGATGAGACGATGCAGTTTTACGCCGACGGCCGTTTTGCGCTGGGGGGAGGCGGCTCGCTCCAGACCGGCACCTGGTCCTTTGACAGAGCTGCCAAGCGCCTGACGCTGCAGTTCGAGGATGAGAACATGACGGAGAACTTTGAGGTAGTGAAGCTAACGGATGACGAGATGCGCCTTAAGGCAGAGGACGGTTCAGAAATGCAGCTGGAGGCAGAACAATAATCCTTTGGAATAGTATAAGAAATTAAGTTTCGATTTTAGCGGCAGCCTGTGTAAAAGCGGGCTGCCGTTTTTTATTTGCCAACCAGCCGGCGCAAGGCCAGCAAACCCAATACCGGGCCGGGCACCAGGAGGATGAACACCTGCTCTGGCGGGAAAAGGGTCAGCAGGAAGCCCATCAGCTGTATGCTTAAAATGGTGATGGCAAAACCAATGGAAGTTACTACGGTGAGGGCGGTGCCCACCAGGTGCGACGGAGCTGTTCTGGCCGAAAGGGCGGAGAACTGGGGGGAGTCTCCGGCCACCACCACACCCCAAAACAGCAGGAAGGGCAGAAGCAGGTATACCTCCTGCACACGGAACACCACCACCGAAAGCACACAGCACACCCCTGACAGCAGCAGCTGTACAAAAGCTACGCGCCCGCTGCCCCATTTTTGTGAAAGGTAGCCGCCCCCAATGCAGCCTACCGCACCCGCAGCGATCACCATAAAGCTGTACACGGATGCCTGAGCAGTAGAAAGTTGCGGCAGCGCATAAGCAAGTATCAGCGGTACAAAAGCCCACAGCGTATACAACTCCCACATATGGCCGAAGTAACCAAAGGCCGCCGCCCTGAAGTCCTTTGCCTTGAACACCCGCAGCATGTTGCTTACCTCAAACTTCGCTCCTGCACTCAGGTAGGGGCCGTTGGGTACCAGCAGGTACATTAACAGTCCCCCAGCAGCAGCTAATGCGCTAACAGCCAACAGCATCGTTTGCCAGGGCAGTGAGGTGCCCAGGCTGCGCAGCAGGTGCGGGAAAGCCGTGCCCAGCACCAGGGCACCTACCAGGTAGCCAATAGCCTTGCCCAGCTTGCCGCTGTACCAACTGGCCGCGATCTTCATCCCCACCGGGTAAATGCCAGCTAACAAGAAGCCAGTTACTCCACGTAAAACCAGTACGCTAGTAAAACTACCGGCCGTTAAGGCCACCAATGCATTGGCGCCGGCACCCAGTATAGCGCAGAGCAGAAAGAGCAAGCGGGGCGAAACCCTGTCGGCAAGAGAGAAGAAGGCAAAGCAGAGAGTGCCCAGTATAAAACCTAACTGCACGGAGGACGTGAGCAGGGGCAAAGCCTCCTCCTGCAGCTGAAGGGCCGTTTGTAGCTCGGGCAGTATGGCATTGCCGGCAAACCACAGCGAAGTACCCGCAAACTGGGAGAACACAATGGTTGGCAGAATGCGGGCAGGCGGAGCTAGCGTAGAGGCTTGTGGCATATTTCGTTCTCTGGTCTGAAGTATAAAGATACACCACTTGCTGAAATCTGAAACAATAACGGCAGATGATGAGCCATACCTGTGACTTTTATACCTTAGCGCTTAAAGCAGGCAGACATGAAGCAAAAGCAGTTTCCGGTATATGTTATTGAGGAGTTTCCGAGGGAAGTAGAGGAGCCCAACAACGTGTTCTACATGACACGGCTGGAGAAACTTGTGCAGAACTTTGAGAACATTGACAAGCCGCACAGCCACAGCTTTTACCTGCTGATGATAATAACCGGCGGCTCTGGCACCCATACCATCGACTTTGTTACCTATGAGGTACAGCCGCCGCAGTTCTTCTTCCTGACACCCGGGCAGGTACACAGTTGGAAGCTCTCGCCTGATATAAGAGGGGTATCCATCTTCTTTGAGGCGAACTTTTTCCTGGCGCACTATCCGCAGCGCTTGTACCAGTACCCTTTCTTTCACAGCCAACAGCACCAGCCCTTACTGGCCCTGCCCCCAAATGATCCGTTCTGGGCAAACCTGATGGGGTGCATGTACAAGGAGTACGTCGATCAGCAGCCTCACCGCAATGAGGTACTGCTCTCTTACCTGCACATCCTGTTAGAAAATGCGGCCCGCCTGTACCGCTCCGAGACGCTTCAGGATAAAGCCCCCGGTGCCGTAGCCAAAGTGCGTGAGTTTGAGCTGCTCCTGAACCAGCACTTCATGCACAAGCGTGAGGTGAAAGACTATGCTGATATGTTGCACATCACCCCGAACCACCTGAATGTGCTTTGTAAAGCAACGGTGAGCAAAACGGCCAGCCAGCTGATACATGAGCGGGTGATTGTGGAGGCGCAGCGTTTGCTGTTGCATTCCACCATGTCTGTAAAGGAAATTGCTTACCAGCTGCAGTTTGAGGATAACTCTTACTTCTCCCGCTTCTTTAAAAAGTACAGTGGCAAAACGCCGGAGCAGTTTAGGAAGCAAGAGGGCTAACCGAATATCGTCTCGGCAAATTTCTCAATGGCCTTACGGGTTTCATAGGTGCGCTCAAACATGCCCATGTGCCCGGTCTTCTCCAGGAAGTAGACCATGCTGTTGCCCGGCAGGTGGCACTGCTCCAGGGCCTTGTCCAGGGGTACGGCACCGTCGTCTTTGCCAAATATAAACAGGACCGGGAAAGCCGCTTTCTTAAGTACACCCGTGCGGTCGGGGCGGTCGCGCATGGCGGCGAGGGCGCCAACCACGCTTTCCTGTGGCGTAGCCCGGCCTATCTCCTTCATCATCTCGATCTCCTGACTCAGCCAGTCACGGTTCTCCCGGAAAAAAAGAGGCTCTACAAACGGGTTGATGAAGTTGTTTACCCCGTGGCGCTCTACATAATCGATGGTCTTGTTGCGGTTCTCCTTTTTTTCGTCTGTATCGGGCAGGGCGGAGGAGTGGAAGAGGCAGAGGCCCTGGAGCATGTTACTGTATTTTTTCGCAAAAGCCATGCTCACATAGCCGCCCATGGAGTGGCCCACCAGTATACACCGACGGACATTCAGCTCCTCCAGCTTATGCTTCACATAGTCGGCCATGCTTTCCATGCTATAACTGCCGATGTTCTGGGTGTTATCGCCGAAGCCCGGTAGGTCCAGGGCAAGGATGCGGAACTTCTGCTGCAGCGGCTTAGTAAACTCCGCCCATACCTGTTTGCTCTCGCAGAAGCCGTGCAGAAAAACAAGTGTGTCGCCGGAGCCGTGGTCGGTGTAGGTGCTTGCCATAGGATCAGGATTTTTTGTTGCGTTACATATATTTATAGGGGCAGGTCGCGACCTGTCCAATCGTGCACTAGCAATTGATGCTGTTGTAAATTTATACTTTGAAAAAGTTACTGTAAAGTATGGCTGCCTGTTTCATCGATCTGCCATCGCGCAAACAGGTCCCTGCCCAATGCCGTCAACTTAAGCGTTCCTATTTGCCTTTTTTGTGTCTTCTGATCAACAAATGCTGGTGAAACACCCCTAGCCTAAAAGCTGTAAAATCATCCCCCTGACCAAAGCAACAGAGCAACTTGCCCAACACGCCGCAGGGCAACAGCTATAGTGTCAGTGCCTTCGCCTTATCTTAAGTGGACAGCATTAAGTCGCCACCTGTCCCTACGAAGGTATCCTGTCAGTTTTAAAAAATCCTCGTGCAAACAAAAAAGGCCTCACAAGTATAATACCTGTGAGGCCTTTTTTCTAATATCTAGCGTCTATTATCTACAATCTAAGACTTATACTTTCACCGGCACGCCGATCATCTCACGAACGGTTCGCTCAATATCTTCTGGTGCGAAGCCTGCTTCCCGGTGCAGCTCCAGCTGTGAGCCATGCTCGAAAATAGCGTCCGGAATGCCCAGACGTTTTACCTGGGAGGTATAGCCGTTGTCTACCATAAACTCCAGCACGGCACTGCCGAAGCCACCCTGCAGGCAGCCATCCTCTACCGTGATAACTTTGTCATACTTACTGAAGATGTAGTGCAGCAGCTCCTCGTCCAGTGGCTTGGCAAAGCGCATGTCGTAGTGGCCTGGGGTAATACCCTCATGCGCCAGTTTCTGGCACACCTTTACGGCATAGTTGCCAATGTGGCCAAAGGTCAGGATCGCAACTTCCTCGCCTTCCTGCACAGTACGGCCTTTGCCTACCTCGATCAGTTCCAGCGGGGTGCGCCACTCCGGCATAACGCCTTCGCCGCGTGGGTAGCGGATCGTGAACGGCCCCATATCGTCCTGCGAAGCGGTATACATCAGGTTGCGCAGCTCCTGCTCGTTCATAGGGGCAGCTACCACCATGTTCGGGATGCAGCGCATGTAGGCAATGTCGTAAGCGCCGTGATGCGTAGGGCCGTCGGCACCGGCAAAACCGGCTCTGTCCAGGCAGAACACCACATTCAGGTTCTGCAGGCACACATCGTGCACCACTTGGTCATAGCCGCGCTGCATAAAGGTGCTGTAGATGTTACAGAACGGCACCATGCCCTGCGTCGCCAAACCGGCAGAGAAGGTAACGGCGTGCTGCTCGGCAATGCCCACGTCAAACGCGCGGTCCGGCATCGCCTTCATCATGATGTTCAGCGAGCAGCCGGAAGGCATGGCTGGTGTTACCCCCATGATCTTCTCGTTTTGCTCAGCCAGTTCTACAATGGTATGGCCAAACACATCCTGGTACTTCGGGGGCTGCGGCTTATCGTGGTGTGTTTTGTAGATCTCACCCGTGATCTTGTCGAACAGACCTGGCGCGTGCCACTTGGTCTGGTCTTTCTCAGCCAGGGCAAAACCTTTGCCTTTCGTAGTAAGGCAGTGCAGGATCTTCGGACCTGGAATATGCTTCAGGTCTTCCATGACCGATACCAGGTGATTAATGTCGTGGCCATCGATCGGGCCGAAGTAGCGGAAGTTAAGCCCCTCAAACAAGTTGCTCTGCTTCAGTACGGCTGCCTTCACGCCACTTTCGATCTTGGAAACAATCGTGCGGGCATCCGGACCAAACTTGCTGATCTTGCCCAGTATTTTCCACACCTCATCGCGCATCTTGTTATAGGTGCGGGAGGTGGTGATGTCGGTTAAGTACTCTTTCAGCGCCCCTACGTTCGGGTCGATGCTCATGCAGTTGTCGTTGAGCACCACCAGCAGGTTGGCGTTGGCTACGCCCCCGTGGTTCAGCGCCTCAAAAGCCATACCGCCTGTCATGGCACCGTCACCGATCACGGCAATGTGCTGGCGGTCATTCTCTCCCTTGTACTTAGAGGCAACAGCCATACCCAGTGCCGCCGAAATAGACGTGCTGGAGTGGCCTACACCAAAAGTATCGTACTCGCTTTCCTTTCTTTTCGGAAACCCGGAAATACCGCCGTACTTACGGTTGGTGTGAAAGATGTCGCGGCGTCCTGTCAGGATCTTGTGCCCGTAAGCCTGGTGGCCTACGTCCCACACCAGTTGGTCGTACGGTGTATTGAACACATAATGTAACGCTGTGGTAAGCTCCACTACGCCGAGGCTTGCCCCAAAATGACCGCCGTGAATGGAAACGACGTCTATAATGTACTGCCTTAGTTCCTGGCATACCTGCAGCAATTGCTCCTTCTTCAGTCCTCTCAGCTCGGCAGGTGTGTCGATGGAGGCTAGCAGCTCTCCGGGTTTGATAATCATAGAATTGTCTTTATAGACCTCTAACAAAATTACTCAGCAAAAGTTTGCAATGCGCAAAATGCAAATTCCTGGCCAAATCGTAAAGTTAATAACTTTTATATATACATACACTTTATCTGCTGTTCTTTGGCCGAAAAGTAACTAACCCTTTCGGGAATAATTATATATAATAAATAATATATAGTGTGTACTTGAATTGTGCCGGCAGATAAGGGGCAATGGTGTGGCTGCCAGGGCAGTGCTATGGGAGAGTATACCGAAATATGTTGAAAGTTGTTATGAACCTTGCCCCGCTCAGGATTGGTTGTGTCTTTATAGCCTGTTAGGATATAGTCTGCTGAAAATGATTATTTTTGTACTTCGCGCAGCGCCACGCGCCAGAAAAAGAGTAGTATAGGTGAGTTTTGAGATTAGATTACCATTGTTTGAAGGGCCGTTCGATTTGTTGCTCTTCTTTATTGAGCGCGATGAGCTGGATATTCATGACATCCCGATCTTCCAGATCACAAACGAGTTCATGGGCTATCTGCGGCAGCTGGAGCAGCTGAACATAGAGGTAGCCAGCGACTTTATCCTGACCGCCGCCACACTCATGCGTATCAAAGCCAAAATGCTGTTGCCGCGCACTGAGAAAGACGAGGAAGGTAACGAGATCGACCCGCGCCAGGAGCTGGTGCAGCACCTGCTGGAGTACAAGAAGTACAAGAGTGCCCTGCCGGACCTGAGCACGATGGAGGATTTGCGGCTGGCACAGGAGAACCGTGGCAACATACACGAGGAGCTGCAGCAGATTGCCAATGCCAATCACTTTGAGTATGAGCTGCAGGACCTGAGCCTTTATAAGCTGATGCGGGTGTTCGAGAAGGTGATGGTGCGCTTTGAAGAAGAGCAGAACAAACCGAAGCACACGGTCATTACCTATCCGTACACCATCGATGAGCAGCGCGATTACATCCTGAGCCGGGTACAGGAGCGCGACAGGGTGGCCTTCTCCGAGTTGATTGCCGAATTCCCGGATAAGATCGGTATGATCTTTAACTTCCTGGCGATACTGGACATGCTCCAGCTGAACCTGATAGGCGTGGAAGTAGGGGACGGGTTCAACGACTTCACCATCAAAGTAGCAGACGGCGAGGCTTTGCAGGTAACGCAACTGGTGGTCGAGGAGTAATACCTGACGTTGTATAATTGTTAAATCCGCTAAACTGCCGTGCCATAGCTGCCGGATAGTTACTAGTTTTACCGAACCGCTGCCGGAAGGACTGCAAGGCAACTCCGGCGGCAGGTCATGAACACGTTGCATGGATCAGAATAAGAAAACGATACTTAAGAATTTTAGTCCGGTTAAGGTTCTGATACCTGTGCTACTGGGTCTGGCTGCTACGGCCTGGCTGTTCATTAAGGATGACAGGGTAGGGGAGCTAAAAGGCATAGCCCAGGCTAACGTGTGGTGGCTGGTGGCCGCGCTTGTGGTGCTGCTCATTCGCGATGCCGGCTATATGTACCGCATCCGGAGCCTGACGGATAAGTTCCTGACCTGGCGCAACAGCCTGGATGTGATCATGCTCTGGGAGTTTGCCTCAGCGATCACGCCTTCTGTGGTGGGAGGCAGTACTATTGCCACGATCATTCTAAATAAAGAGGGGATACCGCTGGGCAAGTCGCTGGCCTACGTGATGCTGACGGCCGTGCTGGACAATATGTTCTTTATTGTAGCAGCACCCATAGCCTTGTTGGTAACGCAAGGCCAGGTGTTCCCCACTTTTAACTTAGATCCCTCCGATGTCGCCAAACTGCAATCGGCGTTTTACATCAGCTATGCACTGATTGCAGTGTACACCTTTATCATGATCTATGCGCTGTTTGTGAGGCCAAGGGCGTTTAAATGGCTCTTGCTGAAGATTACTTCTCTGGGCTTTCTGAGGAAGTGGCGCGTCAACGCCTTCCAGCACGGGAACGAGATCGTGTGGGCATCGGAGCAACTAAAAGGGAAAAACTTCAATTATTGGGCGCGTGCCATTATCTCCACCATCTTTGTCTGGAGTGCCCGCTATTTCCTGCTCAACTGCCTGATCGCTGCTTTCACGGATGTGACCCTGAGCGAGCACCTGCTCATCATTGCCCGTAACCTGATCTTCTGGATCGTGATGCTGATCGCCATTACGCCCGGTGGGGCAGGTATTGTGGAGATGGCTTTCCCAAGTTTCTTTGGCGTATTCCTGGGAGCCTTTAGTGGCATTGTGGTGGTGCTTTACCGTCTGATCACCTATTACCCGTACCTGGTCCTGGGTTCCATTTTCCTGCCAAAGTGGGTGGCGAAGGTGTTTGGCCGGCAGCCCCAGGAAGAGGAGGAGTTTGCCTCAGAGTATAAAAGGTAAGGCCGTGGCTTAATGTGATATCAGAAGGCAGCATGGGGTATACCTGTGCTGCTTTCTTTTTGTAGATGCTGTTATGAGCAGCAGGTTAGGGGGCAGCTCAGTGTTGTTAGCAGAAAGGAATTAATAGCGTGTCTGTGGCATTAGTAGTACAGAGGAGGAATCTATGAAAGCCATTATTATAGGAGGAGGCATCGGCGGGTTATGTACGGCCATTGCGCTCCAGAAAACAGGAATAGAAGCTGTGGTGTACGAGGCCGCACCGGTGCTGAAGCCTGTAGGGGCTGGTGTCGGGCTGGCAGCCAATGCGATGCAGGGCCTGCAGCGTTTGGGAGTCGCTGATGAGGTTGCTCCCAGGGGGAAGGAACTGACAGCGCTTACCATGCTGGATGAGTACGGGAAAATCATCAGTAACCAAAACACGCAGCCGCTGAACGAACGCTACGGCATCAGCAACTTTGTAATACACCGGGCAGACCTGCACGAGGTGCTGCAAAACCATCTGAAGCCAGACACGCTGCTGCTGGGCAAGCGCTGCGAAAGGATCCAGCAGGCCGGCAAGCAGGTGCAGGCACGCTTTACGGATGGCACAGAGGTAACGGCTGATCTGCTAATTGCAGCCGATGGGATCAACTCCGTGGTGCGGCAACAGTTGCTTCCGGAAAGCACACCACGCTATGCGGGCTATACCTGCTGGCGCGCCGTGATCGATAACCCAGGGGTAGACCTGAACATGATGCGCTCTGCGGAAACCTGGGCCCCGCAGGGGCGCGTAGGCATGGCCCCGCTCAAGGGCGGTAAAATTTACTGGTACGCCTGCATCAATGCCCCGGAGCGGGATGAGCGTATGCGGCAGATGACGCCGGAAGAACTGGCGGCACATTTTGCCGGTGTGCATGCCCCGGTACAGGC
>JAJLKL010000227.1:0-2598 GCA_033838975.1 Hymenobacteraceae bacterium | reverse complement strand
CGCTTCGATAGTCACCGCCTGCGTGTGTTCCAGTTCGTGCGCGACCAGATCAAGCTGGGCCGGCAGGTATACATCGTGTACCCGCTCATAGAGGAATCGGAAGGGATGGACTACAAAGACCTGACGGATGGCTATGAAAGTATACGCCGCGCTTTTCCGGAGTACCAGGTGAGCATGGTGCACGGCAAATTGAAGGCACAGGATAAAGACTACGAAATGCAGCGTTTCGTCCGAAACGAAACCCAGATTATGGTGGCTACTACGGTGATCGAAGTGGGTGTGAACGTGCCGAATGCCTCTGTGATGATCATTGAGAGCGCCGAGCGATTCGGGCTGTCGCAGCTGCACCAGTTGCGCGGCCGTGTGGGACGTGGCGCTGAGCAAAGCTACTGTATCCTGATGACGGGGTATAAGCTGAGCAAAGACAGCAAGACCCGCCTGGAGACCATGGTGCGCACCAATAACGGTTTCGAAATTGCCGACATCGACCTGAAGCTGCGCGGTCCAGGCGACCTGATGGGTACCCAGCAAAGCGGCGTACTGGACCTGCTGATTGCTGACCTTGCCAAAGATGCGCCTATCCTGCAGGAGTCACGTGCGGCGGCTCAGCGTGTGCTGAATGAGGACCCACAGCTGGAACAGCCACAGAACCAAAATATCCTACGGCACATCAAGTCGCTGAGCGTGAATACCATTAATTGGAGTAGAATCAGCTAAAGTCTGCTATGGAGGGTTCCACGAGAAACAGCCTATTTTTTTTGTCCGTCGCTTGCATGGTATAGTTGCTTCCGGCAATTTTATATGGTTCTTTACAGTGTATTCGTTTACTCACAAATAGCTATACCTTATATCCGTGAAAACACTACAAATCCTAACTCTCCTTTTGCTTTCATTTGTTTGGACTGCCTCACCCGCGGTAGCACAAAAGAAAGCCGCTATACCTTTCAACTATCTTCCGGATAACACTGAAGACCAGTATAACCAGAGCATCAAAAGCAAGACGCTGCCTTTGGATGCAGACGGTTTTGTGATTCTCAGCAAAAGTAAGCCTGCCGAGTATGCGATAGAGCGCTACAACGCTGCCTTGAAAAAAGCCTGGTCTGCGGCCATACCGCTTACCGGCACCGAAACCGTGGAAGCATTTCTGCACAACGGGGAAGCCGCCATACTGGTAACACACCGCGACAATGGCAACGGCAAACAGGAGCTGCACGCCCACCGGGTAGACCTTCGCAACGGCCAGAAAGCAGCTCCTGTACTCTTACTCGAGGCGCCAGCCAAAGACCGCAAAGCAGGTATAGCCACTTCGCCTGACGGCACCAAACTGCTGGCCTACAGGTATAGCACCGACGGCAACCAGGTGCTAAAGAGCATCAGCGGAGGCCTGTACGATGGCAAGCTCCAGAAGATAGCAGACACCAAATATAACCTGAGCGACCACCGTGGCATTGTGTCAGCCGAAGTTATCGTGAACAACGCCGGCGACCAGTTCATTAGCCTGATCTCTGAAAACATGAACCGCCTCACCGTAAGACAACACACCCTTAAATCGCCGGATGCCAAGGTAATGTCGGTGTTGGTGGGCGGTGTGTTCGGAGGCAAGAAGGTATACATCGTGGACAGCAAGTATGGCCTGCAACCAAACGGCAACCTCTACGGCGCCGTGCTGACTGCCGATGAGAGCACAGGCGAATACTATAGTTTAAAAGCGGTGAAGTTTGATTTCGAAAACGATGATATGGTCTTTGCCGAAGAGTTCCGATTCACGCCCGAGTACCTGGCCAGTGTGAACA
This sequence comes from Hymenobacteraceae bacterium, assembly GCA_033838975.1. Classification (GTDB taxonomy): domain Bacteria; phylum Bacteroidota; class Bacteroidia; order Cytophagales; family Hymenobacteraceae; genus Pontibacter. Next base: position 805 of record JAJLKL010000227.1, on the reverse strand, counting down.
GTCTCGACAAAAGCGGTGCCTCCAAAGCCAGGCGCTTAGAAGATATTTACCTATCCGACCTAATTTTAACACCTGACGAAAAGCTGGTCGTGCTGGCAGAGAAGAAGTATATGGAAGGCGGCGAGAACTCTCCTTATTACGCCAAGGAAATCCACCTGTTTGCCTATGACCAGTACATGGGCACTGCCTGGAGCTCTGTGCTGATGAAGAACCAGAAAGCTCCGGCCGACGAAGCCTTTACAGGTATATCTTACAGGTATAACTTGGCGGGCAACATGCTGCACCTGCTCACGCTGGAAGAACTCGACGGGAAGTATGACCTATACCTGCGCCGCATTGACACCAGCACCGGCAAGGCCGAGGCCCCAAAAGCCGCCGGGCTGAAAGTGGCCGATGACAAGGACATCGCTTATGTAAAAGACTTCACTGCCTGGCTCACAGAAAAAGACCTGGTGACTGTGGTGAGACCTTCTAAAAAAGCAAATAGCCTGCAACTTCGGCGTCTGCAAATAAAGTAGTGATAAAACAAAAAAGGCTGCCCCCTAAAGGAGCAGCCTTTCCAAAACTATAGATTTGTCAGAATCTAGTATACAAACTCATCTGCCTCGATCATAGCGGCTGCTATGCGGCGGCGTGCCTCTTTGGTGTTATAGAGGTCTTTCTTCGTAAAGCGCTTCAGGCCCATGAACAACAGGCGCTGCTCGTCCCCCTCAGCCATAGAGGCGATCGCTTCCTTACCGGATAGGAAAGCAGTATCCACGGCGTCGTTCAGAGTTACACGAGCAATATCGATCTGGTTGGCTAC
>JAJLKL010000226.1:0-3864 GCA_033838975.1 Hymenobacteraceae bacterium | reverse complement strand
CCCGGGGCCTTTCGCTTTTCTGTGCGTGAGCTGTTTTATCTTTTCTCTTCCAGGTAACCCACCATCAGTTCAGCAGCCCGTTCCGCCGTGCGGAAGTCGCCGATCTTTTTGCGCACCAGGTCATACCCCTCCTGCTGCTTTTTGAGAAAGTACTTATCAAAGAGCACCTGCTTCAGCTCCGCCACGATCTTCTTGGGGGTAAAGTCCTCCTGGATCAGCTCCGTCACCACAGGCCTGTCTGCGATCAGGTTCACGAGGGAAATATAAGGGACCTTGATCACCATTTTACCAATCGCATACGAAATAGCGCTGGTCTTGTAGCACACGACTTGCGGCACATTGAACAGAGCAGTTTCCAGGGTCGCTGTACCCGATGTTACCAAGGCTGCCTTGGCATGGGCCAACAGGTCGTAGGTCTGGTCGTAAATGATCTTGATGTTGGGGTCCTTGTTGTACTGCTCGTAGTACTCCTTCGAGAAGTTAGATACCCCTGCCACTACAAACTGGTAGTCGCGGAAAGACGGCAATACACTCAGCATGACGTGCAGCATGTTCTCGATCTCCTGGCGGCGGCTACCTGGCAGAATAGCTATGATCGGCTTGTTGTTGTAAAGCCTGTTCTTTGCTCTGAAGTCCGTGCACGGTACATGGTCTGTTACGGAGTCATTAACCGGGTTCCCCACATAGTCTACCTTATAGTCGAAGCGGGCATAGAAGTCCTGCTCAAAAGGCATGATCACGAACATGCGGTCCACCACTTTTTTGATGTTGTGTACCCTCCCCTGGTTCCAGGCCCAGATCTTTGGAGAGATGTAATAGAACACCTTTATCCCCTGCCCCTTGGCAAACCTGGCTATCCGCATGTTAAAGCCGGCGTAATCCACCAGAATCACCACGTCAGGCTGGTACTGCCTGATATCTTCCTTACATTCTTTGAGAAAGCCAAGGATTTTTCGCAGGCTTTTGAAAACCTCCGCAAAGCCCATAAAGGCCATCTCCTGGTAATGGCGCACCAGCTCCATCCCAGCATCCTGCATCATATCCCCGCCCCAGCCGCGTATCTGCGCAGCAGGGTCCTTCTTCTTAAGTTGCTTGATCAGGTTGGAGGCATGCAGGTCGCCGGAACGCTCTCCTGCTATAATATAGTATTTCATGAATTTAGTATCCGTACTGGAGATACCGGATACCCCTAAAGGTACAAAATTAGCGTTGAGTACAGCGGTTATTCACCAAAATACTCCACATAATTTCGAGGAGTTTCGTAAAGCTTCAGGCTGTGCAGTTTTGCGTCCGAGATCTCGGCTATGCGTGGCTCCAGGATCTTCCAGAACTCCACTACCAGGTTTTCGGTGCTTGCTAACTTATCCTCCATAAAGGGTACATCCAGGTTCAGGTTCTTGTGATCCACCTTCTCGATGATATGGGTGCGGATAAGGGTGCTGAGTTTTTTCAGGTCTATTACAAAACCTGTCTCGGGATCAGGCTTTCCTTTCACGGTCACGATCAGTTCGTAGTTGTGCCCGTGCCAATTTGTATTTGCACATGGCCCGAAAACCTCCTTGTTCTTTGCCAACGACCAATTCGGGTTGTGCAGCTTGTGCGCTGCGTTAAAGTGCTCTAGCCTGCTAACGTAAATCATTTACTTTAAAAGTTGTAATTCTTTTTGAACAGCAAATATACGAAGAAAGGAACACCAAATAGTGAAGTAATGATTCCAATCGGCAAACCTGCCGGCGGATAGACCAGGCGGGACAGCAGATCGCAGAGCAGCATGAAAAATCCTCCCACAAAAGCACAGAACAGCAGGTTAGAGCGCCCCGTGGCTCCCATCACGCCGCGCGTCACATGCGGGATGATCAGGCCAACAAAACCGATGGGCCCCGAGGTAGCCACGGCAAACCCCGTCACCACGGACACTGTACCCAAAATGACCCAGCGTGTCTGGGCTACCTTCACCCCCAGTGCCTGTGCCCGGTCTGCGCCCAGGAGCAAAATATTCAGCTGCTTTTGGTAGAATACGAACAGCAAGAGCGCCAGCAAAAGGGCTGCCGCGGGGTAAGGCACCAAAGACCAGCTGGCCCGCTCAAAGCTCCCCATCGACCAGAAAATAACAGATTTCAGTTTCCCCTCCGAGTCAGAGAGGAAAGTGAGCAGCCCCACGATGGAGGTAACCAGTGCGCTGATGGCTATACCTGCCAGCAGCAGCTGCGCCGGTATAATCTGCCTTTTCCGGTACCCCAGTATGATTACCACAAGCGTCACCACGAAGGCACCCACTAGCGCAAGGATCGGTGGCATGTAAAAACCGGCGATGGTCATCTCCACAAAGCCAAAGAACACAACCACCGCCCCCAAAGAGGCGCCGGAGGCTGTACCCAGGAGGTAAGGATCGGCAAGGCCGTTGTTTACCATTGCCTGCATCAGGTAGCCGCAGAAAGCAAGGGAGGCCCCCACCACCAAGGCTAGCAGCAAGCGCGGCAGACGCAGGTGCATGACGGCGTAGTGCGTCGTGTTTTCAGGGTCATAGCTGAAAAAGGCCTCTGTGATCGTGCCCAGCCCAGTGTCAAAGGAGCCAACCTGAAGCCCCAGCAACAAAGCAAGCAGAATCAGCGAAAGCGCCAGTATGAAGTATAAGCTTTGCCTCATGGGTATAAAAAGCCCTCCAGCTCCCGTAGCGACTCCACCACACGGGGGCTCGGACGCGACATCAGGTTATCGGTAGGATCGTAGATACGCTTGTTTTGGTATGCTTTGATCTTGCGCAACTCAGGGTAAAGGCTAAAGAAGTCCGCCTCAAGCTTTTCCGGAGCTCCCCCTAACAGCACGTCCGGGTTTATCTTCAGGATGTACTCCCGGGTGAGCGCCGGGTAGGGTTGCTCAAACACCTCTTTCACGGCATTCTCTGCCCCCAAAATGCGCAGCTTATCGGTAAACAAGGTGTTTTGCCCGTAAACATAGATGGGATCTTTCCAGGTGATGGCCAGTACCTTCTGCGGCTGCTGCACATTGTTATACCTACCAGCCAGCACGCGCACCTCTCTCCGAAGCGAGTCTGTTAACTGAGTGGCCTGTTGCTCCCGCCCCATAATTGCTCCGATGTCCTCCAGCCCCGTAAAAATATCCTCTACCGTCTCATACTGCTGGTAGTACACCGGCACGCCCAATTCTTCTAAGCGAGCTGCTACATCCAGAGGCGTGATGCCTTCCACCGTGAAGATCAGGTCCGGCTTCAGCGCGAGCACCTGCTCGTAATCCACGGGGTAATTGTTCACCACCGGCTTGGTCAGCGCAGCAGCCGGATAGTCGTCGTTCTGCGTGCGCCCTACAATGCTGCCTGTATCCAGCACGGCAAAGAGCATTTCGGTCATGGAGGTAGAAAGGGCAAGCACCCGTTCAGGCTGCTTCTTTAGCCTCACTTCCCGCCCCAGGTCATCTTCCAGCACAATGGCTCGGTTTTGCTCTTCTCTTGCTTCGCTGCAACTGCCCAACAGCAGCACCAGGAATAGCAGCAAAGCACTGTTTCTGAGGGATAAAGTTATCGTGTGTGTCAAACTATCGCTTTGGTATTGGCTTCTTTTAGCCAAGGTGGCTCCATTTATTTTCGTAAATTTAGCGCAATTTTCGTTACAGGCTTAAATACTGAACCATGATCGTAGTAACCGGTGCCGCAGGTTTTATTGCCAGCTGCCTTGTGAGCAGGCTAAACCAGGCCAATTTTAATGATATCGTAGTGGTGGACAACTTCTCCGTCGCCAAAAAAGAAGATAACCTGAAAGGGAAGAAAATCAAGGAGTACGTAGACCGCGACGAGTTCTTTGAGTGGCTGGAAGAGAACTATGAAGAGGTTGAGTTCATCTTCCACCT
>JAJLKL010000225.1:0-4571 GCA_033838975.1 Hymenobacteraceae bacterium | reverse complement strand
CTGAGTGAATTTTGGGAAGCCTACTATAATTTAAGACAATTGACGCTTTATGATTTTGAACAGCAGCAGGCGATTGCAGCAGAGGCGCAGGACGGGAGGAGAAATGAGGATTAAGAATACTGCTTCATAGGGAGATGAAATTGCTCGTGAACGTTTGTCATCCCCCTATCCCCTTCAAAGGGGGACTTGGTTCAAGCCTCCGCTCTTTCAGATTTGCAACCGAAAGTAAGTCTTCGGGATTACAAATCCCGAAGAGCAAAGTACATTGGTTAAATAAAAAAGCTCGCTATGAAAGCAGATAGAAGAAACCGAAAAAGCAGACTCCCCGCCTTTGACAAGGAGGGGCTAGGGGTGGTTGGACCCGGTAATTTACATATATCCGCTCTTTCGGATTTGCAATCCGAAAGTAAGTTACTATCAGGATCTGTGATCCGATTTTATGCATTGCCAGCCGATGAGCTGCGGCCAATAGGTAGAAGTCGGATTGCAAATCCTCATAGTAGGTACTTCGGGATTGAAAATCCCGAAGAGCAAAGGCTAAGGAGGGGAGTTTTCACCTCACCCCAACCCTCTCCTAAAAAGGAGAGGGAGCATAGCTGAAGCTCCGTCAGCAGCGGCTATAGGAAAAGATCCCAGTCATCGGGTTGAGCGCCTATGCGAGTTTTTCGGTCCCGCTGGAGGCGGGATTGCAAAGCGACAGCGAGCAAAGAAAAGCTCCCAGCGCGATGCCCGAAGACGAGGCCTCGCGGCCTAGAGCGCTCCAAAGCAGGAAATGAAACGAGCAGGTAGTAAGGCTGAGGATGAACAGCAAACAGGAAGTATAGCCTGGTTACAGTTGCAGAAAGCAGCTGCTATGGAAGTATGGCAAATGTAAGATATGGCTCTCCGAGCCAATCGAGTCAGAGACCCGATACCACAGGTAAGACACAGGTCAGAAGACTTGCGCCAGAAAAAAATAGAAAAGTGAATAACAGCATTAAAAAATACTCAACGCTAAAAGAATTATATTTAAAACTATGATCACGCTACTAAACATCGAAAAGGTCTACCAAACCAAGTCTATTGAGACGGTGGCCCTGCAGAACGTGAACCTGACGGTTCCGAAAGGCGAGTTTCTTTCTATTATGGGGCCATCGGGCTGCGGCAAATCAACGCTGCTCAACATCATGGGCTTGCTGGATATACCGAGCAGTGGCACTGTGGAGATAGACGGACAGCTGATCCGCAGCTACAAGGACAAAGAGCTGGCGCACATCCGCAACAAGAAGATCGGCTTTGTTTTCCAGAGCTATCACCTGGTAAACGACCTGAGCGTGCTGGACAACGTGGAGCTGCCCTTGCTGTACCGTAGCGGCATCTCCGCCTCTGAAAGAACCAAGCGGGCCAGAACAGCCCTGGAAAAGGTAGGCCTCAGTGCCCGCACCAAGCACTACCCCGGCCAGCTGTCCGGGGGACAGCGCCAGCGGGTGGCCATTGCCCGTGCCCTGGCCGGCGAGCCTGAGATCATCCTGGCCGACGAGCCTACCGGTAACCTCGACTCCGTGATGGGGGAAGAGATCATGCAGATCCTGCTCGACCTGAACCGCCAGGAGGGCACCACCATCGTGATGGTAACCCACGACGAGAACATGGCCCTTAAAACAGAGCGCCTCGTTCGCTTCTTCGACGGGCAGCAGGTGTCCGATTCCAAAGTGTTTGACCTACAACGCGTATAGCCATGCTTAAGAACTACCTGAAAATCGCCTGGAAGGTGCTCTTGCGGCGCAAGTTCTTCACCTTCATCAGCCTCTTCGGCATCAGCTTTACACTTATGGTGCTGATGGTAGTGGTGTCCTTTGCAGACCATTTGCTGGGTGCCCACAACCCGGAGATCAAATCAGACAGACTGCTGTATGTGAGCCGGCTAAAAATGACCGGTAACGGCTCTACTCTGAACACGCAGCCGGGCTACTACTTTCTGGACAGGTTTGTGAAACCGCTGAAAACCCCTGAGAATATCACCATATATGCCCGCGAGTATAACTTCAACGCTTATGTAGACAATCGCAAGATATCAATGGATCTGCGTTTCACAGATGGGAACTACTGGAATGTACTTGATTTTAACTTCCTGGAAGGTGGCCCATTCGGCAAAGCAGATGTAGAAGGCATCAACCGGGTGGCTGTCATCAACGAGTCGACCCGAAACAACTACTTTGGCGAGGGAACGACGGCAGTGGGCAAGTACATTGAGGTGGACCGGACAAGATACAAAGTGGTGGGTGTGGTAGAAAACGTTTCGGCAACCCGCATCTATACCTACGCTGATGTGTGGGTACCTTATACCAACATAAAGGAGGACCTGCAGGAGCAAAAGTTTGGCGGCAGCTTCGAAGCCATCCTCCTGGCCAGGTCGCCAGCCGAGGTACAGGCCGTGAAAGAGGAGTTCAGGAATGCTGTCAAAGATGCTTCCATACCCGGCCCGGATGCAGCTACCTATACAAAAGTAGAGGTGCACGCCGATACGCTGCTTGAGGCCTTTGTGCGCGGCATCAGCCGTGCCGAGGGAGAAATAAACCTGCTGATGTTCTCGATGTGGGTTTTCCTGGGCATGGTGTTCTTTATGCTGCTGCCCACTATCAACCTGGTCAACATTAACATCAGCCGCATCATGGAAAGAGCATCCGAGATCGGCGTGCGTAAGGCCTTCGGTGCCTCCTCCTTTACCCTGGTCATGCAGTTTCTGCTCGAGAACGTTATCCTGACTCTGATCGGTGGGGCCTTAGGCCTGCTCATGGCGCAGGGGGTGCTCAAGCTGATCAACGACAGCGGCGTGATCGCTAACGCCAACCTGCACCTGAATCCGTCCATCTTTATGTTAAGTTTCTTCATTTGTTTGTTTTTCGGCGTCCTGTCCGGGGTTTACCCGGCTTACCGGATGTCTAAACTGCCGGCTGTGGCAGCCCTGAAAGGAGGTATAAAATGATACGCCATCTGTTTAAACTTATCTGGAACAGGAAGGGAAGTAACTTCCTGATGATCGTGGAGATCTTCTTTTCCTTTATCATACTGTTCGGCGTCATAACGCTCGGGATCTTTTTCTACCAAAATTATAAGAAGCCGCTTGGCTTCAATTATGAGCATGTGCTGGTCCTAAATGTTCAAGCGCACGATGTACCCGCGGCAGAAAAAAGGGAGGGCCTCGAGCAGATCGTTAACCGTCTTAGTGCTTTTGAGGAAGTGCAGCATGTTGCCGTTGGCAGCGAAAACGGCCCTTATTCTTACAATACCTGGTCCACTGGCCTGACCCGGAAGAACAAGGAAATCATTTCAAACATGGTGGTTGTGCAGCACGATGCCTTCAAAGAGGTATTGCAACTGCAGATGGCTGAAGGGCGCTGGTTCAACGAAAGTGACGCCTTTTCCGACGCAAAACCGATCATCATCACGCGCGATGCCAAAAATCAGCTTTTTGGAGATGAACCGGCTATCGGCGGGAAAGTTAGCTTTGGTAGTACCCGTGAGAAGCAGAATGATGTTCGAACAGTTATTGGCGTGGTAGAGGCCTACAAGCCCCGCGGTGAAATGGGCGAACAGTCCTACTCCTACTTTCTGCGCACTTCTCTCGCCGATACCTCCCAGCAGGCACACAGCACGATCTATGTCAGGCTAAAAGAAGGCACACCTCCTGTTATAGAAGAAGCGCTGCTGGATGCGGCAGAGGCTATTGGCAGGGGCTGGACCTTTAACCTGCGTCAAATGACGGATATGCGCACCACCTACCTGAAGCAGTCGCTTATCCCCTCCAGCGCCTTGTTCATAGTATGTGTCTTCCTCATCCTGAACGTAGCCCTTGGTCTGTTTGGCGTACTGTGGCAGAGTATTAACAAGCGTTACTCAGAGATTGGCTTGCGCCGTGCTTTAGGTGCCTCTGCAGGAGATATATACCGGCAGTTTATGGGTGAGATACTGGTACTGGCTACCTTCGGGCTTATACTGGGCTTCTTCTTCGCGGTACAGCTCCCGATACTGGGCCTTTTTGGTTTCACAACCGCCACATACCTGTCTGCCATTGCCATAGCCGCACTGCTAATCTACGGACTGGTGCTGGCCTGCGCTCTTTACCCGAGCCGACAGGCAGCGGCTATTCATCCGGCTATTGCCTTGCACGAGGAGTGATAGCAATTTATACCTGAAAAAATTATCTTTATACCTGAACAAACAGCTCCTGCCCCTATGGTCCTGATAATTGATGATGACATTGCCGTACGCGCCTCCCTTGGCCTCCTGCTAAAGCAAAACGGTTTCAAAACCCGCGAGGCGGCCTCACCGAAGGAGGCGCTGGAGCAGGCACAGCTGCACCCGCTCCGGTTGGTGATCATGGACATGAACTTCTCCATCGAGACTACCGGGCACGACGGGCTGGCGCTGCTGGGGCAGTTTAAAAAGCTGTACCCGCAGCTGCCCGTTATCCTGATCACGGGCTGGGGCTCCATCAGCCTGGCCGTGGAAGGAATGCGCTTAGGTGCTGCCGATTTCATTACCAAACCCTGGAGCAACGAATACCTGCTGCAGTCGGTGCGTACGGCCCT
>JAJLKL010000224.1:0-2826 GCA_033838975.1 Hymenobacteraceae bacterium | reverse complement strand
GGGCAGGAGGAATTGGACAATGGTACCGAGGCACCTTTGCGACATGCCGCCCCGTCTTTTGGTGTCACCCGCCTGACCTATACCCGCAACCGCCTAAAGGCTGACCTCTACGCCCAATACAACGGTGTAATAAAGCATGCCAACCTCGCCCCCGAGGAACAGGAGAAAGCTTATTTATATGCCAGCGACGGAAATGGTAATCCCTATAGTCCCTCCTGGGCAACGCTCAATCTGAAGTTGCTTTACCAATTGAACCGGCACCTGGCAGCGAGCGCAGGTATAGAGAACATCGCCGACCAGCGATACCGTCCTTACTCTTCAGGTATAGCGGCACCGGGGAGGAATTTTGTAGTGTCGATTCGGGCTACACTTTAGAAAAGCCTATTGCTGGAGATAATTGCCAGCTTTGCCTTGTCCTGGAATCAATAAAAGTTCTTTTTGTCGGCCATTGATATAGCGTATACCTGAGGGAGTGAGGACGGCCTGCTCTTCCAGCATCACCCGGATCTCTTTGTTGTTCCACTCCGGTAGCGTGACTTTTGCATTCAGCTCGATGGCATACGCCGTGTTGTGCTGTAGTGGGTAATCGCCAGTGCCGGGCACACCCTGTTGTTTGTCCCACATGCCGATGGCTGGGCCGGCTCCATGTCCGTGGTAGCCGATGGGGTGGGAGTAAATGCTGGCCACAATGTTCTCCTGCTTGGCCTGCGCCAGAGTGGCCTTCAGGGCCTCGTTGCCGGTTTTGCCGGTTTGCATGTGGCTGGTCAGGACATCCTGCAGGCGGTTTCCGGTGGCTAATGCTTTTTTCAGGTAATCGGGGGCGTCATTCTCACCGGGTTTTAGCACGTAGGCCAGTTGTTGCACGTCGGTGTTCAGCTTGAGGTAGGTGATGCCGAGGTCGCAGTGCAACAGGTCGCCATGCAGGATCACTTCCTGAGCAGGACGCTCCGCAAAAGACCGCTCGGAATCGCCCGCTCCCGGATTTGCCCGCTGCACATCCACTGTTGGGTGAAACCATGCCTCCAGTTTTAGCTCTGCAATGCGCTCCCGAAACCACCATACCACATCGTCGGTCGTGGTGGTGCCGGGTTTTATCACCTTTTCTGAGAAGCCCTCTGCAATAATGCTGTGCCCGATCTTGCTGATTTGCTCGTACAATTCCAGCTCTGTTTCGGTACGAATCTGAAGCCAGTCCACCGCCAGCTTTTCCGCCGGCACCACACGTTTTTGCTGTACCTTAGGCAGGTATAGCATGAGGTTGTTCCATTCGGTTTTTGCAAGACCGTCGGCATGGCCGAAGTGAGGGGAGTAGTTCAGCCCGATCTTTTTCGGATTACGTTCAGCGATAAGAGCAGCCAGGCGCTTCCACTGATCCGGCTCCTGCTCAGGATTCCAAGCACCCTTAAACAAATTGCCAACATCGTATCGCGCCACGGCCAGCCGCTCTACTGTTTTTCCATTGTCATAAAAGAGCAGAATAGTTCTTCTGCGTGCAGCCAGCCAGGTAGCAGGCAACATGGTCTTGATCACAGGGTCTTCGTTGTATTCCCGCGCAATGATCAGCCACATGTCTATACCTTGTTTCCGCATCAGGGTAGGCAGCAACTGGTCAAGGCGCTCCTGCAGCAGTTTGTCTTCAAGTACGGCACGATCCTGCAGCGGCAAAATGGCTTGCATTTGTTGAGCTGAGATCGGGGTGACAAGTAAAAGAAGAAGGAGAAAGGGTAGAAGTTTTTTCATTAGAGTCAAGGTATAGCACTTCTAACAAAGATAGGGGAATTGCCAGGATTTGAAAGAAAAGGCTGACCATAACGCGTCTGGCAGCAGCTCAAATCTTAACTGACTTGATATATCAACTCCCAAGATCTTGCCTGCAGTAAAACGACATTGGCGATCCGATAAAACAACAAAGGCAGTCCCATCAGGAACTGCCTTTGTATCAGGTATAGCAACAGCTAAAAATTAGCTTCTTGATCTGCGTTCAGGCGCCTTCAGCGTGAACTCAGAAGTAGCTTTTCCACCATCGGTCGTTTCCACCTCAACGGTATACTTGCCAGGCTGCAGGTAGATTACTTTATTGTCAGCAGCTTCCACTTTCACTGCTTCTTCGCCATCTTTCTTGCTGCCGTTCAAAGCAGTTTCGTAAGCTTTGGCATTGGCTTCGTCTACCGAGAAGTTATAGGTCACATAATTCAGACCACGTTCGTTCTCGTCCTTCAGCTCTTTCAGCACCTGCCCTTTGTCCGTCTTGATACGGATTGTCGTGGTGCCGGCTTGTGAAGTATAGAATGGAATTTCCAGAGAGCCTTCCGTGGCTTCACCCCAGGCACCCCACTTCTGCCCCCAACGTGAATTGTAGTTTACTGGCTGAAAGGCGAACAGGTGCAGTTTCTGGTTTTGAATCTCTGGTGTTAGTTGCTGCAGGTGATCCACATTGGCGATGTAGATGGAGCGGCCATGCGTACCCACGATCAAATCGTTATCGCGTGGGTGAACCACTACATCGTGCACCGAAACAGCTGGCATGCCTTTACGCATCTGCATAAAAGTCTTGCCTCTGTCAAGCGAGATGTACAGGCCATGGTCTGTACCTACATAAAGCAGGTTCGCGTTCTTCGGATCTTCTTTTACCACATTGATGGCCTCGGCTGGCAGGTTTGTGCCCAGGCGCTCCCACTTCTTGCCGTTGTCCTCAGACACGTACAGATAAGGCGTGAAGTCATCCCAACGATAGCCGTTGAGTGAGGTATACACGCGGTTCTCGCTGTGGTTAGATGCCACCACGGTAGAAACCCACATGTTCTGCGGCAATTTCTTGGAGATGTT
>JAJLKL010000223.1:0-2992 GCA_033838975.1 Hymenobacteraceae bacterium | reverse complement strand
CTAACGCAGTTCAAGGAATATTTCGGCGGAGACCGCCTTGCCTCTGTTTCACGTGAAATCACGAAGATGTTCGAGGAGACCATCAACGGCACGCTGGATGAGCTGATCGAAGTCTTCAACACTAAAGCCATCAAAGGAGAGTTTGTTATCGTCGTGTCTGGCGCGACAAAAGGCGGCAAAGCTTAGCCCCAATCACACATCATGAAGCATTACCTTAAAAAACTAATACTGGCGCTGCTGCTTTGCCTCTTCACCTTGCCGGGCTGGGCGCAGTTCGAAGGCTACCAGCTGTCGCCGGATGCCAGGATCAGCCTGATTACCTGTTCCAGCGGGGATGAGCTGTACGCCATTTTCGGGCACAGCGCCGTGCGGGTGCAGGACCCTGCCTCCGGTATGGACATCGTGTTCAACTACGGCACCTTCGATTTTGACGAACCCAACTTTTACCTGAAGTTTATACAGGGGAAACTGAATTATAAGCTCTCGGCGGCCCAGTTCAGCGACTTCGTGTACAGCTACAGCATGGACAACCGCTCGGTGTATGAGCAGGTGCTGAACCTGAACGAAGAGCAACGGCAGCAGTACTGGAACTTCCTGACAAACAACTACCTGCCGGAGAACCGCTTTTACCTCTACGACTTCTTTTTCGACAACTGCGCCACGCGTATCCGCGACGGCGTGGAGGCTACCTTTCCGAACCAGGTGGCTTTCCGCATCGGGCACCTGGACCAGGACATGAGCTTCCGCAACCTGATCGACCTGTACCTGGTGCCGCAGCCCTGGTCTGATTTTGGAATTGACCTGGCCTTGGGTGCGCGTATAGACCGGGAGGCATCGCCTTACGAATACATGTTCCTGCCAGACTACCTGTCGAAGGGCTTTGCCAGTGGCACGATCCTGCAGGAGGGCCGTACAGTGCCGCTGGCAGGTGCGCCGCAGGTAGTGTTTGAGCGCGAACCGATTCCATTTGAGAGAGGCTTTTTCACGCCGCTGCTTGTCTGGTGGCTGTTCCTGGGCATAGTGGTGGCCCTAACGGCGTTCGACCTGGTAAAGCGCCGCAGCAGCCGCGTGTTCGACATGATGCTGTTCTTCTTCACCGGCTTTCTGGGGGTGGTGCTCTTCCTGCTGTGGGTAGCCACCGACCACCAGGCCACTGCCTATAACTTTAACCTGCTCTGGGCTCTGCCTACCCATATGGTCGTCGCGATCTTCCTGCGCCGGAACGCGCTGCGGGACTGGGTTGAGAAATACATGGTGGTTACGGCCGTCCTGGCCGGTATTGCAGTCCTTGGCTGGTGGCTGTGGCCACAGCAGCTGCACCTGGCTACCATGCCCATCGCGCTGGCCTTAGTCGTAAGAGCGGCTTATTCCGTATGGTTCTCCAAAAGAGCGAAAGCCACTGTACCCACACAAAGAGTAGAAGAGAAAATATGAACCTGAACCAACTAGCCCAGAACCTGAACATACTGGCCCGCCGCGTAGGCGCCTTCATCCGAAAGGAGGCCGAAGACTTTGACCGCTCCAAAATTGAGATGAAAGGGGTGAATGATTTGGTTTCCTACGTAGACAAGCAGGCCGAGGAAAAACTGGTGGAGGGCTTACGTAAGTTATTGCCTGAGGCCGGCTTTATCACGGAGGAAAACACAGACAACACCAGAGGCGAGCGTTACAACTGGGTAGTAGATCCTTTGGATGGCACTACTAATTTTATGCATAACCTCTCTATTTACAGCGTGAGCGTTGCCCTGATGGACGGGGACGAGGTGGTGCTGGGCTGTGTGTATGAGCCGAGCCGCGATGAGTGCTTCTGGGCCTATAAGGGCGGCGGCGCCTTCTGTAACGACAGCAAAATACAGGTATCGGATGCCCCGGCGCTAAAAGACGGCCTGGTCGCCACAGGTTTCCCGTACCACGACTTCGGGCTAACGCAGCAGTACCTGCAGATACTGGGCTCCTTTATGAGTAAATCGCATGGGGTAAGAAGGCTGGGCTCTGCCGCCATTGACCTGGTGTATGTGGCTGCGGGCCGCTTCGAGGGGTTCTTTGAGTATAACCTGAACCCGTGGGATGTGGCTGCCGGCGCACTGATCGTGCAGGAAGCGGGCGGAAAAGTGACGAAGTTCACCGAAGACACCGACTATATTTTTGGCCGGGAGATCGTGGCCAGCAACGGCAACATCCACCCGGAGATGCTGGAGACCATAGCCGAGCACTGGAAGCAGCCGCTCAAGTAAACTATTTACACCGCTTCAGAGTTGTAAGAGCATGATACAGGAACTCGTTATACTTCTCGTATTTCTGGCTGCCGCTTTTTACATAGGCCGCATGCTGTACCTTAGCTTTGCCGCCAAAAACGGCTGTGCCAAAGGCTGTGGCAGCGCCTGCTCCAGCATAGACTTCAACAAGATCCGGAAAGAGCTGGAAAAGAAGCAAGCGGTCCGTTAGCTCCCTTAGCCTTACACAGGGTATAAACCACCCTCCTGCAGACCAGCGAGAGGAGTAATTATTCTTCTCTCTTTTGTATCCAAAGCTTGTTTTTGCGTATAGTTCTATACTTATACTTAAGAGGAGAACATTAAAAACTATATGCTATGCAAGATAAAGTTGAAGAAAGATCTCTGGTCAATGTCTTGAACCGTCTGCGCAAGGAGGGCTTCAAGCATGACTTTAAAGTGTCAGCCGACGGGACAGCCTGTTCCGTGGAAGACAACAAGGAGTTCACCCCTGAGCAGGTACGCATCGTGGACTTTTACCGCTTTGAGGGCGAAAGCAACCCGGATGATATGTCGATCCTGTACGCACTGGAAACAGATACCGGACTCAAGGGAACGATCTCAAATTCCTACGGCCCTTATGCGGACGAAAACGTGGATACGTTTCTGAAGCAGGTGGAAGACATGGGCAAGAACCTGGACAAGGATGACAAGTAAAAACAGAAAGGGCCGGTTGCAGTAACCGGCCCTTTCTGTTGCCACAGCAGACTTTTTACCCG
>JAJLKL010000222.1:0-10889 GCA_033838975.1 Hymenobacteraceae bacterium | reverse complement strand
GACACGCAGCTGTCGGTGGAGACGAAGAAAGCCATCTCCATCATCCCGAACGTACAGACGAAACTGCTACAGGAAACGCGCGAGGCTTTTCTCGACTTCCTGCCGAGGAACACCAACATCTGGTTTAAGGATGTGCGCCTGACGCTGGACGTGATCGAGGAGTATTTCGACAAGGCTTCGCACAACTTCGAGAAGCTGATGGCGGGCAGCGGCGGCACCCAGATCGTGTCGGACCCGGAGCAGCTGTTCCAGACGCAGAAGCAGTTCAAAAAGCTGCTCGACAGCTTTAACGTAGTGGAGATGGGCAAGCGCTTCCACTTCAAAAGCGCCGAGGTGATACAGCTGCAGGCTAAGCCCCAGCCGTCGTTCAACAAAGACTTTAACCGGCTGGTGAAGAACCTGCACGAGCAGCAGGGGGCGGGGTTTGTAAACGTCATCGCCACCGATTCGCCGCGCCAGATAAACCGCCTGACCATGATCTTCGATGAGCTGGACCACGACGTGCGCTTCCAGCACCTGCCCGTTTCGCTGAGCGAAGGCTTCATCGACCATACCCTTAAAATTACCTGCTACACCGATCACCAGCTATTCGATCGGTTCTACCAGCACAAGGCCAAAACCGGGCATTCCAAGTCCAAGGCCATGACGCTGAAAGAGCTGCGCTCGCTGCAGCCCGGTGACTACGTAACGCACGTGGACTACGGCATCGGCCGCTTTGCCGGACTGGAGAAAGTGGAAGTGGGTGGCCGCATGCAGGAGGCAATCCGCCTGGTGTACCGCGACGACGATCTGCTGTACGTGAGCATCCACTCGCTGCACAAGATCTCGAAGTACAGCGGCAAGGAAGGCGGTCCGCCAAGTATGAGCAAGCTGGGTTCGCCGGAGTGGGAGAACAAGAAGAAGAAGGTCAAGAGCAAGGTAAAGGATATCGCCGCAGAGCTCATCAGCCTGTATGCCAAGCGTAAAGCCGCGCCGGGGTATGCCTTCAGCAAAGACGGCTTCCTGCAGGCTGAGCTGGAGTCCTCCTTCATTTACGAAGACACGCCGGACCAGGCAAAATCCACCGAGGATGTGAAGGCCGATATGGAGCAGCCGCACCCGATGGACCGGTTGGTGTGCGGCGACGTGGGCTTCGGTAAAACCGAAGTGGCCATTCGTGCCGCCTTCAAAGCTGCCTGCGACGGCAAACAGGTGGCGGTGCTGGTGCCTACCACTATCCTGGCCATGCAGCACTACCGCACTTTCCGCGACAGGCTGGAGCAGTTCCCGGTTACCGTGGACTACATCAACCGCTTTAAAACGGCCAAGGACACCAAAGATACCTTAAAGCGTGTAGCCGAAGGCAAAGTAGATATCCTGATCGGCACGCACCGCATCGTGAGCAAGGACGTGAAGTTCAAAGACCTCGGTTTGCTGGTGATAGACGAGGAGCAGAAGTTCGGCGTGAAGACGAAGGATAAGCTGAAGGAGATGCGCGTGAACGTAGACACCCTGACGCTGACGGCCACGCCAATACCGCGTACGCTGCACTTCTCGCTCATGGGGGCCCGCGACCTGAGCGTGATCGCCACACCTCCCCCCAACCGCCAGCCGGTAAAAACGGAGCTGCAGGTGTTTGATGAGATTCTGATCCGCGATGCCGTGGTAAACGAAATGAAGCGCGGCGGGCAGGTGTTCTTTGTACACAACCGCATCAAGGATATCGAGGAGATTGCCGACATGATCCTGCGCCAGGTGCCGGATGCGAAGGTAACGTATGCCCACGGGCAGATGGAGCCGGAGAAGCTCGAGAAGCGCATGATGAAGTTCGTGAACGGCGAGTACGATGTGCTGGTGAGCACTAACATCATCGAATCCGGTCTGGATATTGAGAACGCCAACACCATCATCATCAACCGCGCGCACATGTTCGGCCTGTCGGACCTGCACCAGATGCGGGGCCGTGTGGGTAGATCAAATAAGAAAGCCTATTGCTACCTGCTTACGCCACCGGTGGCCGGCCTGCCAAGCGATGCCCGCAAGCGCCTGAGCACCCTAGAGGAATTCTCTGACCTGGGCGAGGGCTTTAAAATTGCCATGCGCGACCTGGATATTCGCGGAGCCGGCAACCTGCTGGGCGGCGAGCAAAGCGGCTTTATCACGGACCTTGGGTTTGAGATGTACCACCAGATACTGGATGATGCCGTTAAGGAATTAAAGGAGACTGAATTCCGTGAACTGTTCATGAAAGATGAAGACCTGCAGCAGTTCATCGAGCCGGTGCGGGAGTGTAACATCGAAACGGACATGGAGGTGCTGATCCCGGAAAGCTACGTGAGCAACATTTCGGAGCGCCTGAACTTGTACAGCAAACTCGACAGCGTGAAGGACCTGAAAGAGCTGGAGAAGCTGTGCGCCAGTATCGTGGACCGCTTTGGGCCGATGCCGGAGCAGGTGCAGCAGCTCGTAGAGATTGTGAAGCTGCGCTGGCAGGCACAGCAGCTGGGCTTTGAGAAACTCACCATCAAGAAGGAGGTAATGAAAGGCTACCTGCCAAGCGAGAACAACGACAAGTACTTTCAGTCCGACACCTTCGGCAATATCCTCAAGTACGTGCAGCAGCACCCGCGCCACTCACGCCTGAAGGAAGCCAAGGATAAGCTGATCGTGATCGTGGAGGACATCCAGAGTATAGCCGATGCCAAAGAGGTGTTCGAGGGCTTCGGGGTAAGAGAGGCTGTATCCGCTTAAAGTGGTGTGGCTTAGCGAGCTGCACCCTGGCTGCTTTAAGAGACCGATGAAATCCCCCCGGCTTTGCTCCAGTTTAAGAGCCGAGCCAGGGGGATTTTTATTTTGCGCAACCAGGCTTTTTTAGTTACCTTACTTTTCAGTTCCCTTTCCACTACAAGCGTAATGCTCGAAACAAACTTTGAAAATCAGCCTGTGTTGGGCCCTGTCTTCCGTTCCCTGCCGGGGCTCTACTTAGTGCTAACCCCGGACCTGGTAGTAGTTGATGCCACAGATGCATACCTGCACGCCACCCTGTCTTCCCGTGAAGCGATCATGGGGAAATACTTTTTTGACGCTTTCCCGAACAACCCCGCCACTCCTGACCTGAACTCAGCCGGGGAGTTCGAGTACTCGCTGCGGTATGTGCTGCGCGAACGGCAGCCGCATGCCATGCCCGTCCTCCGCTACGACCTGCCATGCCGCCGCGAAAACGGTACGCTGCATTTTGAGGAGCGTTACTGGAGCCCCTCTAACAGCCCTGTTTTCGATACACAGGGGAATGTCACCTTTATCCTGCACGAGGCACGCGACATAACCGAGCAGGTACAGAACGAGCAGAACCGGCAGCATAACACCGAGCGCCTGACGATGCTGACCAGTGCGCTGAACGCCGTTTCCTGGGAGTACGACATCCTCCAAAACAAAATGCACTGGGGCAAAGGGCTGAAGGAGGTGTTCGGCTATACCCCGGAGGAGATGGGCCCTGGCGGCGAGTCGTGGGACGAGCGCGTGCACCCGGAAGATTACCCTATCGTGCACGAGAGTATAGAAAAGGCAAATGCAGCCGGCGACAAAATATGGCAGGGCGAGTACCGCTTCTTAAAGGCCGATGGCACTTACGCCCACGTGCTGGACCAGGGCTATACCGTGTATGACCAGCGAGGTCGGCGTATCCGCACGATCGGCTCCATCATAGACCTGTCGCACAGCAAAAAAGCGGAGGAAAGCCTGAAGGAAAGCGACGCCCGCTTCAGGCACCTGCTGGAGAACCTGCCACACATGGCCTGGACAGCGGATCCGAAGGGAAAAATCCTGTACTTCAATGATAACTGGTACAGCTATACCGGCATGCAAAAGGGGCAAACCGAAGGCTGGATAAACTTTGTGCATCCCGAGGATTCAGCAGATGTACTTACCACCTGGCATGACGCCATTACCAGCGGAAGCCTGTATGAAATAGAATACCGCATCCGCGACTGCATGGATGGCAGCTACAGAACTTTCCTGGAACGTGGCGTACCTATGTATGAAAAGAAGGGAGAAGTAAAACTCTGGATCGGCACATACACCGACATTGAAGACCAGAAACAAACACTTGAGCAGATCAGGATGAAGGACCGGCAGTTGGTCAACATCCTGAAGCTGTCCCCTGCTCACCTCTGCCTGCTGGAGGGGCCCAGGCACATTTGCCGCTACGTAACTCCCGGTGTATACAGGATGTACGGGAACCGCGCCTACCTTGGCAGACCTGCGCCTGAGGTATGGCCGGAGTTGCAGAAGCTGGGTTTTCCAAGGCTGCTGGACCAGATATACGAGCATGGGGAGGCGGTTTACATCAATGAGCTTTGTGTGCCATACGACCGGCTTATGAACGGTAACGTAGAAAACGCTTACTTCAATTTTAAATACCAGCCTATGCTGGGAGACGAAGGAAATGTGGCAGGAATACTTATATCGGCCATAGAGGTGACGGAGCTGGTTGAGGCGAAACGCAGGGCAGAGACGCTTGCAAAGGAGCTACAACAAAAGACGTAGTTCAGATACAGCCATGCTTACATGGTCCTTTTCTGCTTATATCCGTACTTCCGTTCAATGAATTACTTACATTCGTAAAAACGACTGACGCTGGTCCCTGGGCCGGCAGCTACACCATACACTATGGAGAATACACCAGCTTTGAGACCAGCTGTTGATTTTAAACTTTTGTTTCAGGCTGTTCCAGGCTCATACCTTGTACTTTCACCTGAGCTCACCATACTGGCTGCCAGCAAAAGTTATCTTCGCGCAACCTATACCAACCTGAAGGATATTGCGGGGAAGCACATATTTGAGGTCTTCCCGGATAACCCTGCAGCGCCGGAGCAGAACTCCACACAGAACCTCCGGCAGTCAATACAAGAGGCATTGCACAGCAAAAAGGTGTCGCGCATGCCCGTCATCCGTTACGACATTCAGCTCCCGGAAAGCGCCGGCAACTTTGTGGAGCGCTACTGGAGCCCCTGCAACACGCCTGTTCTGGACGAGGAGGGTGAGGTGGCCTACATTATCCATGAGGCCCGCGACGTAACGGAGCAGGTACTAACAGAGCGTGAAAATCAGAAAAACCACCACAACCTTATGCTGCTGTCCAAGGCAGTGGGCGGCATTACCTGGGAGAGCAACCTGGTCACCCGAAAGCTTACCTGGAGCGAAGAGTACAAGGCGCTGTTCGGTTACTCGGACGAAGACCTGGAGATAGACACCAGCACCTGGGCTCAGCTCATCCATCCCGACGACCTGGAGTCTGTGCAGGCAGATATTGCCAAGGTGATTGCAGCCAAGGGCAAGCTGTGGACCGGTGAGTACCGGTACCGGAAAGCCAATGGCACCTATACAACAGTGCTGGACTACGGCTACATCCTGTACGATGCTACGGGCAGCCCCGAACGTATACTGGGCTCCCTGATAGACATACAGCTACAGAAAGAGCACGAACAAAAGCTGGAAGAAAGCAACAAACGTTTTGAGCGCATTGCCCGGGCCACTAACGACGTGATCTGGGACTGGAACCTGCAGGACGACTCCATCTGGTGGAATGAAGGTTTTAAAACCCTCTTCGGCTACCAGGAGGAAGACATAGAGCCAACCATTATATCGTGGACCTCCCGCATCCACCCCGAGGACCTGGCTGCCGTGAAATCCTCTATCTATGCCGTGATGAATAGTGGCCAGCCACGTTGGGAAGCTGAGTACCGCTTTCGTTGCGCCGACGGCTCCTATAAGCTGATCTTCGACAGAGGCTATACCCTGCACAACCAAGAAGGCAAGGCGATCCGCATGATCGGGGCCATGCTGGACGTAACCGAGCGAAAAAGGATTGAGCAGCAACTGCTGGAGAGCAACGACCGCTTTGAGCGCTTTACCCAGGCCACCAACGACGTGATCTGGGACTGGACCATCAGCAACGGGGCGCACTGGGTAAGCGCCGGTTTCAAGAAGCTGTTCGGCTACCAGGATGCCGATATCACCCCGACACTGGATACCTGCACCAGCCGCATCCACCCGGACGACCTGGACCGCGTGTTTGCCTCTATTCAGAAGCTACTGGATACCAGCGGCAAAGTATGGGAAGAGGAGTACCGGTTCAAGTGCGCAGACGGCCGTTACAAGATCATACACGACAAAGGCTATGTGATACAAGGGGAAGATGGCAAGCCTGTCAGAATGGTTGGCGCCATGCGCGACATCACCGAGAAGAAGCAGTTTGAGTTGCAGCTGCAGGAAAACATAGCCCATACCCATAAGGTGCTGGAGTCGCTGCCGCTCATGATCTGGACAGCCACACCGGACGGCCTGATCGACTACTACAGCCAGCGCTGGTACGACTACACAGGCACCACATTTCAGGAGCTGAAAGAGTGGGGCTGGAGCAACGTCATCCATCCGGATGACCTTGAAAGGACGAAGACGCTTTGGCTGCATTCCGTGAAAACCGGCGAGACCTTAACGGTGGAGAACAGGTGGAAGTCTGCCGCAGACGGCCTGTACCGGTGGTTTCTGGCGCGTGCCGTACCTATCCGCGACAGCCAGGGCAACATTAGCAGGTGGGTAGGGTCGCACACCGAGATTGAGGAGCACAAGCAAATGATGCTGGCCCTGGAGGAAAGCACCAGAAAGTTCCAGTTCCTGGCCGAGTCTATTCCGCAGATGGTCTGGACAACTGAGCCCGACGGCTACCATGACTACTTTAACCAACGCTGGCTCGATTACACCGGCCTGACGATGGAAGAGAGCATGGGGCTGGTATGGAACGATGTACTGCACCCCGACGACCGCCAGCGGGCCTGGGAGCGCTGGCAGTACTCGCTCCGCACCGGAGAGTATTACGAGATCGAGTACCGCTTCAAGAACGGCAGGACCGGCGTGTACCGCTGGTTCCTGGGGCAGGCGGTACCTATGCGCGACCAAAACGGTAACATCATAAAGTGGTTCGGCACCTGTACCGACATTGAAGATCATAAGCGCGCCGAGGAAGAGCTGGTGGAGAAGAACCTGGAACTGGAGCGCATCAACTACGACCTGGACAGCTTTGTTTACACGGCCTCCCATGACCTGAAGCTTCCTGTCATCAACATGGGCGGGCTGTTTAACGAACTTACCCGCTCCGCCCACTTCTCTGACCCTGACGCCCCCCGGATCATCGAGATGTTCAACCGCTCGCTCAGGCAGCTGAACGATACAATCCACGACCTCTCGGAGGTTGTAAAGGTGCAGAAGACAAAGGAACGTGAACTGGAGGAGATAGACCTGCAACAGGCAGCCAACGATGTGATGCTCGGCCTGCAAGACCTCTTACAGGACGCGGGCGCCACCGTGGACACTGATTTTACCCAGGCCCCCTCCGTGTTCCTGACACGGGCCAGCCTTAAAAGCATACTGTACAACCTCCTTAGCAATGCCATTAAGTACCGTGCCCACGACCGCTCCCCTGAAATCAGGCTCAGCTCGAAAAATGTGGGTAACTTTGTGGAGCTGAAGGTGGAGGATAACGGCCTCGGCATCGACATGAACAAACACCAGAACAAGCTGTTTCAGATGTTCAAGCGTTTCCACAACCATGTCAGCGGGTCCGGCCTGGGGTTGTACATTGTGAACAGGCTGCTGACCAACCACGAGGGGTACATCAATATCGAGAGCACGTTAAACGAAGGCACGACCTTCTACCTATACTTTAAGCAAAAGAAAGCGTAAGCTAATAAGCCATTTAAACCGCAAGGGAGACTATTATGAGATCGCTGAACACGATTCTGTTAATCGACGACGACGAAACAACCAATTACCTGAACCACAGGCTGCTATCGCGCATGGAGGTAGCCCCTGATATCCGGATCGTAACAAACGGGGAGGAGGCGCTGGAGTACCTGAGCAGGGCTTTTGCCGGCTACGAAGACTATCCGCGCCCGAACCTGATCTTTGTGGACATAAAAATGTCGGTGATGGATGGCTTTGAGTTTCTGGAGGAGTACCAGAAGTTTGAGCAGGAGGAAAAGGACAAGACGGTGATGCTGATGCTTACCTCCTCGGCCAGCTTTTACGACCTGGAGAAACTGAAGCAGTTTCCGGATGTGCGCAGGCACTACTCCAAGCCACTGGCGGAGGCAGATGTGCGGGAGATCCTGAACGAGTATTTTTAACCATACTCATACCCGATATGGCGGCACCTTCCTTTCCGGAGGGTGCCGTTGTTTTTTGCGCCTGTTCCGCTGCTTTTCAACTATAGCCCCTGTAATGCGTAAAGATAAACCCGCCCCGTGCGGTTAACTTAACAAGTGTAACAATTTAAAAACCAGATAAAACTATGACCAACACTGCAGGAAACTATAGAGGCCGTGAAGAGGAGAACCAACGCATTGGCCGTCAGCTACACGAACAGGATCAAAAGCACAAGCGCTATGAATACCGAGGCAAGGATACGCGTCAGTGGGGCGAAGGAAACTACTTCCACACAGGCCCTAACCCACGCGGAGCCCAGGACTCCCCGGAGCGCAAGTATGGCGAGAATTACCGCCATGACCGCAACCAGACATACGCCCAGGGCCGCAACGCGCACCTGAGAGACCACTACGGAAGCCGCAGCGAGAGCCCTTACCGCAACGAGCGCTCTTACCTGGACCACGGCGACCAGTACCAGCACAGCGAGCAGCACAGCATGCGCAGGCCTCACCAGCCGGGTGGTTCTCTAGAAGGAAACTATAATGATGTGAACGAGTATAAGACTGACCCCTGGCGCGAGGGCCCGGGCAGCGGAAGCCGCTTTAAGGAAACCGACTACCGCTATGGCAGCGGTTCGCACAACTGGTACCGCGAAGGCCGTTATACCCCGGACGAAGAGCGCAGCCACAACAACCGCGGTTTCTTTCAGCGCATGAAGGACACCTGGGACGACATCATGCACTCGGATGAGCCGGGCTACAAGCCTCACAGCCGTTACGAGTCGCAGGCAGATCGCCTGGATTCCAGAAAGCGCTATGGGTCAGAAGTGTACCGCGACCGCAACTTTAACAGAGGCTACGAAGGAGGCCCGCGCTGGGCAGACGAAGTTGACTCCGGCCACGACGATTATTACAATGACACCGACAGAACCCAACGCTACCGCAGATAAGTCCGTATATAGGCTGGATTAGGTAGATTTGGTAGTAGATTAGTTTTAGTTAGTGACAGACAAAGCCGGCTGCGATAGCCGGCTTTGTCTGTTTTTGCCCACCTGGCACTGCTCCACTTGTGCTCAAACATCCTGCCCATCCCCCCGTAAACCTAAAGTACAGTTTGCCAAAAACGTTTGTACCACCTATAAAAAGACCTATATGCACCACGAGGAAGATAACCCAAGACACCACCACCCACACCACTGGGACCTGCGCCACAGGAGAGAGCGACACCCGCACCACGAAGAGCACTTTCAGGATGCCAGAAGCCGGTGGGGGGAGCCAGCCCCCCGGATAAACCTGCACCAGTTCGACGACTGGCAGCCGCATGACGTGGGCCGCTTTGAACGCGAGGGGAAGTACCACCAGCGCAAAGACGATTGGTTGCCGGACCAGGGACATCACAGGCAAAGAAGGCCCCCGCACCCTGATCACGATCAGGTACCGGTGTGGCGCCAGCGCGACGTTGACTTCAGAAGAGAGAACCAGCATGCCGACGACCGCTGGCAACAGGACGACCCGCTGATGCCGCACCCGAAACTACGTCACCGCAGGCAGGGCCCGCCTGACGAATACTGGGAAAACTATGACAGATAAGACAGAGCAGGTATAAAAAAGAGCCGGAAGATATTGCCGGCTCTTGATGTTTTGACGCAATAAGGGAGAAGCGGCCAGCTCAAAACCGCTTCCTCACCCCTACACCTATGGAGACCAGCTCCGGCAGGCCAGGCACCAGGTTCACAGACAGGTCCGTACCTTCTTTCAGTTCATAGTTGTATTCGAACTCGCCCCCGTACCAGTAGAACTTGTACTGCCAGTCGCCGCGCCGGTTAAAGTAGCCGTCGTCCTGGTACCCTTCTATGTTATTCCAGTCCTGGCGGTAGACCAGGGTGGGGCCAAAGCCGCCGTTTAATGAGTGGCGGTTCTTACGGAAGATCTCACCGCGCCAGCCGATGTGGGTGAAACCCGCCAACTCAGCGGCACAGTCTGCATACAGCCCCTGCTCCACCCTTATGCTGATCGCGTCCCCGATGATGTAGCGGTCGTACCCGACGATGGCGCCGTAGTTAAAAGTGAGGTAGCCTTTTTTATCGAGCCGGTTCGGGAATATCTCTGGGTAAGGGCTCTCCTTGAGGTGCATGGACAGGCCGAAAAATTTCACTGTGACAGCGTGCTTATAGACCGGCTTTTCCTGCTCCTGCCCATAAACGCCCAAGCTCCAGGCCCAAAAAGTTAAAGCAAGTAGAAGTTTATACATACGCTGATACATTGCTCATTCTATTACCTGCAAAGGTAGCACCTTACGTAGTTAGTTACGTTGACCAGGTCATTTGTAGCCATGCCCTTGTAATTTGTACCTTTGCCGCACTACTGATGACTATGGAGCCACTGGAGAGTTTACTACAACAGGTACGGGCCTGCCGCATCTGCGAAGAGCACCTGCCCCTGGGCCCTCGCCCGGTATTACGCGCCAGCACCACGGCAAAGTTGCTGATCGTGGGCCAGGCTCCCGGCACCAGGGTACACGCCAGCGGCAAACCCTGGGACGACCAGAGCGGAAAGCGCCTGCGCCAGTGGCTGGACCTGCCGCCTGAGGTATTCTACGATGAATCACAGATCGCTATCATACCGATGGGCTTCTGTTACCCCGGCAAAGGCAAAAGCGGCGACCTGCCGCCCCGCCCGGAGTGTGCCCGGCACTGGCACCAACAGCTG
>JAJLKL010000221.1:0-3009 GCA_033838975.1 Hymenobacteraceae bacterium | reverse complement strand
GCCTTCGGTGGTTACGCGCTGGCGGGCCGTGAAGAAGCCGGGCTTCTCCGCTATCACGAAATAGGTGGAGGCCGTATCGAGTTCAAACGTAAACTGACCGCCGGCACCGGTATCTGTGCTGCGCAGCCTGTTGCCCTGCTCGTCCTGCAGCACTACCGTGTGGCTCGGTACCGCTGTGCGCTGGCGGGCTCCATCGCGTAGCTGGTACAGGGTGCCATCCAGTACAAAGTTTACGCGCTTGCGGCCTGTTTTCACAAAACGGTACAGGTCATCCCCCCCTTTGCCGCCATCGCGGTTAGACGAGAAAAAGCCGAAGCCCTCGTTCTGGAAATAAATACTGAAGTCATCTCCCGGAGAGTTGATAGGCTGCCCCATGTTCACGGGTTTACCATTCTCTATGCGAAACAGGTCCAGGTTACCGAGGCCCGGCAGCCCGTCGGAGGCAATGTACAGCGTACCATCCGGCCCAACGGCTACAAAGCTTTCGTTGCCGGGGGTGTTAATGTCCGGACCAAGGTTCTCAGGTCTGGAGAAACGGCCGTTATCGTCGATGGTCGTTTTGTAGATGTCGTTGCCGCCCAGGCCACCCTTGCGGTTAGAGGAGAAATACAGGGTTCTGCCATCCGGCGAGAAAGCCGGAGAAGAATCCCAGGCTTCGCGGTCGTTTATACTCAGCAGCTTTGGCTCTTCCCAACCGCCTGAGCGGAAGTTAGAGATGAACAGGTCCACATTCTGACGGCCCTTCTTAGTACCCTCATTGCCCCTGGCAAAGACCATGGTGCGGCCCTCGTTGGTGAAGGTAGCCAGCGCATCGTGTATACCTTCCAGGTTAATATTCTCGTACGGGCGCACGGCCCCGCCCATTGCTGCGGCAGAGTCTGTCAGGGTGGTGGCAAAAATATTGATGAAGCCCTCCCCGTTGCCCAGGTACTCTTTGCCCGGACCCCGCGTAGAGGAAAACACCAGCTCGTTGTTGAGCACGTAAGGGCCAAACTCAGAGGCATCCGTGTTTAAGGCCTCCAGGTTCTGCACCTCAAAGCTAGATCCCCTGCGCAGAATATCGCTCAGCGTGCTGAAGTTCTCTACCTCACGGGCGGCCAGCGATTTTAATCGGGGACTGGTGCCCACGCGCAGGTAGTCCTCAAACTGGTTCAGGGCCTCCTCGTACTTGCCGTTTGCCTTCAAGGCCAGGCCGTAGTAGAAGTAGGCATCCTCTTTACGGTAATTAGCATCCAGCGCAGCTTTGTAATACGGCTCCGCCTCGGAAATGCGGTTAGACAGCCGGTAAGACTCCGCAATCTTGTAGTTCAGCTCCCCGGGGTTATTCGCCTTGCCAAGGGCCTGCTTATAAAACTCGATTGCCCGCTCGTACTGCTCCTGCTCAAAGCGCTTATCGCCCTTGCTGATATACCTGCCTGTTCCACAGGCACCTAGCGTTACCGCAAGCAGCAACAGTAAACCTATAAACTTAAGTTGATGCGTTATGGGCTTTCGTTTTAGCGTTTGATGCATGAACAAGTACAGTTAGGGGTTAGCCAGATCAGAAATACCGGGAGAGCCAGCTGTTACCTGCAGGACGTGGCCACGCCTCCTGCAGCTCTCCGTAATTATTTACAAGCGTATCAAAGTACAATGTATTCTTATCTATTTCGCCGGCTGCTACTTTGCGCTTCAGCTCCTGCATACCCACCAGCTCTACCTGCCCCTCTTTAAGGAAGGCCAGCTGCGTACGGTCAAAAAACGACACGTTGAAACGCTGCTCCAGCTCCCGCACAAAGCTCACCGACTTATCGATGGAGCAGCCGCTGGCAGCTGTGGCAACCTCATTGTTTGCCAGCACCAGGAACTGGTTATGGAGCAGTTTGGCCGAAGCCTGCAGGCCTTTCCCATGGCTGCTCCAGTCTATAGCAAAACGTTCCAGAAGTGGTTTTATTTCAGCCTGCTCCGCCTCTGTCAGGGGCCGGTTGGCCTGGTAAATCCAGAGGCGCGCATGTGGCGGCAATTCGTCAAACGGAATATACATGGTAATGGTTGGATGGCTTGATTGTTAAACGGCTGATCAGGTTGTACCTGGCCATTTTATCAACGGCGGTCAAACAGTCTAACAATCAAGTAATTTATTTAGAAAGTCCTTCGGCCTGCGCGATCAGCTCGGCTATATCGAAGACTTTTACGTTTTCTTCCTGCTCCTTGTTCTTCACGCCGTCGTTCATCATCACCATGCAGAACGGACAGGCAGTGGCGATCACGCCGTTTCCGGCCCCAAGTGTGGCAAGGGCCTCCTCGGTGCGCTCTATATTGACATCCTTGTTGCCCGGCTCCGGCTCCTTGAACATTTGAGCGCCACCGGCACCACAGCACAGGCCGTTGGCACGGCTGCGCTTCATCTCCACCAGGTCGGCATCCAGGGCAGCCAGCACGTCGCGCGGCGCCTCATAGATATCGTTGGCGCGGCCCAGGTAGCAGGAGTCGTGGTAGGTAATGCGCTTGCCTTTGAAGCCTCCGCCTCCCTGTACTCTCACCTTACCCTCGTTCACCAGCTGCTGCAGGAACGTGGAGTGGTGTATCACCTCATAGTTGCCCCCCAGGTCGGGGTATTCGTTGCGGATGGTGTTAAAGCAGTGCGGACAGGCCGTCACGATCTTCTTTACGTTATAGGCGTTCAGCACCTCAATGTTGGTAAGGGCCTGCATCTGGAACAGGAACTCGTTACCGGCGCGCTTGGCAGGCTCTCCAGTGCAGCTTTCTTCGGTGCCCAGTACGGCATACTTCACACCCACGTGCTCCAGGATCTGCACAAAGGCGCGGGTTACTCTTTTATAGCGGTCGTCGAAAGAGCCGGCGCAGCCCACCCAAAACAATACTTCCGGCTCCTCACCATTGGCGGCCATCTCGGCCATGGTGGGTACTTTTACTAGTCTTTTATTTTCTTCCATCTGATTATTGTGAGGACACAAGACACAGGACTTTTTAATTCTTGATAAACCCTTTATCTACTTCAAAATGTCT
>JAJLKL010000220.1:0-2657 GCA_033838975.1 Hymenobacteraceae bacterium | reverse complement strand
CGGACAGGTCAGGTATTACATGATGGTGTACGTAGACGAGGGGTACAGGGGAACGGCAGGTCCTGTTGCAGTGTACCACTACCCCCTGGCGCACATTCTGAGCAGCTCCTACAACGAAGCGAATGACCTTACCCTCACGTTTAGCTCCACCCCCTTTTACAAGAACTTTAAGGAGTACCTGCTGTATTCGGCCTACTACCCGCACCTGCCCCAGGACCTGTACTTCCAGAGCACGGAAAGAACAGATACTGTCATAACTTTTCCCGCGGTAGGCTTTGGCAACGACTTTGAGACAAAGCTGATCGCCTATCCCAAAAACTACTACGCCAATGTGTATGCCAACTACATGACCGTGGAGAAAGTAATTGCCGGCTACGGCACGCCATGGGGCCCTTACCCGGTTTACAACTTTATCACGCGGGCCGCCACCGACCGTTTTTACACGGTGCATAACGACCGGCTCAAGATCATCGATGCCAACAGCCTGCAGGTGGTGCAGGAGCGTGATATCACCCACCAGCAGCCCAATGAATATGCGAACACGAAAAATGCCATCTCCGAAAACGGGCAGTACATGTACTCGCTTCTCAACGGACGGATCCTAAGGCTGGACCCGGCTACGCTGCAGACGCTGGACACTGTAAAACTGGAAGAGGTGCTGCCTTACTCCTTTTATTCCAACCTTAGCATAGGGGTCAGTAACAACAACCGCCTGATGATTGCCGGGCACCACTACTGGAATTTCAAGGATACGGTGTACGTGGTGGACATGGCGCAGAAAAAGCTCCTGACCAAAAAGAGAGCCAGCACCTACCCTGCCTTTTCCGCTATCAGTCCGGATGGGAAAGCTCTGAAGATTAACTACAGCCTGTTCACAGAGCAAAGCAACGGCAGCTGGCAGCAGCGCCTGGGCCATACTGACACAGAGGTATTTAACATGACTTTTCACCCGTCAAAACCCTGGTACGGCATGCGTCAGGACAACCAGGTCACCTATTACGATATCCTGACCGGCACACTCCAGAAAACGGTAGTTACAGAGAAGCCTATGACCGAATACAGAATCGATTCCAAATCCGGCTACTTATACGGCCAGGTGGATGGTTTTATGTATGTCTATAATGTTTCGTCGGGGCAGCTGGTACGCAAGCTAAAGCTGGCGCAGAATGCTGCCACCCTGCTGTACGGTGATAAGATCTTCTCACAGTCTCGGTACATAAACCTGTAATACGATGCCACACCTCAGAATTTATATACTTACAGCCCTGTTGCTTCTTACAGGCACCGTGGCGGCACAGGAAAAAATGTACCTGGAGCCAAGGCTGGGCTTCGGCACCTTCCGGATGTCCTCTATGAAAGAGCTGCAGCAGACGGTGATCTCGAACACCAGCGTAAACGCAAAGGCTGTCGATCAGTTTGGCCCTTACTTTCAGTTTGGCCTGGGCCTCGTGCAGGACCTGAGCGACAATACCCGGGCAGGCTTGCTGGTGGAGCGTGGCTCTACGGGAGGCCGTGTGGCCTATGAGGATTACTCCGGTGAGATCACGTTCGACACTCCTGTCAGCTACAACGCCCTGGGCATTTTCCTGTATACCCATGAACCGATCGCGGCAAGTAAAATAGAGCTTGTGACAGGGATAGAGCTGAACCTCTTTTTAAGCCGGTTGAAGACGGAAAGCTACGCCCGGATCTATGACTCCAAAGAGTCCAGCGAAGACAAGTTCAACTCGAAAGGGTTGGGGCTGAAGCCTTACATCGGGCTGCAGTACCCTGTTTTTACACTGCCTGTAAGTTTAACAGCCGGGTACATGGCCAGCGCCAGCCAGGCTTTCCATGTACCCGGCGAGAAGGAGCAGTACCTGGTACGTAACGCAGACGGTGACAAGCTGGAGCCCAGCTGGAGCGGCCTGCGCATCAACCTGACTGTTGCTGTACCGTTGTTTGACTAGGTTAAGACCAAGCTACTAGCGCAAGCGTCCGCTTGTTCTGCCAGTACAGGTACAGTGCTGCAACAAGGTAATGGGAAGGAAAACCCAGCAGCACCGGGTCCAACCACCCCTGCCCCTCCTTGTTTAAGGAGGGGAATCTTAGTTACCTTAAGCGTTTATGTTTGCTGTTTGTGTGTTCGCCGCTCTTCCGGATTTGCAATCCGGAAGTATGTTATTATCAGGATTTGTAATCCGATTGAATTCCTTGCCAGTAGCGATGCTGCTGCTGAAACCTGAAAGTCGGATTGCAAATCCTCCAATTAAGTGCTTCGGGATTACAAATCCCGAAGAGCAACTCGCTTTATACTTGTGTCCTAATTGTAGCCTTGTTTAAGGAGGGAAATCTTATTTACCTTAAGCGTTTATGTTTGCCGTTGTTGTGTCTTCTCACCAACAAATGCTGGTCAGAAGACACAGCAAGGGCGAAGGCTATAGTAAAATCAGCACAAGCGGACGCCTGCACTATAAATGGACTGTGTCATTTCGACCTTCGGGAGAGATCTAGTAAAGACTAGTTCTGAAAGAGTTCTATAAAGACCTCTCCCAAGGCCGAGTTGACAGTTGGCTTTAAGATGACGGCTTCCACCCTCTACCTTCGAAAACAGCAGAGCGAGGAAGTCTGGAAAGCTATGCCTTCGCCTGTCAATGCATCTCGGCCAGTTCGGTCTT
>JAJLKL010000219.1:0-9176 GCA_033838975.1 Hymenobacteraceae bacterium | reverse complement strand
ACCTGAAGTATAACTTTGTGCTGCTGAGCCTTCTGGCATACCTCAGCCTGGGCACCCTTGCCAGCTGCACAAGCCAGGAGTCTGTAAACGAGCAGGAAAACACCGCCATGGCCACCGAGAACACTACAAAGATCCAAAGAGAATCCTTCGGCACCACCCCCGACGGGCAACAGGTAACCCAGTATACCCTGACCAACGCTAAGGGCATGAGGGTGAAAGTGATAGACTACGGCGCTATTGTCACCTCTGTGATGGTGCCGGACAAGAACGGAAACTTGGGCGACGTGGTGCTGGGCTTCAGCAGCATAGACGGGTACATCCCGAACGACCCGCACATCGGGGGCATGGTGGGCCGCTATGCCAACCGTATCGCAAAAGGCAGGTTTACCCTGGATGGGCAGGAGTACCGGCTGGCCATAAACAACGAGCCCAACCATCTGCACGGCGGCATCATTGGTTTTGACAGGGTGATGTGGACGGCAGAGGAAATGCCGGAGCAGAACGCGGTGAAACTAACCTACCTGAGCAGGGATATGGAGGAGGGGTACCCCGGCAACCTGACCACCACCGTGATCTATACCTTAACCGAAGACAACGGCCTGAAGATCGATATCATGGCCACCACAGATAAGGCCACGCCCGTGAATTTGACCAACCACAGTTACTTTAACCTCTCGGCAGGAGAGGTAGACCATGTGCTGGACCATGTGGTGCAGATCAACGCCGACAGGTATATACCTGTTGACGGCACCTTTATACCAACAGGAGATTTGACACGAGTGTCTAATACAAACATGGACCTGACGCAGCCGCAGCCGATTGGGAAATCTATTAACGAGGTTCCAGGTGGCTATGACCACACTTATGTGCTGAACGGGGAGAAAGGACAAATGAAACGCGCCGCCACCGTTTTTGAGCCTACCAGCGGCCGTGTGCTGGAGGTATTCACCACCCAGCCCGGCATTCAGTTTTATACCGGCAACTTTCTGGACGGCAGCCTGACAGGTAAGAACGGCGACAAGTACACCAGGCACTACGGCTTTTGCCTCGAAACGCAGCACTTCCCGGACTCGCCGAACCAGGAGAATTTTCCGTCCACGATCCTCAGGCCCGGAGACACCTTTCAGGAAACGACCGTTTACCGCTTTTCGACAAGAGAGGAAATATAAAATACCCGGCTAAGCAAGCCTGCAAGGTGAAGGACTGCAGGTTTTGCGAAAACCCTGTAAAAAGACCTAAAACAGTAGCCACTGACTGCACATTTTCGCCTGGTTTTATGTTGAACAGGTATGGAATTTTTTGTAGATAAAGGCTCTGTTGTCAGAGAGATCTGGGGCAAGGGAGATACCATCCTGTTTATCTTTGCCGGGGCCTCTGCTGAGTTTGCGCTGAACAAGGCCGTGGACTGGCTGTACTTCACCGGCCGGCTACCCGCCGATCCGCTGGGACGCTTGTTCTCTACGGTGGAGTATGCCAGGCAGATCGTGTTTTCTGAGAAGCAGGTAGCGCACCGCGCCATCGATAAGATGGCCTCCATACACGCAGGGGTAGAGGCGAAGCGGGGCACCAGTATTCCGGACTGGGCCTACCGCGATGTGCTCTTCATGCTCATCGATTACTCTATCCGGTCCTATGAGCTGCTGGAGCGGGAGCTAAGCCTGGCAGAAAAGAACGAGGTTTTTGAAGTGTTCTGGCGGATGGGCAGCCGGATGGGCATCAACGGGCTGCCGGCCAACTACCTCGACTGGCTGCTGATGCGGGAAGAGCACCTGAAGCAGAACCTGGTGGTGAGTCCGTACACCACTGATCTGTACAAGCAGTACCGCAAGCACCTGGGCACCGTCAGGTATAAGCTGCTGCTGGAGGCCCAGATCCTGGTGGTGCCGGAGCGGGTAAACAAACTGCTGCACCTGAGAAAGGTCTCGCTGCTGACACCGGTGCTGGGGCTCTACAAGCTGAGCCGGAAACTTCGGGCAGAGTGGATCCTGAAAAACCTGATCCTGCCGCCAGCCTATAAGGCAGAGATCAGGGCCCTGGACAGCCGTCCCTCGTAACTGTACTGTTCATTGTCTTCATGGCTGCAGTTGTAGTGCAAAAGTATGGCCTTACGTCACTGTTATACCTTAGAATGATGTACGTACATTTAAATTTAGCCCTTTAGCCAATACTGTCCGGCCTGAATGAAACATTCGTGTAGAAACATGCATATAACCTTGCCTATACGGCTGATACTGTTACGGAAGCACTGGTCGCTTTTGTGCTGCAGCCCGATTAAGAAATTATCATACACAAAAATCACGAGTCATGGCTAAATGGATTGTAGACCCTGCACACAGCGAAGTGCAGTTCAAGGTAAAGCATTTGATGATCACCACAGTAACGGGCTATTTCAGAAAGTTTAACGTGGAGGTGGAGACAGAGAAGGAAGATGAGTTCAAGACAGCCTCCAAGATCCTGTTCACCGCCGACGTGGATTCCATCAACACCAACAATGATCAGCGCGACACGCACCTGAAGTCAGAGGACTTCTTTGATGCGGCCAATCACGCCGAGATCAGGTTTGAGGGCAAAAATTACGAAGAGGTTGACAACGGCTTTGCCAAGCTGCACGGCGACCTGACCATCCGCAACATTACCAAGCCGGTAACGGTGGACGTGGAGTTTCACGGCGTGGTGGTGGATCCTTACGGGCAGACGAAAGCAGGCTTTTCGGTAGACGGTAAAATCAACCGCAAAGAGTACGGGCTGACCTGGGATGCCGTGACCGAGGCCGGTAATGTGGTGGTAAGCGATGAGATTCGCCTGCACGCCGATATACAGCTGGTGAAACAGTCTTAAGATCCAGTACATCCGGAAAGGCCTCCTGGCAAAGGCTTTTCCGGATGTATCATAAGTACTTATGCAGGTATAGCGTCGGTTACTCGATGGAATCCGCCGGTGCAACAGCCTCTGCCGATGTCACGCTCACATACAGCTCCGCTACCTTACCTGCCTCATCCTCCGCTGCAATGTCAAGGAGCACGCTTCCTGAGTTGGCTGTGCTGATCAGAACCTCCAGAAAGTCATCCAGTGTGAACTGCCCGATCCGGGTGCCGTCTACGCTGTAGTGTATGGTGGCCTCATCAGCAAAATAGCTTCTTATACCTGGTTTCCACCGGTCCCTGACGGTCAGGGGGATTTCGTTATTGGTCATGCCGGTTAAATAACCCTCTAAGGTAGATGGTCTGGGGTAGGAGGGCGCAGCACTTTTAGGGGTAGACACCGGAGCTTTTTCCTGTACCGTTGCGTTTCTTTTTAGCTCCTTTTTGGGGGGAGCAGGTTCAGGCTGCTCCGTCTTGCCCTGTTCATTTTCCAGGGGGCGCGCTGAGGCCGCCTCCGCTATAACGCCGGCCTTTTCGAGCTTCCTCTCCTGAACGGCTGTTACAGCCTTGCTTTCAGCCTCTGCAAGAGCTGGTTTGGTTTTAGCAGGTATAAATTGCTCCAGGGGGAGGAAAAAAATGGCTGCGACCAACAGTACCAGCACAGCGGTAGCTATCAGGGCCGGCTTAAGGACCGACCTCTTCTTATAGACGACGGTTTCCGCTTTCACGATGCCAAACCTGCCGAAGGGTTTCCAGGTGCCATGCTCCAGGAAATAAGCAGCCTCCTCCACCAGCTCCAAGGCTCCAGGCCGCTTTTCCGGGTTTGCATCCAGGCAGGCCCGGAGGATGTTGCTCAGAACCCGTGCGTATGTGCCGGGCAGGTAGGGGATAGCCGCGCCCTGTAGCAGGCTTATACCTCCTTTTCCCATCCAGGGCAGTTCTCCGGTGCACACCTCATACAGGGTAACGCCAAGCGAGAAGATATCGCCTGCTTCATTTCTTGTAGGGTGGGCGCTGAAGAGTTCCGGAGGAGCATAAGCCGCGTCAGTTACGCCTGCCTGGTCTGCTGCTTTGTGCAGGCTGCTGCGCGTGCGGTAATTCAGTCCATGGTCCGTAAGCACATAGGTGTTTTTAGGGGTGATAAGGATGTTCTCGGGTCTTATAGCGTGGTGTAGCAGGAGGGGCTGCCGGGTATGCAGGTAGTGTAAGGCGCTGGCAACTTGCTTTAACAGCTGCGCTACTTCCTGCTCTTCCAGCGGCCCGTTCTCCTGAACCCGGCGACTCAGGGAGCCGTGGGGCAGGTAGGGCATCAGCAGGTAGGGAATCCCCTCGTGTACATCAAAATGCCTGTACTGCAGCAGGTGGGGATGGCTGAGCTGGGATACCTTTGTGCAGTCAGCCTTGAGCTGCGCGAGCGTGCTGGCATCCAGTTTGTTGGCGGGTACAAAAACCTTGAGGGCCAACGTCCCTTCAGCCAATAGATCCTTTACCTTCCAGACCTCTGCCAGGTGGCGCGAGGCGAGGCATTCGTCCAGCAGGTATCGTCCTGCAAATATATCGTTGTGTTGTAGTGTAGGCATAAGCTAGGTTAAGTGTGTTTTCTTCGGGTGCAGGTACTGCGTCAGAGGCAGAGATCTCCATGTACTGCCGCTGGGCCAAATCCTCAGGCATATAACGTACGGGCCATCACCCCTGTCGCAGAAGAGGTTCCAATAGAATGGTTTTGTTTATTGGATGCCGGAAAATTTTTAGGAAGCGGCGTAAATCCGGTCTACAAAGCTAAAGTCATTTTCCTCCGCACATAATTCTGCTCTAACTTACTTTATGGGTGTAATCCCTTGTTTGTGCAGCCTGTACTGCGCGCTGTCAGCTTTGCTACGGGCTTAGGCGTAGCCTGTTTACGGCTTCGTTTATACTTTGTTATGATGCAGGGGAGAAGCAAAAATGCCGCATGCCCCTGTCTGAGCACGGGCATGTTGCCGCCAGGGTAGTCTGGTGCTAATTCTGGCTCGGGTAATCCCTTGCTGTGCTTCATGCGTAGGATTTAGTAGACTTTACTAAGAAGCATAAACGATGAACAGAAAAGATAGATCTTCCGATACAGAACCTGATGTAGTGCTGATCGGGGCTGGCATCATGAGCGCCACCTTAGGCATGCTGCTCAAGGAGCTGGACCCCAATATTACCATTGATATTTACGAAAGGCTCGACGTGGCGGCGGCGGAGAGCTCGGATGCCTGGAACAACGCCGGCACGGGCCACGCCGCCTTTTGCGAGTTGAACTATACCCCTGAAAAGCCGGATGGCTCCATCGACACCTCGAAGGCAGTGAAGATAGCCGCCTCTTTTGAGGAGTCGCGCCAGTTCTGGGCCTACCTGATTCAGCAGGAGCACATCAAGCTGCCGGAGTATTTTATCCGGAGCCTGCCGCACATCAGCTTTGTGTGGGGGAGCGAGAACGTCGACTTCCTGAGAAAGCGGTACGAGGCGCTTATCAACTGTCACCTGTTCAAGGGCATGGAGTTCTCCGATGATCCGGAGCAGCTGAAGGAATGGATGCCGCTGGTGATGGAGGGGCGCGACCCGCTGGAAAAAGTGGCCGCCACCCGCATGGACATAGGTACCGACGTAAACTTTGGAGCTCTGACGCGTTGCATGTTCGACCAGCTGAAGGATATGGAGGGCGTGAAGCTGCATTTCGGCCATGAGGTACGGAACATGCGCAAAGAGGACGATGGCCGCTGGCGCGTAAAGGTCAGAGAGCTGACGACAGGGCAGAAAAAGAAAGTGCATACCGGCTTTGTGTTTATCGGGGCGGGAGGCGGCTCTTTGCCCTTGCTGCACAAGTCGGGTATACCGGAGGGAAAGGGCTTTGGAGGCTTCCCGGTGAGCGGGCAGTGGCTCAAATGCACAAACCCTGAGGTGATCCGCCAGCACCGGGCAAAGGTATACGGCAAGGCAACGGTGGGCTCGCCCCCTATGTCGGTCCCGCACCTGGACACCCGTTACATTAATGGGGAGAAGGAGCTGTTGTTTGGCCCTTACGCCGGCTTCACCACCCGTTTCCTGAAGAACGGCTCCTACTTTGACCTGCCGCTTTCGATCAAAGCCAATAACGTTCGGCCCATGCTGGCAGCAGGTATAAAGAACATCCCACTGACCAAGTACCTGATCAACCAGGTGCGCCAGGACCCGGAAGACCGGCTGGCGGCTCTCAAGACTTATTACCCCACCGCCAAAAGCGAAGACTGGAAACTGGAGGTTGCCGGTAAGCGCGTGCAGGTCATCAAGAAAGACCCCAAGCATGGCGGGGTACTGGAGTTCGGTACTGAGATCGTGAGTGCAGCCGATGGCTCGCTGGCGGCCCTGCTGGGTGCCTCACCGGGTGCTTCCACAGCGGTGTCCATCATGCTCAGCCTGCTGCAGCGCTGCTTCGGGGAGCGGATGCAATCGCAGGAGTGGCAGGAAAAGCTGAAGCGGATGATCCCTTCCTACGGGGATTCATTGGCCGATAACGCAAGGCTCCTGGAGGAGGTGCGTGCCTGGACAAGTGATGTGCTGGGCCTGAAAGACGTAGAGCAGGTACGCTAGGCGCGCTGCCTGTCTGAAATAGAAAAGCCGCTTCAGCTAATGGCTGAAGCGGCTTTTATTATGGCCCAGGCTGGCGTGTAGCCGGCTCTGGCTCTATACTTACCAGATTCTGATTCTCTCCTCTGGGCTCTTGTACAGCTTATCGCCAGGCTTCACGTTGAAGGCCTTGTACCAGGCATCCATGTTCACCGGAGCGCCAATTGTGCGGTACATGCCAGGTGAGTGAGAGTCTGTCAGGATCAGCTGCGCAGCCGTCTCAGGCAGGATGTTCGTTCTCCATACCTGTGCCCAGGCCAGGAAGAAGCGCTGGTCAGGTGTAAAGCCGTCGATCTTCTTGTTCGACTTGCCCTGCTTCGTCATTTTAAAGGCTTCGTAAGCAGCGCTCAGGCCGCCCAGGTCACCAATGTTCTCGCCCAGTGTCAGCTTGCCGTTTACGTGGATGGTGTCCAGCACGGTGTAGGCATTGTACTGCGCCACCAGCTGATCAGCTTTCTCCTGGAAGCGGGCACGGTCCTCAGCGGTCCACCAGTTGCGCAGGTTACCGTCTTTGTCGTACTGGCTACCCGAGTCGTCGAAGCCGTGGGAGATCTCGTGGCCGATCACGGCACCGATACCACCGTAGTTCACCGCGTCATCCGCATTCGGGTCGAAGAATGGGAACTGCAGGATACCAGCCGGGAACACGATCTCGTTCATTACCGGGCTGTAGTAGGCGTTCACCGTCGGAGGTGTCATCCCCCAGCGCTCACGGTCCACCGGTTTACCCAGTTGGCTTACCATTTTGTTGTAACCCCACTCGCCAGCGCTACGCATGTTGGCAAAGAAGGTGTTTCGGTTTACCTCCAGTCCTTCGTATGTTTCCCATTTGTTCGGGTAGCCTACTTTCGGACGGAAGGTATACAGTTTCGCCAGGGCTTTTTCCTTTGTCTCAGGAGTCATCCAGTCCAGGCCCTTGATGCGGATCTCGTACGCCTTGATCAGGTTGGCAATCATTTCGTCCATACGGGCTTTCGCCTCTGGCTTAAAGTGCTTCGCTACGTACAGCTGGCCCAGCAGTTCACCGATGGTGCCGTCTGTCAGCTGTGACATGCGCTGCCAGCGCGGCGTCTGTACCTTCTGGCCGGTCAGGGTTTGTGTGAAGGCAAAGTTAGCGTTCACGAAGTCAGAGCTCATGTAGGGAGCAGCTGACTTCAGCACGTTCCACTGCAGGTAGGTCTGCCAGTCAGCCACAGGCGTAGCGGTCAGCAGGCCGTTCAGCTCAGCGAAGAATCTCGGGTTGTTCACCAGAATGGTGTCCTCGCCGGTCACCTTCATTTTCGCCATCAGCGGCTTCCAGTCTATGTTAGAAGTAGTTTTGCTGAAATCCGCTACGGCAAATTTGTTATACGTTTTGTGCGGATCACGCATCTCTACGCGTGCCATCTGCGCCTCGGCCAGCTTCTTCTCCAGGTTGAAGATGGTCTCGGCGTTCTTCTGTGCAGTGGCCTGGTCTACGCCCGTCAGGGTAAAGAGGGTAGTGATGTAGTTTTTATAGGCTTCCTGAATTTTGGTGCTGCGGGCATCGTTCTTCAGGTAGTAGTCGCGGTCCGGCAGGGTGGTACCGCCCTGGCTCAGCTGTGGGATCATCACCTCTACGTTCTTGCGGTCCTGCCCCACATAGAATCCGAACATGGCAGAACCGGCACCGGAAGTACGCATATACGCCACCTCGTTCAGCACGCCGTTCACATCCTTGATCGTTTTGATGCGCTCCAGGTCAGCCTTGATCGGTGTGTAACCCATCTTCTCAATAGCGGCACTGTCCATGGCGGCAGCGTAGAAATCCCCTACACGGCGCTCCACAGAGCCTGCCGGGGCGTTGGTTTTAGCAGCCGACTCGATCAGAAGGTTCTTCACCGCATTGATGTTGAAGTCGCGCAGTTCGTTGAAGCTACCCCAGCGGGTCTCTTTCGCGGGAACCGGGTTGTTCTTCAGCCACACACCATTCGCATAGGCATAGAAGTCATCGCCTGGCTTTACGCTCAGGTCCATGTTGGCCTTGTTGATGAATGGAGTTTTAGGGGCGGCCTTGGAGCCGTATTGTGCCGCTGCCTCTACAGAGTAGATCGTGGCCGCTCCGAAGAGCAATAATTTCAAGTGATTCTTCCAGGCTTTCTTGCCTGCGTTCTGCTTTTGCATAAGCGTTGGTTAGTCAGTTAATGTAGTTAGTAGTTCAGCTTAATCCGTGTAGATTAATTTTTGCCCAATTTAAGTAAGGTAAATGAGGTTTCCACAAGAATAGTGCCCGTTGGTACATTTTTCAGCGGCAGGGCTGCGGTGGCAAGGTATGGCACCTGGCCGGGGCGGCAGCCTGCGTGGTACAGCTACACAAATAGGATTAGCACTTATCGGATATCTTATTGGCACCTCTATGTAAAGGAATTACGCCCTGTAAAGTTCCAGCCTACTTCTGCAAGGGCAGATTTATCCTGCATCTATTAGGCAATACACTGTCCATTTTCAGACGGCGCACTGTCCGAAATCAAACAACAGAAAGTTCTATGGTTGCTAGTTACTGTTGTTTAAAATTTTGATAATCAAATATATATAACAATGGCATACATGTTGGTAAAGGCGAAACAGAGTTATCTGGATCATTAATCAAAACCTAACGAACTATGAAAAATCTGTTACGACCTAGTCTGCTGCTGATTTTTACACTGGCGCAGGCTCAGCAAGGTACAG
>JAJLKL010000218.1:0-19852 GCA_033838975.1 Hymenobacteraceae bacterium | reverse complement strand
ACCCACCGTTGCATAGCTGGATTTGGTGCGCTCCACGTCCGCGAGGACGCGTTTTCCCGCCGGCACGGTGTATTTGAAGCTGCTCCTCGCTCCGCTGCGGGCTGCCCTTCGGGCACCGCAACAAATACAAGGTGCCTCGCGGGAAAACTGGAAAAGATTTCGCCTCGATCAGCGTTACAATCCCACTAAATCACAAGGGCAATGGTTCAATAGTCAATATTCTATACGTGGGATGATTCCCGAGCTCACGTTAAGAGTAAGATCGCGTGCCTGTACAGCCTTTAGCTGCACAATAAAACAAAAGCGGCGCTTCCGGTCGGGAGCGCCGCTTTTGTTTATCAATAAGTATAGGGGCTGAGCGACTAAGCTTTGGCAGCGTTGATGTTGTCCAGCGCGTCCATTACTTCTTTCACGTGGCCGCGGGAAGTCTCCAGCAGTTGCTTCTCCTCGTCGTTCAGCTGAAGTTCGATGATTTTCTCGATACCGTTCTTGCCAAGGATTACCGGCACGCCCAGGTATACGCCGTCAATGCCGTACTCGCCTTCCAGCTTCACGCAAACCGGGAACACACGGCGCTGGTCGCGCACGATAGCCTCCACCATCTGAGCAGCTGCTGAACCCGGCGCATACCAGGCAGAAGTACCCATCAGTTTCACCAGTTCGCCACCACCGTTCTTCGTGCGCTCAACAATAGCGTTCAGTGTTTCTTCGTCGATTAGCTCAGTTACCGGGATACCGCCAACTGTAGTGTAACGCGGAAGCGGAACCATCGTGTCGCCGTGGCCACCCATCAACACCGCCTGGATGTCTTTTGGAGATACGTTAAGGGCCTCAGCCAGGAAAGCTCTGTAACGCGCCGTATCCAGGATACCAGCCATACCCATTACTCTTGTGCGTGGCAGCTTAGAGGTAATGTGCGCAGCGTACGTCATCACGTCAAGTGGGTTAGAAACCACAATGATGATCGCATCAGGAGAGTGCTTGATAACATTCTCAGTTACTGAGGTTACGATTCCCGCGTTTGTAGAGATCAGGTCGTCGCGGGTCATACCTGGCTTGCGTGGCAAACCGGAAGTGATCACAACTACATCAGAACCAGCGGTTTTGCTGTAATCGTTTGTTACACCAACTGTACGAGTGTCATACAGGTTGATAGGCGCTTTCTGCCAGATATCAAGCGCTTTGCCCTCAGCAAAACCTTCTTTAATATCCACTAGTACTACTTCGTTCGCGATTTCGCGGTAAGCCAGCACATCGGCGCATGTAGCCCCAACGTTACCTGCTCCAACTACGGTTACTTTCATTGTCGGATATACTTTAATTTGGTTTGAGATTCGATTAACTCCGGTAAAATTAGAAAAAATCTATTGTTAAAGACAGATAATAGATAGTAGATGTTAGACTTTGAGCTTTGTGCGAGGCCTACGCAAGCCTATGGTCTACTATCTAACGTCTAACGTCTCCATGAAATCTCCACCACCCTCTGGGTTTTGTCTGTCACTTTAAAACGGTTGTCGAGGCGCTGGCCCACTACCCATGCTATAGACTGGTCCGAAACTAATACTAGAGTTTGGCCCTTAAGGTTGGCAGGAATTTTCTTGTCGATGAGAAAATCGCTGATCTTTTTCTTGCCGTTCATGCCCAGCGGTACAAACCAGTCGCCCTCCTGCCAGGCACGCAGCTTCAGCGGGAACCTGAGCTGATCGGCATCCAGCGCTGCCACGTGCGGCTTGGTATTGAGCTTATACTTGCCGGCCTCCACATACCGGATGGTGAAGGTATGGTTCCCGGCCTCAACGGCGGTATCCCCCTCGTTTATACTGATGCTGCCAAAGCCGCTCAGGTTCCGGGGCGTGATCACCAGCTGGTCGCGGTCCTTCACTAAAGTATGGGTAGGGGAGTCGAACTGCTTACCGGAGATGCCTTCCAGCGCCTCTGCCAGCTCTGACACCACCGTGTAGCTGAAATTGAACGGACGCAGCAGCTCATGCAGCACCACGGGCAGACCGGTGGCACTCCGGAGCGGAAGCAGCGATACATACCAGGCCTCCT
Organism: Hymenobacteraceae bacterium; assembly: GCA_033838975.1. Taxonomy (GTDB): domain Bacteria; phylum Bacteroidota; class Bacteroidia; order Cytophagales; family Hymenobacteraceae; genus Pontibacter. The sequence continues at coordinate 17,800 of JAJLKL010000218.1, read as the reverse complement.
CTGCCTCCTTCACACTCTGCCCGCGCAGCTGCTCGATGTAGGCGGACACAATCGCTTCGGCATGGCTTACCCGCTCAGCGGTATGCTGCATCGTTTCCTCCAGGTTCGGGTTTATTTCCTTTAGCACCGGAATTACCTCGTGCCTTATTTTGTTACGCTGATACTTTGTGGTCTCGTTGGAGACATCCTCCCGCCAAATCAGCTTTTTGCTGGTCACAAAGTCAAAAATATCGTCTTTGGTGACAGAGAGCATCGGTCGGATGACGTAGCCGTTTCGGGGCGGGATACCGTGCAGTCCGGCGATGCCTGTGCCTCTGGTCAGGTGAAGCAGTATGGTTTCGGTGGTGTCGTTGCTATGGTGGGCCGTGGCGATATAGTCGTAGCCTTCCTGCTGGCGTACCTGCTCAAACCACTCGTAGCGCAGGGTGCGGGCGGCCATCTGGATCGAGAGCTTCTCCTGCTGGGCAAAGGCGCGGGTGTTAAAGTTCTCGGTAAAAAACGGGACCTCGTACTTTTTGGCCAGCTTTTTGACGAAGAGCTGATCAGCCTCCGCATCCTCGGCACGCAGGCCAAAGTTGCAGTGGGCAACGGCGAAGTTATACTTGAGCTGGTGCAGCACCTCGCACAGCACCGCTGAGTCGATGCCGCCACTTACGGCCGCTAGTATTTTACTCTCTGGCTCGCAGAGGTTGTGGGATTGGATGAAACCTGAAACTTTCTGTAGCATAAGGCAGCGGCTGATATTTTTTTTCTACTTTTGACATTTAAAGGACTTAGATGATAGGCGTTAGATTTTAGAATTTCTGATAAGTAAGGTAGCTAGCTCAGTGAAAGTCTATGGTCTAATATCTGGTATCTAACATCTCATTGGTAAATGAACATTACAAAATTACTGTATTCTGTTGTCTTTACGCTGCTATCGGTGTCGGTTTTCGCACAGCAGCAACCGCCGAGGCAAACACAGGGGGGCAAGGTAGAGCTGCAGGGGGCCGATGCGCTGGAAGGGGGCGTGTATAACGGCAGAAAGATAGACAAGCTGATCGGGAACGTGGTGTTCAAGCAGCGGGAGGGTTTTCTGTATGCAGACTCTGTGTACCAGTACCAGGACGACCAAAACCTGCTGGAGGCTTTCGGCAATGTGCGCATGACCCAGGCCGATACCATCACCATCACAGGCAAGCGTGCCACCTACGATGCCAACAAGCGTACGGCGCAGGTAAGCGGCGATGTAGTGATGCGGGACCCGCGCATGACGCTCAATACCCCCAGCCTGAACTACAACCTCGATACCCGCACGGCCACCTATACGGAAGGCGGCACCATCGTGGATCCGGAGAACCGCCTGGAGAGCCGTCTAGGGTCTTATGATACCCGCTCCAAGGTGTTCACCTTTCAGCAGAACGTAAAGGTGAACACGGCCGACTATACCATCACGGCGCAGAACATGCGCTACAACACCCTCTCCAAGATCGTGTACTTTCAGGGGCCTACTTTCATCAAAGGGGAGCAGGGCGACCTGTATGCAGAGGAAGGGACTTACAACACCATCACCAAGGTGTCTAATTTTGGCCGCAACGCCTACATCCTGACACCGGAGTACCGGCTGGGTGGGGATAAGCTGTACTATGACCAGAACACCGGTTACGGCTTTGCCGAGAAGAACGTCTCGCTGCGCTCCCTGAAGGACGACGTGACGATACGGGGCCAGGTGGGGCGCTACTGGCGTGAGAGAGGGGTGGCCAAGGTGTACGGCAGCCCGGTTATGGAAACCATCCTGGACAAGGATACGCTGTACATGTCTGCTGACACGCTGATCTCCAGAGAGGCCAAAGGTCCGGGAACGGCCAGCATGCTGTACGCCTTCCCGAACGTGAAGATCTTTAAGTCGGACCTGCAGGGGAAAGCCGACTCGCTGAGCTATAACCGTACCGACTCGGTGATGCACATGAACGTGAGCCCGGTGCTGTGGAATGAGCAAAGCCAGCTGGTGTCGGACACCATCCGCATCCACATGCGGAACAAGACCATCGACAGGATGTACATGTTCAGCAATGCCTTCATCACCTCCGAGGACTCGCTCAAGAATTACAACCAGGTAAAGGGCCGCAACATGACCGCCTACTTCAAGGAAGGGAACATCAGCAGGGTAGACGTGAACGGCAATGGTGAGAGCCTGTACTTTGCCCTTGAGGGGGATAGCCTGCTGACCGGCATGAACAAAGCTATCTGCAGCAACATGCGGTTGAATTTTGCAGAAAATAAATTGCAGACTATCTCGTTCCTGGTAAAGCCGGACGCTAACTTTATTCCGCCGCATGAGCTGGAGCAGGGCGCGCGCAGGCTGGATGGCTTCTCCTGGCTCGCCGACCAGCGTCCGACCAAGCAGGATGTTCTGGCAAAGCGGGTAGTAGCGGCACCTGCCGAGGCACAGCCCGCCAAAAAAGCGGCTCCGGCCAAAAAAGCCCCGCCAAAGAAGAAAAGGGCGGCCAGGACTAAAAACTGATCAGGGGTATAAGTGGTTTTCAGCCACTAATTTCGATGTTGTAAATCACGTGGATATTCTATAATTTTGCCCGTTCATGAAGAGAGGCTTTATACATACCGTTGCCCTTGCAGGCTTATTGCTGGTTGCTACTGGCTGTAGCAATTTTCAGAAGCTCCTGAAGAGCAACGATGTTGAAAAAAAATACCAGGCTGCTCTGGAGTACTACCAGAAAGAGGACTACTACCGGGCCAACCAGCTGCTAGAGCAGGTATCGCCCCTGCTCACGGGCAGCGAAACGGCAGAGCAGGCGAAGTTTTACCTCGCCAACACGTACTATCAGCAGGGAGACTACCTGCTGGCAGACTTCCACTTCAGAAGCTTTCACCAAACCTACCCGCGCAGCCCGCTAGCCGAGGAGGCGATGTTCATGCAGGCAAAGTCGCTGTTCAACCAGTCGCCGACCCATGAGCAGGACCAGACCAGCACGCTCACCGCGATTGAGGCGCTGCAGGAGTTCACGGTACGCTACCCAAGCAGCGAGCTGGTGAGCGAAGCGAACGCCATGATCGATCAGCTGACGGTAAAACTGGACAAAAAGTCCTTTGACAACGCCAAGCTCTACTATCAGCTTCGTTACTGGAGATCGGCTGTGGTGGCGTTCAACAACTTTCAGAAGGAGCATGCCTCTTCTCCGTACAGCGAGGAGGCAGCCTACCTGAAGCTGGATGCGCAGCATAGGTTTGCGCAGGAGAGCGTTCCGAGCAAGCAGGAAGAGCGTTACTCCGAGGTGATTGACTATTACCAGAGCTTCGTAGACCAGTATCCAAACAGCAGGTATGCACGTAGTGCTGAGCAGATATATGACCAGGCACTTGCAGAGCTGTCAAAAATAAGAGAATCCAATAACGCAAATACTTAATTTTATCATATGGCATCAGTTCCATCATCTATTGTTACCCGCAACATGGCCGACTTTGCGAAGCAGACCGGCAACGTGTACATGTCTGTGTCTGTCATTTCGAAGAGAGCAAACCAGATTTCTGTAAAGCTGAAAGAAGAGCTGAACTCAAAACTGGCCGAGTTTGCCACTACGGTAGATAACCTGGAGGAAGTGTTCGAAAACCGTGAGCAGATTGAGATCTCCAAATACTATGAGCGTTTGCCAAAGCCTACCAGCCTGGCGATCGAGGAGTTCCTGGAGGACAAAGTATACGTTCGTACACCTGACGAGGAGCCTCAGGACCTTAACCTGTAACACAGGCACATGCTCCGGCATAAAAAGATATTACTGGGAGTTTGCGGAAGTATTGCAGCGTATAAAGCCGCTCTACTGGTCCGTTTACTCGTGAAAGCAGAAGCAGAAGTACAAGTCATCCTGACCGCTTCTGCTTCTGAGTTTATAACCCCTCTTACTTTGGCCACGCTTTCCAAGAGGCCAGTGCTTACCCGGTTCGTGAAAGATGAGACCGGTGTGTGGAATAACCACGTGGACCTGGGCCTTTGGGCCGATGCCATGGTGGTAGCCCCGGCAAGTGCCAACACAGTGGCCAAGTTTGCCAACGGTTTCTGCGATAACCTGCTAAGCGCGACTTACCTTTCGGCCCGCTGCCCCGTTTTCGTAGCGCCGGCCATGGACCTGGACATGTACCAGCACCCCGCGGTACAGGCTAATTTTAAAAAGCTGCAGGGCTATGGCAACCGGATCATAGAGGCAGGGTATGGCGAACTGGCCAGCGGTTTGGTAGGGCAGGGGCGTATGGCTGAGCCGGAGGAAATCATACAGGTACTTCAGAACTTTTTTGAAGGTGACAGAAAAATCGTTTAAAGGCAAAACTGTCCTGCTTACGGCGGGGCCAACACACGAGCCAATAGACCCGGTGCGTTTTATCGGGAACCACTCTACCGGTAAAATGGGTTACGCCTTGGCAGAGTGCTTTGCGCAGCACGGGGCGCAGGTTGAGCTGGTGGCAGGCCCGACCAATCTGCAGATACACCACAATAATGTACACATAACTCCTGTGGTTACCGCGGAGGAGATGTACCAGGCTGTGCAGAGGTATGCTGACACGGCAGACATCATGGTGTTTGCGGCTGCTGTTGCCGATTACAGGCCAAAGGTGGTAGCAGACCAGAAAATTAAAAAAGCTACCGACGAACTCACGATAGAGCTGGTTAAGAACGTTGATATAGCGGCTGAGCTGGGCAAACGGAAAAAAGAGTGGCAGTTCTCGGTGGGCTTTGCCCTGGAAACGCAGAATGAAAGCCAGAATGCCCGTGAAAAGCTCCGCAGGAAGAAGCTGAACATGATCGTGCTGAACTCCCTGAACGACCCGGGCGCAGGTTTCAAACACGATACAAATAAAATTACCGTTATTGAGGAGCACGCCACCACCGCCTTTGAGCTAAAGTCGAAGAAAGAAGTGGCGCAGGACCTGGTAAACCTTATCTGGGAGAGATTGCATGCTTAAGAAAGTACTTGTTTTGCTAACACTTTGCCTGTCGGCCTGGGCTGCCAAAGCACAGGAGCTGCAGTGCGACGTGGTGGTTAACAGCGAACAGGTACAGTACACTGACCGGCAGCTGTTCACCGATATGCAGACCCGCATCTTCGAGTTCATGAACAACCGCCGCTGGACGGACCAGGCCTATCGCCCTGAGGAGCGCATCAAATGCCGTATGCTCATCAACCTGACCGAGATGCCGGAGATCGGGACCTTCAAGGCGAATGTACAGGTAGTGTCCGTAAGGCCAGCCTACGGCACCGGCTATGAGTCCGTACTCTTCTCGTTTATCGACAAAGACTGGACCTTTCAGTTCAACGAGGCGCAGCCGCTGGATTTTGCCGAAAACAACTATACCTCCAACCTGTCCTCCATGCTGGCCTTCTATGCCTACATGTTCATTGGCATGGATAACGACAGCTTTGGCCGCTTGGGAGGAGCCCCGGCATTTGACAAAGCCAGAAATATTCTCAACATCGCCTCTTCACAGGGAGCCGGTTATCCGGGCTGGAAAGCCTTTGACGGGAATCGCAACCGCTACTGGATGATCGATAACCTGCAGGACCCGCAGTTTATCCCGTTCCGGGAGGGCATTTACAGCATGCACCGGCAGGGGCTGGACCTGATGGTGGAGAACCCTGAGAAAGCGAGGCAGACAGTGCTGAGCGTGCTGGAGAATATACAGCGCCTGCAGCAGCAAAAACCAGGGGCAGCCATCATCCGCTCTTTCTTCGAGGCGAAGTCCGATGAGCTGCTCAACATGTTCAAAACAGCCACTCCGGCCCAGAAGCAACAGGCCTTCACCATCCTCACGCAGGTAGACCCCACCAACAACAGCAAGTACGAGACTTTGCTAAAACGCTAAATTTTTTAGTTTTTTCAGTAAAACGGTGTAATTTCACAGCGCAGAAAAAGCTGCTGTACTTATACTTACACCTATGGGCAAACGCCAGACCCGCATTTTCCGGAAAGACATCGAAAAGCACCTGCAGGAGCTCCTGCAGCAGGAAACCGTGCAGGTGGTACTGCGCAGCAGAGTAGTGCTGAACGGGGCGCTGTTAGAGCTTAACCCAGAGCGGCTGCAACTGCAGGACCACCGCTTCGGTAAACATACCGTGCCGGTGGAGCAGGTAGAGGAAATTATCTATGATGCAGCGGCACCCTATTAGTAGCTGTTGGTGTAGCTGCTGATACAGCGGAACCTGCCGAGCCTTCCATTTCATACTTCAAAAAAAGAACAGAAATAACGAACTTTAGCGTAGGCCAAAAGTCTTGTATCTTATGTCTATAGTCTTGTGTCATTAGTGTATGCTGATAGATCTTAAAATAAAGAATTACGCCCTGATTGAGAAGCTGGAGATGAACCCTTCTCCGGTGCTCAACATCATTACCGGCGAGACGGGTGCGGGCAAGTCCATCATGCTGGGAGCCATCGGGCTGCTGCTGGGAAACCGTGCTGACTCCAAACTGCTTTTCAACCAGGAGCAAAAGTGTGTGATCGAAGGAGTGTTTGATATCTCCTCCTATAACCTAAAGGAGCTTTTCCTGGCCGAGGACCTGGACTTTGACAATCAGTGCATCCTGCGCCGTGAGATCAGCCCGAGCGGAAAGTCGCGTGCCTTTGTGAACGACACGCCGGTAACGCTGGACGTGATCCGCAAGATCGGGGAAAACCTGATGGACATCCACTCACAGCACGACACGCTGCAGCTGGGCGATACCAGCTATCAGCTGAACATCCTGGATATTTACGCCGGTAACACGGCGGCCATGGGGAACACTACCTTCGATATTTATGCGGGCAACCTGTCTTACCTGCGCAACTATAACGAGAGCTACCGCCAGTACAAAAAGCTGGAAAGCGACTATAAGAAGCTGACAGATCAGCTGGCACAGGCACAGAAGGAGCATGACTACCACGCTTTCCTGCTCAACGAGCTGGCGGACGCCAACCTGCAGGAAGCAGAGCAGGAGGAGCTGGAAGAGGAGCTGAAGCAGCTGGAGAATGCCGAGGATATCAAGCTTAAGCTGACGCAGGCGGTGCAGAGCCTCACGGAGTCGGAGTTCAACATCACGTCAGCGCTCAAGGACACGGTGCACACCATCGGGCAGCTGGCCCAGTTCTCAAGCAGATATGAGGAGCTGCGTACCCGCGCTGAAAGCTGCATGATCGAATTGAATGACATTGCGGGTGAGCTGGAGGATGCGGAGCGTAATACCGAGGCCGATCCGCAAAGGACCCTGGAAGTGCAGGAGCGCCTGAACCTGATCTATACCTTACAGCGCAAGCACCAGGTGCAAACCATTGCCGAGTTGCTGCAGATACAGGCTGAGCTGGAGGAGAAGGTCGGGAGCGTGCTGAACCTGGATACGGCGATTGCCAACACGGAGAAAGCCATGAAAGAGGCTGAGAAGGACGTGAAGGAGAAGGCGGCTGTACTGTCAGAGCGTCGCAGAGCATCGTTCGACACCTTTGAAAAGGAGCTTTATACCTTGGTGGCGGATCTGGGAATGCCGAATGCCCGCATCGTGATTCAGCACAGCGAAGTAGCTCCTACGGCCACCGGTACCGATGAGATCAACATCCTCTTCAGCGCCAACAAGGGAGCCCAGCCGCAGACGCTGATCAAAGCTGCCTCCGGAGGTGAGTTCTCGCGCCTCATGCTGAGTATCAAGTACATGCTGGCGGATAAAACGGCCCTGCCAACCATTGTGTTCGACGAGATCGACACGGGTATTTCCGGGGAGGTGGCCGTGAAGGTAGGCAAGATGATGCAGCAGATGGCGCAGAAGCACCAGATCATCGCCATTTCGCACCTTCCGCAGATCGCGGCGCAGGGTAATGCCCATTATTTTGTGTACAAGGAGGACCGGGAAGACCGCACCATCAGCCGGGTGAAGAAGCTGAGCGACGAAGAGCGTGTGAATGAAATCGCGCACATGATTGCCGGGGCCAACCCGAGTGCCAATGCGTATCAAAGTGCGAAAGAGTTGCTTTCACTGTAATTTGTAATTGCTATATTGCTGCCTCGTTTCCGGGCGGGCCGGAAGCGGTAAGGTATAGCAACGAACAAACAACAATAAAGAGATGGCTTACAATCTGCTTAAAGGAAAAAAAGGAATCATTTTCGGTGCACTGGATGAGAAGTCTATTGCCTGGAAAGTTGCTCAGATCGCGAAAGAGGAAGGTGCAGAGTTTGTGCTGACGAACGCGCCGCTGGCCATGCGAATGGGAGAGATCAAAAGACTGGCAGAGGAGTGCAACGCTGAGATCATTCCGGCCGATGCTACCTCTGTGGAAGACCTGGAGAACCTGTTCACGAAAGCGCAGGAAATCCTGGGCGATAAAATTGACTTCGTGCTGCATTCCATCGGTATGAGCCCGAACATCCGCAAAGGCAAGCCTTACGGGGACCTGAACTACGAGTGGTTCCAAAAAACACTGGATATCTCGGCGCTGTCGTTCCACAAGGTGATGCACGTGGCAGAGAAGCAGGATGCCATGAACGAGTGGGGCTCTATTGTGGCGCTGTCTTACATTGCGGCACAGCGTGTGTTCCCAGACTACACCGACATGTCGCATGCGAAGGCGGTGCTGGAGTCTATTGCCCGTAACTATGGCTACCGCTTGGGTAAGCAGAAGAAAGTGCGCGTAAACACCATCTCCCAGTCTCCGACTAAAACCACGGCCGGCACCGGTGTTGGCGGCTTCGACGTGTTCTACGACTTTGCTGACAAGATGTCTCCGCTGGGCAATGCCTCTGCCGAAGATTGTGCCAAGTACTGCATCACCCTGTTCTCAGACTATACCCGCATGGTAACCATGCAGAACCTGATGCACGACGGCGGCTACAGCAACATGGGCATCTCAGAGGATATCATTGATATGATTCAGAAGTAGATTTATGGATTAGGAGATTTGGAGATGAGAAGATCGTTGTCTCCTTGATAACAGAAAGGCCTCTGCAACACTTGCAGAGGCCTTTCTGTTATCAAGGGATAGAAGAAGAATATTTTCAAATCTTCAAATCTCCTAATCTTCAAATCCCAAAATCTTACTCTTCCTCCCGGTGCACGGTGCTGATGTCGAAAGCGGGCACGCAGATGGACCAGTACTCTGTTTCCTCGTCGTAGGGGTTGGAGTAGCGAATGCGGGCGCCCGCTTTGATAAGGATAGACTCACCGGCTTTGACCTCCACTTCCTCACCATCGATCTCGATGCGTTTGCGGCCGCGCAGTACAATGGTTACCTCATCAAACTCAGGTTTCTGATGCGGCTCGCTCCAATGCGGTGGCGCCACCATATGGGCCACGCTAAAGCCGGAGGTGCGGGTAGAGGCATGGCCGAAATGCTCCTCTATTAGCTTACCGTCGGTGGTAGGCACCCGAAAGGGATTTGTCTGCTTGAAATACTTTTTCTCACTCATAACGACTTCGTTTAGGTACAGGTGTACTGATTAGTTATTCTCAGTGCCGCACTCGCCTTTTGTATAGGAAGTTACACCAGCTCTGTCTGCCTCGCAGGCATTGCCGTATGTTTTACCGTCGCAGCCACACACCGGGTCATATTGCATAGTGCACATCTGGTCCGGGTTGATCTTGTTTGGGTCAATGCAATTAGCCGCTGTATCAGCGGACTTTGTGTTGACGCAGGACGCAAAGCAGCTGATCGTAATCAGAGATACTGCTGCTACTATTCTTTTCATAGTTATATAGTTTGAATTTGATGCTACTAAATTATACGCGATAACGGTTTGCTAGTGCAATTTCTGCTGTGGAGCTTCTGCTTTATGCAATTTGCGGTGCAAAACTAGTGAAATATTACAACATCGTTAGCTCTTAATGTAAATGTTGCTCTAGCAGTGACTGCGGTTTGGGTTGGACTTCCAAAAGTTTTGGTGAGGATCTTTAAGCTGTTAAAATAGTTTTATCCTATGCGTCAAGTGCTGGTAAGCCGCCCAGATCATGAATCGTTTAACCAACATGAGCTGAAGCCGTATGTATTTTGAAGCAGAAAAAAGCGGCTTGAATCTCCCTGTACAACAGTTTTAAGCTGCATAACTTATACATAAATAAAATTTATCAAGAGCATGAGAACCAAAAATATGAGCAATTCGGGCAGTGGTTCCGAAAAAATGAAAATTGCTGATGAAATAGATTTCGATAAAATTGTTCCTAAAGCAGACAGCGATACTGGTAAGATCCTGCTGGCGACCTTAGCCGGTATAGGAGCCGGTATTGCGGCAGGTATATTGCTGGCACCTGAAAACGGAAAGGCTACGCGTGAGAGTGTGATGCGCAGTCTCACGAAAGCCAGTGAAGATGTGAACAGTACCGTGAAGCGCTGGACAGAGAACCTGAGGTCTTCCGGAAGAACCGGTTCAGAAGATGAGCTGGTGATGCATGGCTCCTGGGAAGATGTGAAGGGACAGCTAAGGGCCAATTACGGCGAACTCACAGATGAGGACCTGGAATACCAGCAGGGAAGAGAGAATGAGTTGCTGGAACGTCTGCAGCGCAGGCTGGGCAAAACCCGTGACGAGATCGTTCGCATCATTTCCGGCCGCTAGGTAGCGCAGGAAAAAGGGCCCCCACAGCTGCTGTTAAGCACTTTAAAGTATCATATGATAATATTCTGTATCATAGATATAACTTAATGCTATATTTAATCGTTAGTAAAATGGATATCAGTCGATAATCAATTTTAATAACAAATAAGTATTATGAAAGACAATAGCGGAAAGGTATTGCTTGCTCTCTTAGCAGGTGCTAGTGCTGGTGTGATTGCCGGCTTACTAATGGCTCCGGATACAGGAGAGGTTACGCGCAGCAGTGTGAAAAAGTGGGCGAACAGAATGAGCAAAGACCTTGAGAAGAACCTTCAGGACGGTCTTGACGAAATCAAGAAAATGAGCGGCACTACTTTTGGCAAGTCTGAGGAAGACAAAGCCGGAGGAGCTAACAGAGGCACAGCCGGAGGAGGCACCACAGGTACAACTACTGGTGGTACCACTACTGGTACAGCCACTACCGGTACTACCGGAGGTGGCAACGCTTAATCTATAGCAATAGGTGACGACATAAGATTCTTACACAGGCTTTTGCTGCTGAAACCGGTAGTGACTACGGGTTTGCTGAGGCAGTGGCATCAGACTGTGCCTACAGGAGCGCCCTTTCCGAGTGAGAGGGCGCTCTTGCTTTATCAGCAGCAGCCGTCTTAACCTTAGCCTTAAACTCCCGTTTAATTTTATACAGGCTCTGAAAAGAGACAAATTATTAACTATTAAAATTTAAGCATATACTATGAGAACGAACATGGATTGTAGATCACTTGGAGAGGAGAGAAGTAACTATATCAACGCGCAGCGCCAAACGAGACAGAGAGAGACATCTTCTATGAAGCATAAAAGCAGCAGCGGCGGCGGCGGTATGGTAGCTCTTAGCCTGCTGGCCGGTGCCGGTGTTGGTGTGCTGGCAGGTATGTTGCTGGCTCCTGAAAAAGGAAAGGATCTACGCAGACAGGTTGCCAACTCGGCTTCGAGAATTGGTAACCAGATGAGTGACTCGGTGAAGCAGGGGTACAGCGCAGGCAAAGAAAGGGCTAACTCTTGGATGAACAAGAGCAGGGAAAGTGGTAACAGGGAAAAGAGCCCTTACACAGACACAGGCAAATGGGATGACCAGGAAAACCGGAACATGACGGATACAGCCCGAAATACTCCCGGCGTTTAATCTAAATAAGGCTTAAAAAGGAAGGGCCAGCTACACAGTAGCAGGCCCTTCCTTTTTAAGTATAAGAGTAGGCTATTTCTTCTCTTCCTCTTTACGCTCCTGCTTCTCCGGCTTCATCTGCGGGAAGAACAGCACATCCTGAATAGAGTGCGAGTTGGTCATGATCATGCTCAGGCGGTCGATACCAATACCCAGACCGGCTGTTGGCGGCATACCGTACTCCAGGGCGCGCAGGAAGTCCTCGTCCAGCACCATGGCCTCCACGTCGCCACGCTTGCCCAGCTCCAGCTGCTCCTCAAAGCGGGCACGCTGGTCGATCGGGTCGTTCAGCTCAGAGAAGGCGTTACAGATCTCCTTTCCGTTACATATCGCCTCGAAGCGCTCTACCAGCCCTGGCTTGCTGCGGTGCTTCTTGGCCAGCGGGCTCATCTCCACAGGGTAGTCCGTGATGAAGGTCGGCTGGATCAGGTATGGCTCGCAGGTCTCGCCGAAGATCTCGTCGATCAGCTTGCCTTTACCCATGGATGGGTCCACGTGGATGCCCAGCTTCTCGCAGGTCTGGCGCAGCTGCGGCTCATCCATTTCCGAGATGTCGATCTTGGTGAGGTGCTCGATTGCCTCAAACATGGTGAAGCGCTTCCAAGGGCGCTGGAAGTTGATGATGTTCTCGCCAACCTGTACCTCGGTGGTGCCGTGCAGGTCAAGGGCTACCTTCTCCACCATCTCCTCCACCAGGTCCATCATCCAGTTGTAATCCTTGTAAGCAACATAAAGCTCCACCTGTGTGAACTCCGGGTTGTGGAAGCGGCTCATACCCTCGTTGCGGAAGTCCTTGGCGAACTCAAACACACCGTCGAAACCGCCGACGATCAGGCGCTTCAGGTACAGCTCATTGGCAATGCGCAGGTACAGCGTCATGTCCAGCGTGTTGTGGTGCGTCTTGAAAGGACGGGCCGCCGCGCCACCGTATAAAGGCTGCAGGATAGGGGTTTCCACCTCCAGGTAGCCCTTGTTGCCCAGGTACTGGCGCATAGAGTTAACCAGTTGCGTACGCTTCTTGAATGTCTCACGAACGTGCGGGTTCACCACCAGGTCCACGTAGCGCTGGCGGTAACGCAGCTCCGGGTCGCTGAAGGCATCGTACACGTGCTCCACGCCGTTCTCATCCACCTCGCGCTTCACAATCGGCAGCGGCTTCAGCGACTTGGTTAATACTTTCAGCTCGGTTACGTGCACGGAGATCTCTCCCACCTGTGTTACGAAGGCATAGCCCTTGATACCGATGAAGTCACCGATGTCGAGCATCTTCTTGAACACGGTGTTGTACATATCCTTGTTCTCGCCCGGCGCAATGTCGTCTCTGGAAACGTAGATCTGGATACGGCCTGTGCTGTCCATCAGCTCCGCAAAAGAGGCTTTACCCATAATGCGGCGGCTCATCATACGGCCGGCAAGGCTTACTTCCTGGTAGTTATTCTTCTCCTTATCAAAATTTTCCTTTATCTCTTTGGCAGTAGCAGTAACTTCAAATGTTTCAGAGGGATACGGGTTGATGCCCATTTTCTCCAGCTCTTCGCGCTCATGGCGTCTGCGTAGTTCCTGTTCGCTCAGTTGCATGCGATTATACTCTAAGTGTGTAGTTTAAATCAAACTGCAAAATTGATAAATAATCAGCAGCTTTTAAAGCTTAAATGTTAATAGTTTAAATCTATGAAAGCCTGAATTGTCTCCTGCGCCTAGGCCACCACAGGTATAGGCAAAGTATGCTTCTGCTTGTGTAGGATAAAGTAAAAACTCCCGCAGGTCTGCACCTGCGGGAGTTTAGCATATAAGGGTAATCTGTAGTTTAAGCTGCAGCGCCCAGGCGATGCTCCTGATCGCCTAGCAGTGGCTTCACCTGCTCCTCAAGCCTTGCCGCCACAAAGGATTTCTGCAGGTAAGCCGGCAATTCCTGCACAAATGTCTCGTACTGTTGCACGCCCATCGCCTGTGCCACATAACACTCGTGTATGCCGTTCAGGTAGCTCACGATCTGCAGCAGCGACTCATGGAACAGTTTAAAGTCAATATCCGCCTGCACAAAGCGCTCTATCTCCCGGTGTGTGGAGGAGATGCGCAGGCGCGCCATCAGGTCGAAGAGGGTGGTATAGCCAATGCGCCAGGTAAGCTGCTGCCAGTGCTGCGGACCGAATTTCTGCAGTACATCACCCGTTTTGCTGCTCCGGATAGCGGTGGCCGGGTTGGCCTGCACCTCCTGCCGCACGGCCTTTGCCTTCTGTCGGCGCGTGGTGCGCAAGAACTGCCCGATCTGGGCCTGTGCCTCCAGCTCTTTCCCCGCTATCTGCAGCCCCGGTTTGTAATGTGCCAGCGGTAACCGGCGTACATTGAAGTCGTCGTAATGCCCGGAGGCGTAAAAGCTCATGGCCTGCGGGTACGCGTTCTTCACCACCAGGCGCCCTGCCTCGCGCAGTATCCAGGCCTCGCTGTTGGTTTTGACGCCTCTTGTATGCAGAAAGGCCTGCAGGCTGGCAAATACGGCATAATAGGCCTGCGGGAAGGTCCAGTGCAGGGCGTTACGCATGTAGGCCTCATCGCCTAACTCTGCTGTAGAGCGCAAGGCGTACTCCGTGTTCCAGCTGTTCAGCAGCAGACGCTTCACTGCCTCCACATCCTGTTCATTCAGTTCCGGCCTGGCCTCCCGGAAGAAGGCGAGGCTCTCCAAACCATTGTCGTTGAAGTGCTGGACATGATAGCTGATCGCGAAGAAGTAGTTCAGAAACACCTGTGCCGGAATGGACTTTTGCCACTCCTTATCGGTCTGCTTCTGCTCCTCCGGATAGATTGAAAATACGTTTTCTTCTGCTTTCTCTTTCATATAGTTACAACAATTCTGAAGCGGCAACAGTTGCAAAAAGAGCCTGTTTTATGCTGTGGTTTAGTGTTTTAAGTTGTTGATAATCAAGTAGATGTGTTGGAGAGAAAAATAAATGTAAAAAGCTGATATTCAGGGTGAACTCATGCTTGAAGAGGAGCGTGTTTGGAGGCCTTTCAGAGCACCCAGGTGCTTAGGTTAAGAGAGTAGGGGGAGGCAAAACACCCGTTTTAAAATATGAGTAAAAGGATATAGGTACAACAGACCGGACTATGGATCTTTCTTTCATCATCAATGAGCTGGGGGAGGAACGTGACCAGTATTATCATGCCGTCGCACCGCCTATCATCCAGACGAGTAATTTTGCCAGCAGCACTGTAGCCGAGATGCGCTATAAGCTACAGCACGAGCCAAACGAGTACCTGTACACACGCGGTAACAACCCGACGGTAACGATACTGGAGAAGAAGATTGCCGCGCTGGAGGGGGCGGAGCATGCCATTGCATTTGGAAGTGGTATAGCGGCTGTGTCGGCGGCGGTGCTCTCGCAGGTAAAGGCCGGAGACCATGTGGTGTGCACAAACTACACCTACAGCTGGACAAAGACGCTCATGCACAAGTTTCTGGCCCGCTTTGGAGTGGAAGTAAGCATTGTAGACGGTACCGATCCGGAAAACTACCGCAATGCCATCAAAGAGAATACACGCCTTCTGTACCTGGAGAGCCCTACTTCCTTTACCTTTGAGCTGCAGGATATTGCTGCCGTGGTGGCCATCGCCAGGGAACACAACTGCAGTACCATCATCGACAACAGCTTCGCCAGTCCGCTTTACCAGAACCCCATTAAGCTGGGGGTGGACCTGGTGGTACATTCCTGCACGAAGTACATCGGGGGGCACTCTGATGTGATGGGAGGCATTATCTGCGGCAAAAGAGAGGAGATCAACAAGATCTTTGTGCAGGAGTACATGACCTTGGGGGCCGTATTGTCGCCGCATGATGCCTGGCTGCTGGTGCGGGGGCTGCGTACCATGCCGGTGCGTATGGAAAGGGTAGCTGCCAGCACACGCGCTGTGGTGGAGTACCTGGCGCAGCACCCGAAGGTGGAGAAGGTGCTGTTCCCTTTTCTGCCCTCACACCCACAGTACGAACTGGCGCAGCGGCAGCTGAAGAATAACACAGGGCAATTCTCCATCCTCCTTAAAGCGCAGGAGTTGGATAAAATAGACCTTTTCTGCGATAGCCTGCAGCATTTCCTGATGGCCGCCTCCTGGGGAGGTCACGAATCGCTGATCTTTCCCATGTCGGCTACCTATACCTTGCCAAACCAGAAGTCCGTTTTGCCTCCGAACATGGTGCGCTTCTATATTGGTCTGGAGGAGCCTGCGTACCTGATCAAAGACCTGGAACAGGCCCTGGCTAAGATCTAGAGCCGGAGGCGTTTTGTTAGTAACATAGTATGTGTTGTAATTTGTGCTTTAGGAGGTATATTTAGTAAGAATCTGATTGTTAATATATAGATAACAAAAGATTGTCCTTTTATGGCTAGTTTTGCAGCATGATTCAGGCACCTACATCGCTGCATCTGAGGTTTCTTCCTGAAAAGAGGTGTGTCTGTGCTACGCTGCAAAATCAATCCATTCAATACTCAATTACACTTTTATGGTTAAACATTTACAAAAGCTTTCTGCTTTTGCGCTGGTCTGCTGTGGCCTATTCGCCGGCAGCGATGCGTATGGGCAGGTGACATTAAACTCTTCACCCTATGTACAAAACTTCGATAACGTAGGAGGTGGTTTACCAGCTGGCTGGTCCGTAAAGACAGGGGCTACGCAGAGCAGCTTAGGCACCGATGCAACGTTTGTGACGAACGCTACGGCTTGGTCATCAACCAGTGGTCAGTTCAATAACAGGGCATCATTAGATGGCTTAACTACGGCAGCAACATCTGCTGAGCAGAGTGCCTCATCAGACAGGGTGATTGCGGTAAGGCAAACGGGCAGTATGGGTGATCCTGGTGCTGCATTTGTGTTTACACTTGCCAACACAACAGGCTATAGAGGATTTTCCATCAATTTTAAGGCTCAGGAGTTAACGAATGACGGCAGAACAGTTGTCTGGAGTGTAGACTACGGGATCGGAGATAATCCCACTGATTTTATCCCGACGGGAACCACTGGTACCACTTCAGGCATACAGTCTACTGATGTTGTAATTCCGGCAAGCAGCTTAACAGCCTTGGATAACACAAGTGAAAAAGTGCATATCCGCATTGTAGCATTATCGGGTTCAACCGGAGGTGGCTCGCGTGATGTGTTCGCCATTGATGACTTTCGACTAGAGTTCGAGTCAACCAACAGCACAGCCCCTTCACTTATTGCTCCCACTTCATTAGAATTGGGAGATGGCATAGTGGGAACTTCTGTTGCAGGCTCATACACCTTATCCGGTCGTAATCTGGCAGGTGATGTCACACTAACGGCAACGGAGCCATTCAAAATCTCCAAGAGTGAAACAACAGGTTTCGGCAGTACAATAACATTCTCAAATACTGAGCTCGAAGCGGAGCAGACGGTATATGTGCGCGCCACTTCTTCAGCTGTAGGTGCATTCTCAGGTACCATTACACACACAAACGCGGACCTGGACGACCAGGTGCTAACTGTATCAGCGAATGCTGTAAGCCCATTTGCACAAAACTTCGACAACTGCACGCCTGTAGGAAGCACAAACATGCCGGGCGGATGGATGCAGGTTAGCGTAGAAGGAACTGCAACATGGGAATGTACTTCTTATGGCAGGTCAGGCAATGCGGTGCAGATAAATGGCTATAGCAGCGCAACAAAACAAGGCGCGGCTAACGAGGATTGGCTGATTTCTCCTGAGCTGGACTTGACAGGCTTCAACATCCCGCGGCTTTCATTCTGGACAAGATCTGCCTTCCTGGGGCCAAAGCTTAAGCTGATGATCTCTTCTGATTACGATGGCGTAAGTGCGCCTGGCACAGCACAGTGGACAGAGCTTAACGCTAACTTCCCTGAAGTAGGCTCTGATGAATGGACAGAGTCTGTTCTGTTGTTAGATGCCTATAAGCAAGGCGCAGCGCACATCGCGCTCGTGTACACTTCCCTCGACCAGGTAGATGGCTCCTCCCGCTGGACAGTAGATGACTTTACTGTAGAAGACGTAGCCAATGCTCTCGTAACAAGT
>JAJLKL010000217.1:0-6098 GCA_033838975.1 Hymenobacteraceae bacterium | reverse complement strand
TTCCGGTTTATGGCCTGTCCAGAGGTAGGAGGCATACACCTTTACCCGGTTTGTAGCACTGAGGAAAACCGGTAGCAGTGTCGCGATAAACAGGGACCCGATTACCAGACCATAGGCCACCGTTGCTGCCATCGGAATTAGGAATTGCGCCTGAAAGCTAGTTTCAAAAATCAGCGGACCCAAACCTGCGGCGGTAGTAATGGTGGTAAGCACCAGCGGCCTAAACCTCGACATCCCTGTCTCCAGCAGTGCTTTTTCATACTTCACCCCCTCCCGCAACTTATCGTTAAGCGTGTTGGTGAACACTAGCCCGTCATTTAGAAGTATACCGATCAAGGCCACAAAGCCCAGTATGGAAAGCACACTGACAGGCAAGCCGTGGATATAATGACCCCATATAGCCCCGATCAGGCCGAAGGGCAGCATCAGGATAAGCGAAAAGGCCTGGCTGTAGGATTTAAAGGTATAGATGAGCATGGCCAGCATGAGCAGCAGGATAGGAGGCCCTACCAGCGCCGCCGACTTGCCCAGCTTGCTTGTTTCCCTTACCTGGCCCTCCAAGGTATAGTCTATGCTCGGGTGCTTGGCCAGAATCTCCGGCAATAAGTTTGAGGTAATGTCAGCGATAACATCTACAGAGGATACCTCCAGGCTCGCCACATCAGCATCCACGCGTATCTCGCGGCGGGCATCGCGATGGTTGATGGCGATAGGCCCCTGCTGCTCCTCAATATCCACGAGCTGCTCGAGCGGCAAAGAGCGCCCGTCGGGGGTACGGATGCGCATTTCCTGCAGTTGCTCCCGGTTGGTACGATCCTCGCGGTCATAGCGCACCCATACCTTCACCTCGTCATCGCCACGCTGCAGCCTTTGCGCCTCCTGCCCAAAAAAGCCGTTGCGCACCTGCGAGATCACCTGCAGCGGATTCAGCCCGAGTAGTCTCGCCTGCTCATTAAGCGAGATACCCACCTCCGGCTGGCTCTCCTGGAAATTATCCACCACATCTTTCACGGTTTGCATTTCGCGCAGTTTGGCCTTAAGCTCTTCGGAAGCTAACTGCAGCTCATTGTAGTCGCTGGAAGAGAGGGAGATGGAGATAGGCTTGCCGAAGGCGGTGCTGGTCTCGTAGGCGAGTTTGCGCGCACTGGGTATGGGGCCGACTTTCTCGCGCAGGTCGCTGGCAATCTGGAAGCTTCGGATGGTCCTTGACTCGGCAGGAGCCAGGTACACTACCGCCGTGGCTGTGTTTCGGGTAGGCCCCACCCGCAGCTCTACATCCTCAATCACGTCTTTGGTCTCGGCGTCTTCGTCCTGCTTTAACTGCTGGCGGTAGTCCTGGTTCAGGGTACGGGCGGCAGCGGCAACTTTTTTGATGGTGTTCTCGGTGATAGAGTCAGTGGTGCCGGCGGGAAGCTCCAGCGTAACGGTAACGGAGTTTGATTCAATATCCGGGAAGAACACCGTGCGCACTACCTTAGACCGCACTGCGCCAATGGTGATCACAAACACACTTAACACCAGCAGGAAGTAGAATACCTTGTGCTTCAGTATGAACTTCAGCAGCGGCTTATAGGTATTGTCGCGGACCCAAAACATCACATTGGCCACTTTTTCCTTTACCGCATTGGGTTTGTAGTTTCTGTCCAGATCTTTGCTGTGGGCCAGGTGGGCGGGCAGAAACAGCATCACCTCCAGCAGCGAAACCCCAAGTGCGCTGATCACCACAAACGAGACATCAGAGAAGTACTCGCCCAACTGTCCCTCGATAAAGAAGAAAAAGGCAAAGCCAATGGAGGTGGTGGTGAGGGCCGAGATAATGGAAGGGAGCACTTCCAGTGTGCCATTCACGGCAGCCTCATGCGGTGACTCCCCGTCTTCGTAGTGCTGGAAAATGTTCTCGCCCACCACAATGCCGTCATCCACCAGAATACCGATTACCAGAATCATCCCAAACAGTGAGAGCACGTTGATGGTGATGCCCGCCAGGTTAGCCAGGATGATCATACCCAGGAAAGAGATAGGTATACCGATGGCAACCCAGAAGGCCAGCCGGATGCGCAAAAACATGCCCAGCAGCGAAACAACTAGTATGGCTCCGATCATACCGTTTTTCTCCAGTAGCCCGATGCGCTCCCGCAGGTTTACGGTGGCGTCGTCTACCAGCGTGGCCTTTACCTGCTGGTTTCGCTGATTAAACTTCTCGATGTAATCCCGCACGTAGGCGGCTGCGCTCAGGATGTCTTCTTCGTTGAGGGTGCTGATGGTGAGCAGAATGGCAGACTTACCGTTGAAAAAGGCGCGGTCGGTGGTTTCTTCAAACTTATCCTTTACGTCGGCCACATCGCGCAGGCGCACCAGCCGACCGTCCGGCAGTCCCTTTACCACTATGTCTTCCAGTTTTCGGGCATAGTACTCTTTGTTGTCCACCCGGATGATGACATCCCTTTCTGCCCCCTTGATGGTGCCGCCTGTTACTTCAATGTTTGCCGTACGTACGGCATTGGCCAGATCTTCGAATGTGAGGCCGTAGCTGCGGAGCAGGTTCTCACGGGCGGCCACTTCGATTTCCTCAGGGGTATAGCCGGAGAGGGAAATCTGAGAGATTTCATCGGAGGCGCGCAAGTCATCCTCCACCTTCTGAGCCTTTTCTTTCAGGTCCTCCAGCGGTACGTCACCACTCAGTGCTATCTTGGCCGTGAAGTTTACGATCTCCTGTTTGAACACCACCACCCGCTCCAGCCCCTGCGGAAACGAACTGATCTGATCCACGGCGTTCTTCACGTCCTGCAGCACCACGTCGGCATCGGCGGAGGAGAGCAACTCTACCTGTATGTTGGCGGCGTTTTCGGAGGAGGTGGAGGTAACCCGGTCGATGCCGCTGACACCCTGCAGGTTCTCTTCTATCTTCAGCGTGATGCCCTCTTCTATCTCTTCGGGGGATGCGCCGGGATATACCGCCTCAATAATGATAAACTTTGTCTCCTGCTTGGGAAAGAAAGAGGATGTGAGGTTGCGCGCGCTGAAGTAGCCAAAGATAACGATCAGCAGCAGCGTGAGGTTGATCAGTACTTCGTTCCGTATGAAAAAGGCTATGATTCGGCGCATCTGCTGTCAGTTTAATTTATAAGTAACCTTTGTGCCCTCAAACGCAGCGTTTTCATTCGATTCCATCACCAGGGCGCCTTCCTCCAAACCGCCAAGTATAACTTCGTCGGAGGAAAACTTGAGGACCTGGGCCGGTTTCAGGGCTGCGGTGCTGTCTTCAATCAGGTAGATGCTTTTGTCGTTCACCAGCACATCGCGCGGGAGCCGCACCGCCTGCTCAAACTGCTGCCCCTTTACCCGGCCCTTCAGGTACATACCTGCTTTCAGGTCCGGGTGGCTCACCTGGATGTATACCGGCACTGTCTGTGTCTCGCTGTCTATGCTGGCGTTAATGCGGCTGACGCTGCCAGTATAGGTGACGGTGGAATTCGGCACCTGGAGCAGCACTTCATCTCCTTTGGAGAGGTACTGCAGCTCTTCCGGACTGATGGCAGCTTCTATTTCATAGACATCCGTTTTGATGAATTCCCCCAGTTTCTGGCCCACCCGTACCAGCGTGCCTTCGTTGATGAGCGCGGCAGTAACGGTGCCGTCGAAGGGGGCGCGGATAATGTAGTTGCGCAGCTGGGCTTCCTGCTCTTTAAGGGCATAGTACTGGCTGTACACGTTGCGGCCCGTCAGGAAAAGCTTTTGCCGGTCTGTGGGTGCCTTCGGGAGTGGCTGCAGTGGTCTGTTTACATCGAAGTTGATGAGGTAGTCGCGCCATGGCTCGTAGATCTCCGGGAAGTCGATCTTAAGATCGGGAACCACCTGCGCCAGCACGTTCATAAAGGCGCTCTTGCTGCTGATAAGGCGCTGCTCGGCCTCTTCGGCATCGATGCGCACCAGCACCTCCCCCCGGTTATAGTCATACCCGACTTTGAACGGCTTACCCTGGTCAATAAAGATGCCGCCTACCTCCGCAAAAATCTCTATCCTATCCTTGGGGATCACCCGCCCCGTGAGTGTTACATAACTTTGTACTGTGTCTGGATGGACCCGTTGCACCTCCACGTATACCCTCTCTTCCTTCTGCGGGCGCTCCTCTTTTTCCTCTTCACCCAACCTGGAGGAGAGGAACACTGCCAGTGCCAGCACCAGTATACCGGCCACAATAAAGATTTGCCTGCGTTTCATACAAGATAAAACGGTTAAACTGCTTCATTGTTAGAAGTGGTTTTAGTGTAAGTGGTTAATTTTTAGAAGAGTATGGGTGAGTCTGCTGCGTATAAAGTTTAGTGAACAGCAGCTGGTTGTTAGCACATGATGGAGCGGTTTACGTTTTTTTGCTTAACTTAAGAGGTAGTAGTCTACAGCATGTTATGCTGAAGTGATAACAAAGCAGAAAGGAGCAGAGGATGGCACAGCAGTTATGGAAGTACGTTTGGGTAACATTGATCATTGTAATCGGTCTACAATTGTGTAGCCAGCAACAGACTAGTTTAGAGGCGTTCCCGGGTAAGGGAGTAGGAGATCTTAAAACCTCAAAACAACTGTTTAGCCCGCCTCCTTTGCCTACTACCCTGAGCTTTGCCGGTGAGCCGGTGCCACTGCAGGTGCCGGACGTAGCTGAGCGGCTGGACCGGGAGCTCCTGGTAAACTCGTACCTGCATGCCACCACGCTTTTAGGCCTGAAGCGAATGCAGCGTTATGTGCCTGAAATTAAGGCACTGCTAAAGCAAAACGGGATACCAGAGGATTTTATATACCTGGCCCTGGCCGAAAGTCTGTTCGGGCACGTTACCTCACCGGCTGGTGCCGCCGGTTTCTGGCAGCTGATGCCTGATACAGCCCGTGGGTATGGGTTAATAGTGAACGGAGAGGTGGACGAGCGCTTTCATGTAGAGAAAGCCACGCTTGCAGCGGTAAAATACCTGAAAACAGCCAAGAACCGCTTCGGCTCATGGACGAATGCTGCTGCCTCCTATAACCGTGGTATGGCCGGCCTGGACCGCGCCCTGGAGCGGCAGGGGGTTACCTCTTACTACGATCTGTACCTGAACGATGAAACTTCCCGGTATATGTTCCGGATACTGGCCCTGAAGGAAGTCTTGGGCAACCCGGAGAAGTATGGCTTTGAGCTGCCAGAGGAGCGAGGGTATGAGCCGCTGCCTTCACGGGCTTTAAAAATTACCTCTACTGTTTCTGACCTTCCGGCCTTTGCTCTGGAGCAGGGTACAAACTACAAGACGCTGCGCCTCTACAACCCCTGGATTAAAAGTTACAGACTGTCTGTGCCGCAGGGGCGCGAGTTTGTGCTGGAGTTGCCGAAGTAGCATGATGTTTCCTTAGTTGCCCTATAATAACGCTGTAGAGCAGCTTTCAGCTAACTTGCCTATACCAGCCGCTGATGCACTTGCTCCATTGCATAGAAAATATACTTTTCTACGCTGTTCCAGTTTCTTACGGAGCAGGTAAATCAGCACCAACACCTTGCTAATACACTTGTGCAGTGAACTGTGCTAACAAAAAAAGGCGCTGCGCACGTACAGTACAGTAAAACGTGCTACAGTGGCTGTACATGGCATTAGCACAACCGTTACAAAAGCGAGCATCGTTGGTATGGCAACAGCAAAAAATAGTAAGGTTAAAAGTATAAAAACGGCGTTTTTCCTTAATCTCTCCTTTACGATACTGGAGCTAGTGGGGGGGCTTATTTCAGGCAGCATCGCTATTATTGCAGACTCACTTCACGACTTTGCAGACAGCCTTGCACTTGGCCTCGGCTGGTATTTTGAGCGAAAGTCAGTAAACAAAAAGAGCAACGACAAGTACACCTACGGCTATAAACGCTTTTCTATGCTGAGTGCGCTCATTAATGCGTTGGTATTGATGCTCGGGGCCGTCTACATTTTCTATGAGAGCATCAGGCGTATCATGAACCCTCAAATGCCGGATGTAAAGTGGATGCTTGGCATTGCAGTGTTGGGCATCGCGTTGAATGGCATTGGTGCCTGGAAACTGAAGTCGGGCAAATCGCTTAACAAGAAAGTGCTGACCATACACCTGCTGGA